>JBBADV010000001.1 GCA_041656295.1 Kiritimatiellales bacterium | reverse complement strand
AAACCGGCCGTACAGCGCCTCTGCCTCGAGGCCACCGCCGGGCGGTATTCCACGGCAGCTCATTGGATGCACTCGACCGGCTGGTTCAGCGTCACCCCGATGCGACGTTGACAGAGATTAAAGATCTGGACTGCTCCATCATGGCGGTTCAGCGCGCATTAAGCCGGCCCGGATACCGGTATAAAAAAACGCTGCATGCTGCCGAACAAAAACGGGAAGACGTGGAGCGGTTACGTGAACAATGGCTCGCAGAACTCCCGCACCTTGATCCCGGCCGTCTGGTGTTCATCGACGAGTCCGGCGCTAAAACTAATATGACCCGGTTACACGGACGTGCCCGTCATGGTCTGCGGCTGTTGGCACACGCGCCGCATGGACACGGGTGTACCACCACGATGATCTCGTCGATCCGGTTGAACGGACAGACGGCAGCGATGGAGGTGGAGGGTCCATCAGACGGCGCCGTGTTCCGTGAGTATATCCGTGCGGTATTGGCACCCACACTGTGCAGCCCGGCGATATCATTGTGATGGATCACCTCAGAACCCATTATGATCCGGAAGCTCTTCGTTTGATTGAAGCGTGCGGGGCAACGATAAAGTTCCTGCCGCCCTGCAGCCCGGACTTCACTCCGATTGAAAAGATGTGGAGCAGAATCAAAACCCTACTGCGACGTCTGGGCGCCCGGACACAGGATGAATTATCCGCCGCAATCAGCCGGGCATTCGCACAGGTCACACCGCAGGATGCTGCCGGATGGTTTTCATCGTGTCATATTACGGCTTCTCAATCGTGATATGCTCTAATATCACGAATAAACACGAATCCTGTTTCTGCGCATTCGTGAAAATTCGCGTCATTCGTGGGTAATGAATCCGTGCCCTTCGTGGTTCTCTTCTTCGCGCGCTTTGCGATCTTCTTGTTTAAGAATCTCTAACAGGAAGGCCGCAAAGACCGCTAAGATTTTTAACCGCGGATATAAACGGATGAAAAACTGTAGGCCGCGTGCCCTCACGCGGCGCGCCGACTGAGGCCAGTCGGCCTACATTATCGTGATGCAGCTTGTTTTTTTGCTTTTTCAACTAAACGCAGCGATTCACGCCATTCTTCGCGCAGCAATGTTTTGAATGCTGTGATGGCTGGATGTTGCGGAAGAAGCGGGTCATTGCGTTTTATGATACCGACGGCGCTTTCGTAATTCCATAACAGATCAATATATTCAACGCGGCGTTTTAGAGAAATCATCAGTGGCGGGAATCCGCATTTCAACAGCGGCAGGTTTGCAATTAAACGCGCGATGCGTCCATTGCCGTCAAAAAACGGATAAATGCGCACAAAACTCAAATGCGTCCAGGCATAAACATTAATGGCTTTTACCGACGATGTTGCTGAATTCAGCTTGCGGTTGAATTCTTTGATCCAGCGTGCCATCAGTTTCTGCGTATCAGACGGACTCGCATATTCCATATAAACCGGCTTATCTTTTTTCACACCGGTCGTTCCGTTATAATCACGTTTCCAGTCGCCAACAGGCCGCAGAGAATCAATCGCGCTTTTCTGCATTACGCACCGGTGCAAATTAAATAAATCCTCAGCGGTGATTTTGTCTTTTTGAATCAGGTCATAAATCAGTTCAACCGCTTTGGCGTGGCCGTAAACCTCTTCGTGATCTTTGAGCGGTTTGCCGCTGATTGTCAGTCCGAGTTCCAGCACTTTAATTGTTTCGCCGAGCGTCAGCGTATTGCCCTCAATTGCAGTGGAGTCATACGTCCACAGCGCCGTAAACTGTTTTAACAAGGCTTCGCGAATATCCGCCGGAAAATTTTTGAAAAACAAACCAGATTGCTGATTTTGTTTTTCGCGCGATTTTAAAAACACCACCACAGCATTATGCGTAATATTCAAACCATGTTTTTCATTTAAAATTTCCGCAATTTTACGAAACGAAACTCCTTTTTTACGTAAATTTAAAATCTGCTTTTCAAATGGCGCTAAACTGGACGATGAATTTTTCACTACCGGAACAGTATCCCAAGCAATAAGCATTGTAACCATAAAAAATTAACGAAATTGAACAAATTTTTAGTTACAATTTTTTGTATAAATTTCAACATGTCCATTTGCGTGTACGCAGAAGAGAGTTAAACCTATTGATGTTAACATTGGAACAAGAGGATCGATATAAAAGCTAAAATGTTTATTTGCAGGATAGACAAAACCGATGTCGCAACTAGATTTTTTCATTAAGTGATGAAAACATAGCATTAGCCCTTTTGATGCAACATCAAATACTTGTGTTTTTTTATAAGGTTTTCCGAAACGAGAACTTCCTTTTTTAGAAGATGTGCTTCCTTTTGCTTCGATAAGAAAAAGTTTATTGTTTGGGTCAATGGCTTCAACATCGATGCCGCGTTCACCAGCAAGAACTTTACTTTTTATTTTCCAGCCTTGCTTGATTAAAAAATCACACAATTTTTCAATAGTTTCGTTTTCGTCCATATAAAGCCCTTTATATGTATAATGGATTGTCTGGTAAATTTAGCGGGCGATAACTGGCATTATTCAAAATACGAGTTCTTACTGACGAATGGACATGATCGTTTGGATTAATTTGTCGGATGTGTTTGCCCAACACTCTCCAATTTCCACAGTATGAATCATGCATTTTACTGGTTCCATCTGTATCAAGGGCTAGCCGGTCATTTATATTTTCAATAAATTCTAGCCCATGTTTTTTTGCAGCATCAATCATCCAACTCAATGTAATATTAGAAAGTTGAGATTCTTCATCTGGATACCCTCCGCCGATATCTGAATGAACACCAGAAAACCAAGTTTGCGTGACACGTGAATCCGTATCAAAATGCAATATAGGGAAGTTTTTACGCTTTTCATCAATTGCTATCGCATGATAAGCAGCTTTTACATTTGGATAGAGGACGGTATCTTTTCTGTCTGGGTCTTTAGTTGATTTTACTGTATCCCAGACTCCAAGCATTTCGATTTCAACATCAAAAAAGTTATCGGATTTTTTAAGCTTATTTGCTGCTTCACTGTCTTGTTTATAATAACTTTTCCATGCATTTTTCATATTTTGTTCTTTTCGGGGCATCCCGCAATAATAAAGCAATTGAGCAAATGTGCGGGCAGTGTAAGCACCGCGGCTGAACCCGAAAATAAACAGTTTATTGTCAGTATCTTCAGCATAGCGTCGTTGAAGAAACCGGTATGCACCTGAAATACGCTCATCTATACCGGCACCAAATGTTCCGCCTAAAATTTTTTCATTACTTTTAGTTCCAACGCCTTCTTCATAATGAACGTTGTATTTGTAATTTTTTGGCAGAAAATGATATAATTTTTCTACATTGGTTTGATTGTCATCTCCGTTCTCTGTTGCTTTATTCCATGTGCCGTCGAAAAGGAGTACAAGATTTCGCGTTGCCATATTAGATGCCCCTAGTATTCAGTCATATCGGGTGCTTCAACCCAATAATCAATGTTGAATGGGGCATAAAGCCCTAGACTAGCAACGCTAAGCAGTGAGTAGAAAAAATTTGTACGATATTCTACTTTTGCCAACCCGAGTCTATTTTCAGCCTTACAGACCTGACGACTGTTATCGTTCCAAATAAAGCCATAAAAAGACCCATGAATAACTTCTTTACCATATTTCGAATCGGGAGTTTTTGGACAATCGCCTTCAATGGGAACATTCATACAGGCAGAGGATATGCTTATTAGACATACAAAGAAAAAAGCGTTGATCCATTTCATATCGTACTCTTATTAATTTGCTGCGACATTCACCAGTCGACCGAAGACGACGATGACTTTGCGGATGGTTTTGCCTTCGGTCCATTTGAGGACGGCGGGGTCGGTGACAGCGAGCTGTTCGATTTCTTCTTTGGTGGCGGCGGACGGGACGGTGAGCTGTCCGCGGACTTTGCCGTTGACCTGCAGCGCCATTTGTATGGAGTCGCGGTGCAGCGCGGCTTCAATGAATTCCGGCCATTCAGCGCTGAGTACGCCGCCGGTATAGCCGAGTTCCTTCCACAGCTCTTCGGCGATGTGCGGTGCAAACGGTGAAATGAGGATGACCACTTTTTCGATGGCATCACGGAACACCGCTTTGGCCTGTTCAGAGCTGCCGGCGTCGATGTTCAACTCATCGATGGCGTTCATGAGTTCCATGATCGATGAAATGGCGGTGTGGAAGTGGAATGCGCCGTCGAGATCGCCGGTGATTTTTTTGATGGACTCGTGAACTTTGCGGAACAGGCCGCGCTCCGGCGCGTCCATTTTTGACATATCCGGCGTGAGATTTTTCGATGCGGTTAGCAGATCATGATTCTGCCAGACGCGGCGCCAGATGCGGCAGAGAAAACGGTAGGCGCCCTCCACGGCGCTGTCGTTCCATTCGGCTTCTTTTTCCGGCGGGCCGATGAAGAGGGTGTAGAGACGGACGGTGTCGGCGCCGTAATTTTCAATGAGCTCGTTCGGGCTGACAACGTTGCCTTTAGATTTGCTCATTTTATAGAGCTTGCCGTCGACGGAGCTTTTTTTGCAGATCATGCCTTGTGTAAACAGTTTGGCGAACGGCTCGTCGAAATTAATCAGGCCGAGATCGTGTACCACTTTGGTGAAGAAGCGCGCGTAGAGCAGATGCAGAATGGCGTGCTCAATTCCGCCGATATATTGATCGACCGGCAGCCAGTTATTGCAGGCGTCGGTGTCGATGGCTTTTGTGTTATCATGTGCGTTGAGATAGCGCAGGAAATACCAGCTTGAATCGACGAATGTGTCCATGGTGTCGGATTCGCGCCGCGCCGCGCCGCCGCACTGCGGACACGCGACGTTTATAAAACTTTCAGAACTTTTGAGCGGCGATTCGCCGGCCGGTTTAAATTCGACATCGGTCGGCAGCAGCACCGGCAGATCGTTTTCGTTCACCGGTACCATGCCGCACTGGTCGCAATAGATAATGGGAATCGGTGCGCCCCAGTAGCGCTGACGCGAAATCAGCCAGTCGCGCAGGCGGAAGTTAATGCTGCCTTTACCGAATTTTTTCTGCTCGGCAAATTGAATCATCGCGCCGATGGCATCGCGGTTTTTCATGCCGGTGAATTCATCGGAATCGCAGCAGATGCCGTCCTCGGTAAAGGCGGTTTCCATTTCGGCGAGCTTCAGTGAACCGGCGGCATTCTGAATGGAAAGCTTAACCGGCAGATTATATTTTTTTGCGAACGCCCAGTCGCGCGTGTCATGCGCCGGCACCGCCATCACCGCGCCGGTGCCGTACATCAGCACATAGTCGCCGACCCACAGCGGAACCTTTTCGCCGGTGAACGGATTGATCACATAACGTCCGGTGAAAAGTCCTTTCTTTTCGAGGATATCGGATTCGCGGTCGAGGTTGGTCAGCTTCGCGGCATCAGAAATGAATTGCAGCACATCGTGTTCCTGCGGCAGGCCGGCGATGAGCTCTTTGAGCGCCGGATATTCCGGCGCGACGACCATATAGGTGCAGCCGTAAATCGTGTCAACGCGCGTGGTAAAGCAGTCGACGGATTGAATGCTGTCGGTTTTTCCGTCGTCGCGCGGCACGAGCGCAAATTGAATTTCGGCGCCTTCGGAGCGGCCGATCCAGTTGCGCTGCATCGTTTTTACGCGCTCCGGCCAGCCGTCGAGTTTATCCAGATCGTCGAGCAGGCGCTGGGCGTAGTTGGTGATTTTGAAAAACCACTGTTCGAGCGCTTTCTGTTCAACCGCAGAATCACAGCGCTCACACGTGCCGTCCACTACCTGCTCGTTTGCCAGCACGGTTGCGCAGTCCGGACACCAGTTGACGCAGCTTTTCTTTTTATACGCCAGCCCGCGCTTGAACATCTGGATAAAAAGCCATTGCGTCCATCTGTAATACTCCGGTTCGCATGATGCGATCTCTTTTTCCCAGTCGTAGCAGCAGCCCCACGCGGCAAGCTGTTCTTTCATCACGGCAATGTTCGCCATCGTGCTTTCGCGTGGCGGCGTGCCGGTTTTAATGGCGGCGTTTTCGGCGGGCAGGCCGAATGCGTCCCAGCCCATCGGGGAAAGCACATTGAAACCGCGCATTTTTTTGTAACGGACAACCGCATCGCCGATGATGTAATTGCGACCGTGGCCGACGTGCAGTCTGCCGGAGGGATAGGGAAACATCATCAGGCAGTAGTATTTGTTCGCGGTGTCAGACAGGTCGGTTTTAAACAGTCCGTGATCGTCCCAGTACATCCGCCATTTCGGCTCAATTTCAGCAAAAGGATATTTCTCGTTCATAGCAACTCTCCGAAAGCGTAAAAGAGTACGGAATTTCGACCTTTGAACAAGGAATATCGGATTATGCCCGCCGGGAAATTAAATTTTACATGGAAATTCCGTCTAATTAAATCCCGCCTTCGATTTTTACACTGATCAGCATGAATTTTTAATGACCCCAAAAAACACATTCGAAGCAGGGTGCGGCGAATGCCGGGCAGCGAAGCGGCACAAAAGCACGAGAAAAAGAAACCGCGGATGACACAGATATAAACGGATTTATTCACGCAAAAGCGCAGAGAAAGCGAAGAAAAACAATGTTCAATATTCAATTCTCAACTCTCAATGGTCAATTTTTTGTGATTTTTGTTTTCTCCTGTTAGAAATATCCGTGTCATCCGCGGTTTTTTGCATCCCTGATGCCTCGTGCCGGTATCTGATGCTCCCCATATCTCTATTAAGATTTTATATTAATATCGCTTGACGAATATCAACGGCTCCTGAATTATTTTGCGAATTTTACAAACGGTAAGATGCCGTTTGCTTATAATCTTGCGGCTGATGCCGCAGTAAACAGGAGTATTATGAATAGAATGCAATTGGCTGTTGCGGGAATCGGCGTTGCAATAACACTTGGGGCGGCGGCACAGGATGTGCCGGTGAACAAGGCGGAATTTGATCAACTTCAGGCGGAAGTGCAGGAGCTGAAAGCATTGCTGCATAATAAGCACCGGGACGAAGCGGCGGCGGAAAAATCTTCTTCAATGCATGACGCTCTGGCATTGGCGGTGGAGGCGCTGCCGGAAAATTTCGAGTTCGGCGCGCTGTTTGAAGTAGAAGGCAGTTATCGCCGTGAACGCAAAGGCGGCGACAAAGAGAGTGATATTACAATGGCGACAGTGGAACTGTCGGCCGGCTGGCAGCTGCTCGACTGGCTGCGCGGTGATCTGGGCTTTCTTTATGAAGAGGACGATACAGAACCGATGGAGGTCGATCAGGCGATGATCACGATCGGCAGCACTGATAAATTTCCGCTCTATTTCCAGGCCGGAAAAATGTACGTCCCGTTCGGAAATTTTGACACTTTTTTCATTACCGATCCGGTTGTGCTCGAGCTCGCGGAGTCGCGCGAAACGGCGGCGCTGCTGGGATTTAAAAAGGGCGGATTTATGGCGAGCGTGAGCGTATTCAACAGCGATGTGGATACAGAGGACGGCGGCGACCACATTGAAAACGCGGTGCTGGCGGCATCGTATTCAATGGAGAGTGATAATTTTGCCTTTGCGGTCGGCAGTGCACTGATTCGCAATATGTTTACTGCTGATACGCTGAATGATGAAGTGGATGACTTTCGCGCTGCCGGCGGTAATGTGTATCTTGACGACGACACCGGCGGGTTTAATGCATGGGCAACGTTAACGTACGGCCGTGCAACATTGATTGCGGAATATGTAAAAGCGCTGGACGCTGTGATGTTTGACGATGGAGCAGATGCAGCTAAAATCAAACCGGAATCATTCAATCTTGAGCTCGGCCTTGAAGTGACGGATAGAATCGGCGCGGCTGTGAAATATGAAAGGAGCCGCCGGATCGCCGATATTTTTGCGAAAAACCGCTGCGGCTTTGTCGGCAGTTATATTCTGGCGGAGAATGACATTTGTACGCTGACGGCATCGGTGGAATACATGCGCGAAGATTTCGGTGCCGGCGAACGCGATGCAGACGTGGTGACCGGTCAGCTCGCCCTCGAGTTTTAAGCAATTTGATTGAAACCGGATCTTTATTCCGGTAGCGGTATAAAAATTTTTTCTCAGGTAAAAAAGGAGTTTCATGAAACTGAAAGAGATGAAAGCCGGCGAAACCGGAAAAATTTCCGGCTACAGCACATCCGATAAACTCTACCGGCAGAAACTCATCCAGATGGGTCTTGTGAAAGGCGTCGAATTTAAGCTGATTCGCATCGCACCGCTCGGTGATCCGGCAGAGATCTCAATTCACGGCTGCAGTGTTACACTGCGTAAAGCAGAAGCCGATGCGCTGGAAGTGGAAAAAATTTAAAACGAAAGCGTTATGATGAGTGAAATCACGATTGCTCTGGCTGGAAACCCGAACTGCGGCAAAACAACGCTGTTTAATGCGCTGACCGGTTCGCATCAGCGCGTCGGCAACTGGCCGGGTGTTACAGTCGAGCGGCTCGAGGGAAGCTATAAAGACGGCGAGACAAAAATCAACGTCGTTGACCTGCCGGGAATTTATTCGTTCTCCGCCTATTCGACCGACGAAAAAGTGTCGCGCGAATACATTCTCAAAGAAAAGCCCGATGTCGTTGTTAACATTCTTGATGCCACCAATCTTGAGCGCAACCTCTACCTCACCACGCAGCTTCTCGAAATGCGCGTGCCGGTCGTCGTTGCGCTCAATATGATGGATATTGCGAAACAGCGGAAAATCGGCATCGAAGTCGATCACCTTGCAGAGCACCTCGGCTGTCCGGTCATTCCCACCGTGGCGGCGCGCAAAAACGGACTGAATGAGCTGAAAGCCGCCATCCGGGACATTGCAGAGAGCCACGCCGTTTCTCCGACTAAAGTCAACTATGACGAACAGGTGGAACTGCTCATTGACGAACTCGAAAAGAAGGCCGCCGGCGATGCTGCCGCTGCGAAAGTCGATTCGCGCTGGCTCGCCATCAAGCTGCTTGAAGGTGATGTGCTCGCTGAAGAGATTACGGCCGGCAAATTTGCCCACGATGTAAAAACCGCATCCGGAAAAATCAATGTGCACATGGGTGACGATGTCGACGTGGCAATTGCCGACGGCCGTTACGGCTTTATCAACGGTCTCGCCAAAGATGTCGTCAAGCGCACTTTACAGCTGCGCCGCACCGTGTCCGACGCAATTGATAAAATTGTACTGAACCGTGTGCTCGGCATTCCGCTGTTTCTGGCGGTGATGTATCTTGTATTTATCATCACCACCAATGTCGGCGGTGCATTCATCGATTTTTTCGACATCCTGTTTGGAACCGTATTTGTTGAAGGGTTCGGTACGCTGCTCGGCGCAGTGAATGCGCCGGACTGGCTGATTACGCTGCTTGCCGGAGGAATCGGCGGCGGAATTCAAACGATTTCAACCTTTGTCCCGCCGATTTTTTTCATCTTTCTTTGCCTGTCCGTGCTGGAGGATTCCGGCTATATGGCGCGTGCGGCATTTGTGATGGACCGCATGCTGCGCGCCATCGGGCTGCCGGGCAAGGCGTTCCTGCCGATGCTTGTCGGCTTTGGCTGTAACGTACCCGGAATTATGGCGGCGCGCACACTTGAAAACGAACGCGACCGCACCATGACCGTGCTTATGAATCCGTTCATGTCCTGCGGTGCGCGGCTGCCGGTGTACATTCTGTTCGCCGCTGCGTTCTTTCCGCATTCCGGCGGCACCGTAATCTTCAGCATCTATCTCACCGGCATTCTGCTCAGCGTACTCACCGGACTGATGCTGCGCACCACGATTCTCAAAGGCGAGGTTTCAACCTTTGTGATGGAGCTGCCGCCATATCATCTGCCGACATTTAATGGCATCATACTGCACACCTGGAACCGCTTGAAGGGTTTTATTTTCCGCGCCGGGAAAGTTATTCTGCCGTTGGTTGTCGTCCTCAGTTTTCTCAATACCATGGGGACTGACGGCTCGTTCGGTAACGATGACAGTGAAGATTCCATTCTCAGTGCTATCGGCAAAACCATCACGCCGGTATTTCATCCCATGGGAATCACTGACGATAACTGGCCGGCCACCGTCGGGCTCTTCACCGGAATTTTTGCCAAAGAAGCCGTTGTCGGAACACTCGACGCACTCTATTCACAGCTTGAAGCGGCGGAAGATGCCGGAGAAAAGAGCGGAGAAGAAGAGCGGTTCGATTTCTGGGGCGGACTGGTTGAAGCGTTTGCCTCAGTTCCGGCGGCCTTTCAAGACTTTTCCGGTGTCTTTGCTGATCCGCTCGGTATTTCTGCCGCCGTTGATCTTGAAGATACGGAAGCCGCCGCCGAAGAGCTTGCAACATCCGTACAAACGATGACGGCGCTGCAGCGCTACTTCGGCAGCAAAGCCGCAGCTGTGGCATATCTGCTCTTCATTCTCATCTATGCGCCGTGTGTCGCCGCCATCGCCGCCATCTACCGCGAAACAAGTTTCCGGTGGATGCTCTTTGCGTTTGGTTATCTCACCGGCCTCGCATGGATCGTTGCAACGCTTTATTATCAGTTCGCCACCTTTGCACAGCATCCTTCATCCTCTGCAATGTGGATTGCCGGACTTGCTGTTTTCACCGGACTGTTTTACGCTGTACTGAAACTGGCGGGATGGAAAAAAAGCAAAAAGAAAGAATTAAAAATTTAAAGGCCGGGACAATGAAATTATCTTTCTTTTGACATTCGGACCTGAAGACTCTCGACTTTAAAAGGAAACCATGCGGCATCGTCGTTTTAGATTTAGATTTCGTAAATGCAAACCGAAACACTGCGAACAGTGCGGACTTCGTCCGTTGTGCAGCTGCATTGCCGGCACTGCTGTCACCGTTATATCCAACAAAGATAAAAAGACGTTTGAAATGGGGATCTGCAACGGCGCCGGCGTTCGCATTGTTGAAAACCGCGCAACCGACTCCAGCATGATCGTCGACGCCGGTGAGGGGCGTTACATCATCGACAAAGACATCGCACGCTGCATTAAAGTGAGATGAAAAAGGCACGAGGCATCAGGCAATAGAAAATAAATCGCATAGATTCCGGTCTGTCTCATGTTAACAAAAATTTTACAGTTTATTACTGAGCGCGGTTCTGCCACCGTCAAAGATATCGCACTCCATTTTCAAATCGATATCTCTGCCGCCGAAGGTATGCTGCAGACGCTTGAGCGGAAAGGCCGTGTCGAACGCATTGCCGCCGGAAAATGTGCCGGCTGCAAAGGTTGTGCGCTCGTCGATCCCGCTGACTTTATCATTTACAAAATTCCTTCCGCCCGGTAAGCGCCGCATTAATACCAAGGCATCCGGCCTCATTTTTATTTTGTTCTTTTTTAAACAGGATTAACGGGACCGGCAGAATTTTTATTCACGGCGCCCTGCCCTGTTCTGTGTAAATTCTGTTCATCAGTGAGCCGGTTGTGAGGTCTTTTTACACTCTACCGTAATTTTTAGGGTTTCTTTTTCGCGCATTTCCGATATTGGTTAAACAAGCTTGATGAAAGGACGGGAAGCAGAATGAGAAATATGTTTGTTTTTGTTGCCTGTACGGCGGTTCTATCCGCCGGAATCGCTGATGAAGTCCGTACGACAGACGGCTTTGTGCTGCAGGGAAAAATTTCGGCGATTAACAGCGATGAGCTCGTTATCCAAACCGAACAGTTTGGCGAGCTGAAGGTGCCGCGCGCTACGATTGAAAAAATTAAAACGGATGAACTGGCGTCGGTGCGGCTGACGGACGATTCGGTGATTGTCGGCGGTGTGGATGCGCCGGCGCCGGATGCGGTCAGCATCAGCGGCGAACATGTGAATACAACGGTGGAGCTGAAACAGGTGCAGGAACTCTGGCCGCAGAGCGGCCAGGATCCGCGCATTGTTGCGAAACAGAAAGAGATTGATGCATTGCAGCGCAAATGGAAAGCCGAAGCAACCGCATCCGCCGGCGGTAAAGAAGGCAATACGAAAGAGAAAAACCTTTCGGTGTCCGGCGAAGCAGTACTGGAAGGTCTGCAGGATGAATTGAAATTTTACGGCCGGTATTCCCGCAAAGAAACCGACCGCCGAAAAAATACTGACGAACGTCTCGGCGGCGCACAATACACCTCTTATCTTTTTGATCCGCTCGGCTGGTATGCGCGTACCGAAGTCGAGAACGATGAATTTGAAGATATCCGCCTGCGCGTCACCGTCGCCGGCGGTCTGGCATATCGCTGGGCGAACGAAGATCATTATAAACTCTCCGGACGCACCGGTTTGTCGTACCGCCACGAAAGCTATTATACAAGCGGTCAGGATGATGAGGGCCGCGTCGGTCTCGACTTCGGAGTGTCGCATTATTACCGCTTCAAAAATCACTGGGAAATTAAGAACGAGCTGACTTATACGCCGTCGGTCGAAGACGCGAAGGATTATTTGATGACGCAGGACTCCACCCTCACGATGCCGTTGGCCGGCACAGAGCAGTGGAACTTCCGCGTCGGACTGCGGAACGAGTACAACAACGCCGTGTCGCCGGGGCGCGATCATCTCGACACCACCTGGTACGCCGCCGTTACTGTAAAAACGAAATAATGCGCGGGCTGAAAGTTTCCGCCTGGGAGCGGCGGCTGAAAACGGTTTTTGATCAGATCGATGCCGAACTCGAAAACGAGTATGGCGGCCGGTATGAACTGCATCCGGCCCGGCCGCCGCGCGGCAAAACAGCGAATCCGGAAGACGATGGACTGTTTAACGTCGGCGCGGCATTTTCCGCCGGATTCGGTTCAAAATACGGTCCCGGCTATGTGGTGGATATTCGTATTGCAACGCTCGAAAAAGTGCCGGCAAAGGTCCGTGAAAAAATTAAGCATAAAGTGGTCAAAAAACTGAAACGGCGCCTGCCGGACGCATTTCCCGGGAAAATACTGCATGTTGCCGAAGAACCTAACGGCACGATCCGTATCCACGGCGATTTGAGCCTGGATTCAATTTGATATAAATATTGTTTGACGAGGAAAGCATGGTGACAGTAGAGATCGTGACGACAGCCGATGCTGCTGCAAGGCTGGATGAACTTCTTTGGGTAGTTCTGTGGCGGCCATTGAGTCTGCCGCGCGATATACGCCGCACATTCAGCTTGGAGGGTGAGGAATTTGAGCTACTTGCTCAAGAAAATGGGCAAGGGGTCGGAGGATTGGTTGCTGTATGGACCGGCGGTAGCGGAATTGAGCTTCGGCATCTGGCCGTCGCTCCTCATGCCCAAGGGCACGGCATCGGTCGCAGTCTTGTCATGGAACTTTACCGTATCGCTAAAATCAAGAACTGCCGGCGTATTCATACCATCGCTCGCAATACGTCTGGTGAGTTCTTCAGAACGCTTGGGTTTCAAACCGCTCCGGGTCAGGCACCAGAACACCCCGTTTTTCTCGAACATGGTATTACATTCGAACTCATGGAAAGATTCGTCGAACAAAGCACTCCAGCCGACTGTTCAACCGCTGTGCGGTCCCTCAGCGGCTGAGTTTTTACGTTCACATGAATTTTCATTTTACAGGCATCGGCGGAACAGGCATGAACGGCGTAGCGCAACTGGCGGCGTGCGCCGGTTATTCCGTTTCAGGCTCCGACCGCACCGCAAATCCGGAAATATTCCCGGTGCTGGAGGCCGCCGGCATTCGCATTGTGCCGCAGGACGGCTCCGGTATCACGCCGGAAACCGCCGCCGTCATTTACAGCACCGCGATTGAAGCGGACAATCCTGATCTGATTCGCGCGCACACACTAGGTGTGCCGGTGTACCATCGCGCGGACATGCTCGCGCAGCTGTGCGGCGGCAAAGAACTGATCGCGGTGGCCGGCACCGCCGGAAAATCAACCGTTACCGGACTGCTCGGCTGGATTTTTGAATGTCTGGGGAAAGATCCGGCGGTATATTGCGGCGCGCCGGTACTGAACTGGAAAGTAGACGCGGCGCCCCCGCCGCGTAATAAAAAAAAGAAATGCGGCGGGGGCGCCGCATCTACTTTAGGCAACGTGCGCTTTGGAAACGGACCGTGGATTATTGAAGCGGATGAGAGCGATAAATCGTTTTTAAAATTTTATCCGCACCATGCCATTATTACCAATATCGCGCCGGATCATTTTCCGCTGCCGGAACTGGAAAAGCTGTTTGCTGAATTTGAAGCGCAGGTTTCCGGTGTCGTAATTAAAACACCGGAACACTTTGCTGTCTCCTCGCCGATGCCCGGCCGGCACAATATCGAAAACGTGAACAATGCGCTGACGCTGTGCAAAGCGCTCGGGTTCGATCTGCAGAAATGTATGGCCGCCGTGCGGTCGTTTCAAGGTATTGAACGGCGGCTGGAGCGCGTGAGTGATAAAGTGATCGACGATTTTGCACACAGTCCAATTAAGATTGAAGCGGCGATTGAAGCGGTATCAGAAATCTGGCCGGAGTTTTCTGTGTGCTGGCGCCCGCACGGCTTTGCACCGCTGTTCAACGGACTGGCCGGATTTATTGAAACATTCCACAATGCGTGGCGTGCCGGCGCAATGAGCCATCTCTTTATTATGCCCGTCTTTTATGCCGGCGGAACGGCGAGCCGGAAAATTGATTCAGAAGGTTTTGTCGAACAGCTAAACGCTGCCGGAATTCCGGCAGAATATGCACCGGATTTCCCGGCGCTTGAACACCGGTTACGTGCAATGAATCTGCCGGTGCTCTCCATGGGCGCGCGCGATCCGGAATTACCGAAGTTCGCGCGCAGACTTGCCTCATTGTTAAAATAAAGTAAATTGAGAATCGATTTTTGACGGGATAAACAGGATTGACAGGATTTATTCCGCTCAGCCGGTTCATCCTGTCTCAACAGAAAATTTATTATGAGTTTCAAAATTTACAATACGATGTCACGCACGGAAGAGGAGCTGGTTCCGCTGGAGCCGGATCACGTACGCATATACACCTGCGGTCCGACGGTTTACCACTATGCTCATATCGGAAATTACCGCGCATACATGTTTGAAGATCTGCTGCGCCGGTGGCTGAAATATAAAGGGTTCAAGGTGACGCAGGTACAGAATCTGACGGACGTTGATGACAAAACGATTCGCGGGGCGATTGAAAACAATCTGCCGCTGAGTGAATTTACGCAGAAATATAAAGATGCATTTTTTGACGATCTTAAAACGCTGAATATTGAACCGGCGGAGTTTTATCCGGCGGCGACAGACTGCATTCCGGAAATGATTGCATTGATCAAAACGCTGTTTGAAAAAGGTCTGGCGTACAAGTCGGATGACGGCTCGGTCTATTTTCCGATTGATAAATTTCCGGCGTACGGGAAGCTCGCGCGCCTCGACCGTGAAGGTATGCGCGCCGGTGCGCGTGTGGCGCAGGATGAGTACGATAAAGAAAACGCTGCGGACTTTGCGCTCTGGAAAGCCTACGATGAAAAAGACGGCGACGTGTTCTGGGATTCGCCGTGGGGCAGGGGTCGCCCGGGCTGGCATATCGAATGCTCTGCGATGAGCATGAAATATCTCGGCGAGACATTCGATCTGCATACCGGCGGCATCGATAATATTTTTCCGCACCACGAAGACGAAATCGCGCAGAGCGAAGGCGCAAGCGGAAAACTCTATTCCAAATACTGGATGCACTGCGCGCACCTGCAGGTGGAGGGCAAAAAAATGTCGAAGTCGCTCGGCAACTTTTATACGTTGCGCGAAATTCTCGACAAAGGATACACCGGCCGGGAAATCCGTTATGAACTTATCGCCACGCACTACCGGCAGTCGCTGAACTTTACCTTTGATTCGTTGCACGCCAATCGCGCCGCCCTCGCCCGTCTCGACGAATTTTATGCAAAACTGAAAGAACGCGGGCGCGGCGGGGATGCCGCATCCACCGCAGAACTTCCGGCGTGGGCGGTTGAAATGCAAACGAAATTCGAAGCCGCACTCGACAGCGATCTCAATATTGCCGGCGCCCTTGGCGCGCTGTTCGACGGCGTACACGAAGGCAATAAACATATTGGGTCAATGGATGCAAAAACCGCCGGCGCGGTTTTATCGCTGTGGAAAAAGCTCGATACCGTGCTCGGATTTCTCGAGCCGCCGGACATTGTAGCGCCGCCGGACATTGTGGCATTGGCCGAAGCGCGCGCCGCCGCCAAACAGGAAAAAAACTTTGTCGAAGCCGACCGCCTGCGCAACGCTATCGCCGCCGCGGGCTGGATTGTTCAGGATACCCCCGCCGGCCCGAAGTTGAAGAAAAACTGATCGTGGAAATTTTTTGACGGGATGAACAGGATTTGCACAGATTTTTTATTGTACAATAAGAGTCAAAAAACTTACGTTTCCGGCGTCCCGCCGATTTTAAAAATTTGCGCGCGATAATCAAAAACCGGTAATATCACTAACTCTGTCGTTCCTGTTCACCTCGTCGAAAAATTAACGTATATACCCGGATTTTTTGTTTTTCTTTGGTCGGGCGTTATATCCTGCCGGTTGTTCGGCAAGAACCGTTTCATCTGAAAAAATCCGGCGTTCCCGTTCCACTTCACGCGCAAGATAAATTTTCGCGAGACTCTGATATGGCACATCCAGGCGATTAGCCTGCGCTTTCAGCGCATCAATTAACGATTCAGGCAAACGGATAGAAATAGTTTTGGTCGACGGTTTAAGATTCGGGAAAACAACGCGCCGCGCCGTTGAAAGATCAAAATAATCCAGTGATGAATGTGTTGCCCAGAAATCACGCTCTTCATCTTCATTTTTAAACGCCGGAATGTTTTTAGTTTTTGTTTTCATAAAATATTCTCTCTTTTCGATGCATATCACGTGCTGAAATCACACGGATTTTTTTATTACGCGATGTAAAAATCACATGCAATGTTCGACCATCCTTTGTAATACCGTACGCTGCAAAACGCTGCTCAAGCATTGAATGTTTTAAATCTTCCAAAACAATCAACGGCTCATTAAAAAATATTTCCTCGCACTCTTTAATTGAAACGCTGTGCTTCAACCAGTTTTTGTCGCTATTACCGGCGTCCCAATCAAAACCCTCTATCTGACCAAGCAGATCTCTCATATCAATAAAACGTATATTTTTGACATATACAAATCAATAAGATTTTACCGGGATTAAAATTTAAAAAACTCTGCAGTATTACGGAATGTGATTTCAGCGAGAGATGATTCGGATTGATTTCTGAGTTCGGCGGCAACGCGCAGAATTAAGTTCAGATTCGCCGGTTCGTTGGGCGGTGTTTTCCCCGGAGGGGTAAAATCCGGTGCATCGGTTTCAAGCAGCAGTCGGTGTTCCGGTACAGCAGCAATGGCGGCGCGCACACGTTTGGCGTGCAGATTTATAATTCCGGCGTTAAATGAAAAACAGCAATTTAAAGCAGCGAGTTCAGGGATGAGTTCCGTCGCGCCGGAATAGGCATGCAGTAAAATGTTCGGCGCCGGATTTTCTTTTATGATCTCAAACAGCCTGCCCCAGGCATGAACGCAATGGACCACCACCGGCCGGTTTAATTTCCCGGCAAGTTGAAGATGTGCGATGAATGATTTTTCCTGCGCTTCACGATTGGTGAAGCGTTTTTGAAAGTCGAGTCCGGTTTCGCCGATTGCAGCGGCGGGATTCTGAATTAACAAATTTTCTAATGTTTGCAACGCGCCCGGAGGTCGCGTTCCACCTTCAACGAACCACGGGTGTATCCCGAGCGCCGGAATGATGTTATGCGGGAAGCGCTGAGCGCATTCGAGCACGCGGTTCCAGTCGGCCGGCGATGTTCCGGCGCAGATCATTTTCTCGACACCGGATTTTCCGGCGCGGGCAACGATGTTTTCTAAGTCCGCAAAAAGCCGGTCGTCCTGCAAATGGCAATGGGCATCGAAAAGTTTCACACGAAGAGGTTAGCCGCAAAGATTATAAAAAGGCACAAAAAAATGAATCCGCAGATTATGCGAAGTTATACGGATGATAAATTTTTGTTTTATCCGTTTATATCGGTGTAATCCGCGGTAGATTCCCCGGCATTATGAACGCGGCGCAGGTAAAAGAAAAAACGGTTTTGGTGACGGGCTGTTCGTCGGGTATCGGTCTGGCGGCGGCGCGATTATTAAAAAAGAGCGGCTGGAATGTGATTCCAACGGTGCGGAGTGAGACGGATCTGGCAATGCTGCGCGCAAAGGGTTTTGAGCCGGTGCAACTGGATGTGGCGAGCAGTGAGTCGGTGAATGCGGCGGCGGATGAGGTGCTGCGCCGGTTTAACGGTCAGCTGGGCGCAATTGTGAATAACGCCGGATTTGGTTTGGCGTCAGCCGTGGAAGATATGTCGCGCGACATGCTGCGTGATTTATTTGAAGTGCATGTCTGCGGAATGCAGGAGTTAACCAACCGGTTTATCCCGGTGTTCCGGCGGCAGGGTTACGGCCGGATTGTGAATTTAAGTTCGGTGCTGGGAGAAATTTCTCTGCCGTTTGCCGGCGGATATTCAGCAGCGAAGTTTGCAGTGGAAGCGCTGTCGGACGCACTGCGGCGCGAACTGGCCGGCAGCGGCATCGGCGTTTCAATTATTCAGCCGGGCCCGATTGATTCGCAGTTTTCAGTGAATCTGGCGCACCGGATGGACCGGTACACGCGCAATGAAAATTCGGTGTTTGCTTCTTTTTATAAGGAGGCGCTTGAGACGCGTAAAGCCGGCAAGGCACATCGCACCGCCGGCACGTTTATGAAACCGCCGGAGGCGGTGGCAAGAGAAATCCGGCGCTGTCTTGAACGCCGGAATCCGCCGCGCCGCGTGCGCATTACAGCGGTGGCCTGTTTCGGCGCGGCGGCGCGCCGGTTTTTTCCGGCGGCGCTGCTGGATATGATGATGGTTTGGAGGCTGAAGAAAAAATTGACTGTAAATGACACAGAAAAAACGGATCACCTGCCTAGCAGGAAATAAGAGAGACTGTACAAAAAGAGACGGAGAATCTCGAATTTGGGAACAATTTTTATTTCGACATTCACTATTCGAAACCCTTCCTTAAATAGACTACGTATTAATAGCGGTTTTGGGGGCTAATCTGCTTCATTTTTTGCGGATTTTTTGGAATTCTTTGTGTTTTGCGCCCTGAAATGTAAATTCAGATCATTTTTGGATGAGTGGTTTTGCTAAAATTGAGGTAAAAACGCAATTCTAAGCCTGCCGGCACCGGCAGTTTTTACGAATTTTAACTGGAAATGCTAATCCTTGAGGAGGAAATCGCAGAGATGAGTAAGAAAATGGTGACGATTGACGGAAATACCGCGGCAGCTCACGTAGCGTATGCGTTCAGCGAAATCGCGGCAATTTATCCGATTACCCCTTCATCCAATATGGGTGAATACACTGATATCTGGGCGGCACAAGGCCGCAAAAATATGTTCGGTTCCGCAGTGAGCGTGACGGAGATGCAGTCTGAAGCCGGTGCCGCCGGTGCAGTGCATGGTGCGCTGAGCGCGGGTTCGCTGACGACCACCTTTACGGCATCGCAGGGCCTTCTGCTGATGATTCCGAATATGTATAAGATCGCCGGCGAGATGCTGCCGACAGTTTTCCACGTTTCAGCGCGTTCGCTTGCTGCGCAGTCGCTCTCAATTTTCGGCGATCACTCGGACGTGATGAGTGTGCGCAATACCGGCTTTGCACTGATGTCGGCCGCCGGAATTCAGGAAACAATGGATCTCGCGATCGTGAGTCATCTGGCAACGCTGAAAGGTCAGGTTCCGTTCCTTAACTTTTTTGACGGGTTCCGTACATCGCACGAAATTCAGAAGGTTGAAGAAGTTGCGTATGAGGTCATGAAGGAGCTGCTGGAGCCGGAATATGTTGAGCGTTTCCGCAAACGCGGCTTGCGCCCGGAAGCGCCGGTGCTGAAAGTTGCGGCGCAGAACGGCGACGTCTATTTCCAGGGCCGTGAAACGGTGAATAAATATTACGACGCCCTGCCGGAAATAGTTCAGGATTATATGGATAAGCTCGCGGCGAAAATCGGCCGGCAGTATCACCTCTTCGATTATGCCGGCGCGAAGGATGCGACAAAAGTGATCATCGCGATGGGTTCGGCCTGTGATACGATTGAAGCAACGGTAAATAAACTGAATGCTGCCGGTGAAAAACTCGGTCTGGTAAAAGTTCGTCTCTATCGTCCGTTTTCAGCAAAAGCATTTGTGGGCTGTCTGCCGAAGACGGTGAAGAAAATTGCGGTGCTCGACCGCACGAAAGAACCGGGCGCGCCGGGTGAGCCGCTGTTCCTCGACGTGATGGCGGCGCTCGACAATCAGGGCGTTCAGGTGATCGGCGGCCGCTACGGTCTCTCCTCCAAAGAGTTCACGCCGGCGATGGTAAAAGCGGTGTATGACCACCTGGACGGCGAGGCGTTTCACGACTTTACGGTGGGTATTACCGACGACGTGACGCATAAATCGCTGACCGTCGGCAAAGGGTTTGATATTGAAGCAGACGACGTGGTGAACTGCATGTTCTGGGGTTTGGGTTCCGATGGAACGGTGGGTGCGAACAAAAATTCCATTAAAATTATCGGCGACAACACCGATCTGAACGCGCAGGGCTATTTTGTTTATGACTCAAAGAAATCATACGGCATTACTGTTTCACATCTGCGTTTCGGCAGGAGTTCGGTAAACTATCCCTATCTGATTCAAAATGCCGATTTTGTGGCGTGTCATAATCCGGCCTACATCGGCCGTTACGACATGCTCGGCTGTATCAAAGCCGGCGGTACATTCCTGCTGAACTCCGAAATTCCGACCGATGAAGTGTTTGATCACCTCACGCGCGACATGCAGGAAGCAATCATTCAGAAAAAGATTAAATTCTACAATATCGACGCACTGAAACTCGCGACGGAAGCCGGACTCGGCAACCGTATTAACACAGTCATGCAGACCGCATTTTTTAAACTGTCCGGTGTGCTGGAGGTGGATCAAGCGGTTGAGCTGATCAAAGCCGCGATTAAAAAAACCTATGCGAACAAGGGCGAGGACATCATTACAATGAACTGCACCGCGGTGGACAAAGCACTGGCCGCAGTAGAAGAGGTTAAAATTCCGGCGACGATTACCAAATCGTTTGTTCCGGTTGAACTGATTCCGGAAAGTGCCGGCTGTTTCGCGAAAGAGGTGATGGAGCCGGTCATTCTGCTGAAAGGCGATGATGTGCCGGTTTCCAAAATGTCGTTCGACGGTACGCTGCCGACCGGCACCAGCGCACTCGAAAAGCGCGGTATCGCACCGCGTGTTCCGGGCTGGGTGAAAGAAAACTGTATTCAGTGCAACCAGTGCGTAATGTCCTGTCCGCACGCTGTTATCCGCGCGAAACAGATTGATCCGGAAGACCTGAAAGATGCGCCCGCTGGTTTTGATACGCTGAAATCAACGACAAAGAACGAGCGCGATCTGCAGTACCGCATCCAGGTCTATATCGAAGACTGTACCGGGTGCGGCGTTTGCGTAGAAACCTGTCCGGCAAAAACCAAAGCGCTCGAATTCAAATTACTGGAAGAAGAACGTAACGCCGGCGAGCGCCGGAATGCTGAATTCTTCGACGCTCTGCCCGACAATGTACTGGACGGGGCACCGGAAAACACACTGAAAGGTCTGCAGTTCAAGAAGCCGCTGTTTGAGTTTTCCGGCGCCTGCGCCGGTTGCGGTGAAACACCGTATGTGAAACTCGTTACGCAGCTGTACGGCGAGCATATGGTTGTTGCGAACGCCACCGGATGCTCCTCGATTTACGGCGGAACATTCCCGGCGATTCCATATTGCACAAGCAAAGAGGGCCGCGGTCCGGCATGGGCGAACTCGCTCTTTGAAGACAACGCCGAATATGGCCTTGGGATGCGTTTGGCGATCGACCAGAACCGCAAGACGCTCACCGAACTTGCCGCGAAAGCGGCGGAGCTCGGCGCTGATAACGATCTGACGGCGGCCATGGAGCGTGCGCTTGAAACCGGTAAGAATATCGGCGACCAGGCGGTTGCAGCACAGAATGCAGTCAAGCTGCTGCTGCCGAATGCACTTAACGCCGCCTCCGGTGAACTTAAAGACGTTCTTGTGAAAATCAACGAGCTCTCCGACTACTTCGTCGATAAGAGCGTCTGGATTTTCGGCGGCGATGGCTGGGCGTATGACATCGGTTACGGCGGACTCGATCATGTGGTCGCTTCCGGTAAAAACGTCAACATTCTTGTGCTGGATACCGAAGTCTATTCCAACACCGGCGGACAGATGTCCAAAGCCACGCCGCTGGGAGCGGTTGCCCAGTTTGCGGCCGCCGGAAAACGCGTCGGCAAGAAAAACCTCGGCTTCATGTGCATGAGCTACGGTTATGTTTACGTTGCGTCCATTGCGATGGGCGCCAATCGTATACAGACGCAGAGAGCATTCATGGAAGCCGCGGCGTACGACGGACCGTCGATCATCATCGCTTATGCGCCTTGTATCGCGCACGGAATTAACATGATGAAAACGCAGACCGAGCAGAAGCGCGCCGTTGAAAGCGGCTACTGGCCGCTCTACCGCTACAATCCGGCGGGCGAAGAAGGCAAGCGCTTCATCTGGGAAAGCAAACCGCCGACAGACAGTTTCCAGGATTTCATCCGCAGCGAACGCCGTTATGCAACGCTCCTCAAGAGCGCGCCGCAGGAAGCGGAAAAACTCTTCGCTGCGGCGGAAGAAGACGCGCAGCGCCGGATGATCTTTATGGAAAATCTTGGCAAAATTATGTAATGGGCTGGCGTTCAGGAACTGAGCGCCTAAAAAATAACGGATGGCGGAGGATCGCCGTCTCTGGTTTTGAAAGGAGAGAACGATGAAAAAATACAGATGCGTTCCTTGTGGTTACATCTACGACCCGGCCGCCGGCGATCCGGATAACAGCGTCGCGCCCGGTACTGCATTCGAAGATTTACCGGCAGACTGGGTCTGCCCCGAATGCGGCGCAACCCAGGATCTGTTTGAAGTCGAAGAATAAGACGGTTAAAGCAGATCACAAAAAGCGGCAGATTTCTGCCGCTTTTTTTATTTTAACGATTATACTCAGCACCGGAAACGAAAGGTGGAGTGCATGAAATCTGCCAGTAAAAAATATATTGAAAAAATCTGTTCCGAGATTGAATCCCTGCCTGCCGATGCCCTGCCGGAAAAGATTGCCGAAACCGCCCGCCGGCTCACCGGCATGCATTATCAGCCGATTCTGCTGCTCGACGTTCCGGACTTTTTGAATATTACAAAACCGGTGCTGTTAAAATTCGTCCACGACATCGCCAGGGCAAGAGATAATCTCACCGAACCGGAATTAAGTCTGCTGATCTATCAGTTCCGCACACTGCAGGCGCTCCGGCGTGATGAACCGGAAGCGTGGGATGAAGTTTATGAACTGATGGAAGATGATTGAAAATGTAGATGCGTCCGGCGGGCGCGTTTTTTTGCCAGACCACTGCTCGCCTACAAGACGCGACGAGGACGTCGCGTCTACAAGCAACTGGATCGATATTCGGTTGGTGTTTTGCCGATTGCGCGCCGGAATGTCCGGTTGAAGTTGGCGATGTCAGAAAATCCGCAGTCGCTGCAGACAGTAAGAATTTTATCGCCGGAATTCCGCAACTGATGCATGGCGGCAGCGAGACGGTACTGTTTTAAATAGTCACCGATACTGACGCCGGTATATTTTTTAAACTGCCGGCAGAGATTCGCCGGTTGAAGTCTGGCGAGTGTACAAAGCCGTTCAAGCCGGATTGGCGCGGTGTAGTTTGCATCAAGGTGCTGCCGGATTTTTTCCATACGGCGGTTAACTTGTTCCGGCGGATTTTTTAGTGCCGGCGCGGCGCGGCAGAGTTCGATTAGAAAAAGGCGGAAGAGGGCGTCGATGGCGGCGCCGGTTCCGGCAGTTTTATGTTTCTGTTCGGCGCAAAGCATCAGCAGCAGGTTTTTTGTTTTTTCAGGATCAGTCATTTGTAAATGGATAATGCGATTGAGGCGGTGACTGAATTGCGGATGAAGCGGAATGAGTTTTTGTATTTGATCGTTCAGCGGCTGCGGAAGTTCCGGCGGGATGTAACGGGCTGGATTCCAGTAAACATTAACGAGTTCGACCGGTGCAGCAGCGTTTAGTGTGTGAAACTGATTGAAGTTGAGAATGGTCAGGCCGCCGGCGGTTTCGTCATACGTTCGCTCACCGGCGATATGCCGGAACGTTCCGCTGATGACAAACAGCATCTCAATATATTCGTGTGTATGGAATTCGTGATGATTCTGTTTAAACGCCGGAAAATAATCAAAAGCGAGTCCGGTGTGTTTTAACTGCTGTGCAGCGGATGAATTGTGCAGAGGAGCTTTGGTGAACTGTAAATTTTTACGAGTCATTTTGTAAAAATATACAAAGACATTGCGATTTAACATGTATATTTTTGCAAAACAAGGAGACTGATCATGAATGCACGCGAAAGAGTTCTGGCTGTGTTGCACCGTCAAACGCCGGACCGCGTTCCGGTGGACATCTGGCTGGTGCCGGAATTAGTGAAAAAATTTAAGGCGCGACTCGGTGTTGATGACGAGCTGGATATTTATCGTGGGCTGGATATTGATAAAATTGCGTGGCTTGGCATTCCGTATAGAGGAATGATTCTGAAAGATCCGAATGAACTGGTTGAAGTGAATCATTGGGGAGTGAAACGCGAAAAAATTGCGGCGAATGCAAACACAGAATATGGCGAAGTTTCATTTAACCCGCTGCTTGGCATGGATGATCCGGCACAGCTTGAAGAGTATCCGTGGCCGCATCCGGACGATTTCAATTATGAAGCCGCCGCTGCCGAAGCGAAAAAACTGGCGCTGGAATTTGTCACGCTCGGCCCGTGGATTTCGCTGTTCGAAGTTTACTGTCAGATGCGTTCGCTGGAAGAAGCGCTGATGGACACCGTGGCTGAGCCGGAATTTCTGCATGCGGCGCTGGATAGGATTATGTGGTCGCAAGGCGAAATGGTGCGCCGGTTTTTAACGGCGGCGGATGGCGCAGTGGATATGGTTTTTGTGAGCGATGATATGGGCACGCAGCAAAGTCTGCTGATGTCACCACCGGCGTTTGATGAATTTATTTTCCCGCGCCTCAAAGCGTGGTGTGAAATGATTCATTCATTCGGTGTAAAAGTTTTCTTTCATACCGACGGCGCGGCGGAACCGCTCATCCCGCGCCTGATCGAAGCCGGCATTGATGTACTCAACCCGATTCAGCACGTCTGCCCCGGCATGGACTGTAAGGAACTGAAAATAAAATATGGTGACAAACTGATTTTTCACGGCGGAATCGAAAACCAGAAAACCCTGCCGTTCGGCACGCCGGAGGACGTTGCAGCTGAGACACTGGCATGTTTAAACGAACTTGGTCCGCATGGGTATATCCCCTGCTCCTGCCATTATGCCCAGGCGGATACGCCGGTTGAAAATGTGATCGCGCTGATTGAAACCGTGCAGCAGTTTAAACTGTAGTTACCGGTACGGATTCGCGAAAGGATCGGCATTGCGGTCAGCGGCAGATTTGCGAAGCTGGTCAAGCGTTGTGGCCGGCGCCGGCACAAGATCATCACTATCGGTCTGAATGGGAGATAATGGAGTGCGGACACCGGGTGCCGCCGGCCGGCGGACAGCCGGTGTTTGCGGAACGCCGGCGGTTGTACGCCGCTGTCCCGGCAGCGTCACTGTAGAACGAACGCCCGGAATTGCATTGTTATTATACTGCGCTGCCGGCGCCGCATTAGGGTAGGACCGCGTGCCCGGTAAAGCATAATTCTGAGTCTGGCGTTGCGCCGGTGTTCCAACCTGATAGCGCTGCAACGGCGATTCGTATTCACTCGGCGGATTACTCCCCGGCGCCGGGACGGCGTACGGGGAGACGTTGGTCGCAGCGGCAACCGATTCCGCCATACGTCGCTGCTGTTCACGCATCAGATTCTGCCGCTGCAATTCTTCCGCGATCCGGTCACTGTGATGATTCTGGGAAGTCGACTGTACCCTGTTCGTGTCACTAAACGTCAGCCAATTCCGGCGCTGCTCCTGCAACTGCTGCAGCTGTTCCTGAGAAAATTCCGGCTGTGGAAAAAACGGACGCTTATACGGCTCGTTCGCAATCCGGCTATCCTCTTTTGCCTCTTTTGCCCGGAGTTTACGATCAAGCTCATCTTCCAGCGTTGATGCTTCCGCCGGCAGCTCTGCCGAAAGATCGTGCAGCACCGCTCTTTCAGAATAAACGCGCACAGTCTTTTTCTTTTTTTGGGCAGCAAAGGCGGCGTCAAGGTCGTTTGTTTCGGAAAACACCGCACCGGCAATCACCGCTATCAGTAAAACAGTACTGGATATCGAACATCTCATAACCGCCTGAAAGGATTTAATTTTTTTTACCGTTCGTCAACGGTTGATTCACTCCGATTCCATTTTTCCTTTTTTTAATATTTCGTTATAATTATTCAATTTGTGAAAAATTCCATTCAGATGCTCCCGGATCATGTGATTAATAAAATTGCGGCGGGAGAAGTGATTGAGCGGCCGGCGTCTGTCATGAAAGAGCTGGTGGAAAATGCGCTCGATGCCGGCGCGACGCAAATTGATGTTGAAGTCGTGCGCGGCGGTATGCAGTTAATTGCTATTTCTGATAACGGCTCCGGCATGAACCGCGACAATGCTCTGCTGGCGATTGAACGGCACGCAACAAGCAAAATTCGCACCGCCGAAGAAGTGGAAGCCGTCGCTACACTCGGATTCCGCGGCGAAGCGCTCGCCGCCATTTCCGCGGTTTCGCGCTTAACTCTCACCACGCGCCCGTCAGCGGATTTAAGCGGAACCCGAATTCAAATCAGCGGCGGGAAGCTGCAGGATATTTCTGATGCCGGCGCGCCGCCGGGAACACGCATCGAAGTTCGCAATCTTTTCTTTAATGTGCCGGCGCGCCGGAAATTTCTGCGCACCGAAGCCACTGAACTTGCACAGCTGCGGCAGCTTTTTGCAGTGTATGCGCTCGCGCATCCCGAAACCGGTCTTTCATTTACATCTGACGGGCGCGAGCTGTATAACTTTCCCGCCGGTGCAACGCTCACCGACCGCATTGCAGCTCTCTATAGTCCGGCGTTTCTGAAAAATCTGCGCGCATTAAACATCTCTGCCGGCGGTGTAAAAATTTCCGGATTTGCCGGACTGCCGCAAACCGGCAGAAAAGACCGTTCCGATCAATATATTTTTATCAACGGACGTCCGGCTTCGGCGCCGGTAATTTATCACGCCCTTAACGAAGCGTATCACGCCGTACTCACGCGCGGACGTTATCCGTCGGCCTTCATTTTTATTGAAACACCGCCGGCGGATGTTGACGTGAATGTACACCCGGCCAAACGCGAAGTCCGTTTCAGACATCCGGCGGCGGTGCGCGATGCCGTCATGACGGCGGTGTCAAAAGCGCTGGCACTCGACGCACCGGGAATTACTGCACCCGATCCGGCGTTTCAGTTTGATGCGCCGGTAAAACCGGCGACAGTTCAACGATCAGAGTTTTTCAGTTCAGAGTTTGCAAAACAAAGTAGACGCGACGTCCCCGTCGCATCCATGAATGCAGAGAACGCGACGGGGGCGTCGCGTCTACATCCCGATCCGCAGGTAAAAGTGCAGAGTTCAGAGTTCGACGTTCAGAGTTTAAAAACCGGTGCACCGGGACCCGAAACTCCAAGCACTGAACTGAAAAACCCTGAACCGGCGAGCGCGCAGTGTTCGCCGTGGCGCTGGTGCCGCGTGCTGGGACAGGCCGGTGGATTATACGTTATTCTGGAGACGGAAGACGGTATCGTGTTGATGGATCCGCAGACGGCGCACGAACGCGTGCTGTTTGAAAAATTTATGAACGACATTCTTACCGGCACACCGCACCGGCAGGGATTGTTAACGCCGGAAACGGTAGAACTGATGCCGGCGGATGCTAACGTCATTCGAAAACATCTGGAGGTGCTTAATGAAATGGGCTTCGGTGTTTCGGAATTTGGCAGTGATACATTTATTGTCGATGCCCTGCCGGTACATTTGCAGAGTGTTTCACCGGCAGTTGTGCTAAACGAAGTTGCCGGCGCGCTGGAAAGAGGCGGTGCGGCGACGCGTGCAAAACGTACTGCGCTGCGTGAAACAGTCGCACAGGCCGCCTGCCGGAGTGCGGTACGGATTTCAGATACATTAACACCGGCGGCAATTGAACGGCTGGTGGAAGATTTAGCAAAAACTGAAATGCCGTACACCTGTCCGCACGGGCGTCCGACATTAATTTTCACCAGCTACGTCGAACTCAATCGCAAATTCGGCAGATAAATTTTGACCGGATAACAGGATTGAAAAAGATTTTTAATAATCCTGTTATCCGGTCAAAAGTATTGCAGCCGTCACCAATTCAGTGTTAACGAAACTCCGGCGTAATGTTCGGCGCGACGCTGCCCGGGCAGGAATTCAAAATCGTTATCCCAGATATTGCTGAACAGCAGTGAAACGGTGGCGGGTTTAAATTTCGCCGGCGTGCAGCGGATAACCAGAGAGCTGTCGACACCAAAGTCGCTGCCGCTGCGTGCGTGGTTTGCCGTCTGCAGACGCAATGCCTGCACGGTGCCGATTTCAATCGCATTCAGCGGACGCCACAGCAGCGAGCCTTGAATCAGATGTTCCGGATAGTCGAGCGCATAGCGCGACGCATAACCGCCGGCGAGATCGGTGGCTTTTTTATCTTTATAAACCAAGGTATAGGTGAGTTGTGTTTCGAGGTTTTCCGCCGGATACCAGTTGAGCTGTGCTTCAAGTCCGTAGGTGTCGAGCGCGCCGATATCGGTCGCGCGCCATGTTGAATCTCCGGCGTATTGAACCCAGTCGATGGTATGCTTTGAGCGCCGGTAAAATGCCGAAGCCTTCCAGTCCATGAACTCAGATGGAATTCCTTTTAACCCGATTTCCGACTGCTGTTCCGTTTGCGGTTTTAATGCGGCATTGCCGACATTTGCGCCGGGAATATTATAACTCAATTCCGTATACGACGGCAGGCGAACAGTTTCGTTATATGATGCAAATGCAGTGAGGTGATCGGAAATCAAAAAATCAACTCCGGCCTGCGGCAGATATTCAGGCGACTCACCGGTAAAAAATTCGCTGCGCAGTCCGGCAATGAATTTCCACCGGTCGCCGCGCCACTGCGGCAGCAGCGAAATTCCGCCGCGCGTACGGTGATGATGGCCAAGACTGCGGCTGGCAACGCGTTCTTCATCTACATCCACGCGCCCGCCGAGCGCCCAGCCGTTCACTTCCATCGTGCGCCCGTCGACGAATGCGGAACTGATGCGCGTGCGGTGTTTATTGCGATAGCCCGGCATGCGGTAATCGTCATAAATTTCGCGCCACAGCATTCCGGCGCGCAGATAATCGTTCTGCACATCGCCTTTGGTTGCGGATAAAAACGCCATGGTTTCTTTGAGCGTTTCTTTCGCCGGAATTGCATCGTTTACCCCGTAATAGCCGCGCGCGCCGAACTCTTTTTGCTGGTGTATTGCGATAAAATCAACCTGTGCGTCATCGGTACGGAACTGCAGCTGTCCGCCGGCATATTCGCGGTCGTAATCGTTGTCCGAATAATCCACACCATTGGCGGAATCGCGTCCGGCAAAAACTCCGGCGCCGAATTCTGCGGTGAGCATGTGCTGCACGAGCAGGCTCTGCCAGTCGCGATCGTCCGCTCCGAATCCTGCTTCAATCTGCCGCTTGCCGGTGATCGGCAGCGGATCAAAATTCATCGTGCCGGTTAAATGCCCGCCCTGATTATCTATGCCGGTATTCACTTTCGGGCGCGACAGCATGGCCGCCGGCACCGGCAGTTCCGCCGCAAAATGTTCTGTTTGCGGACTGCGCAGCGTTAAGCCGCCGAGCGAAAGTCCGGCAGCGCTGAATGAGCTGCCGCGAATGGAAATATCATGAATCGAACCGCCGGACGAATTCACCGTCACGCCCGGTACAGCGCGCAGCGCATCCGCCACACCGGCGTTATGTGCGTTTTGTGCCGACGCCGTCACGGTAATTACCGGGATCGTTGTTTCTATATTGTCCTCCGCTAAAACTCCGGCGGCGGAAAACAGGATCAGCGCGGATATAAAAAATGGTTTCATATTTTCGCCCCGGTGCGTATATTCATTTCTATTAATCAAGGTGCTGAAAACGCTGGCGGAAATGACCCGAGAAGTCCACCGTTTTTGAGTAGAAAAGGAGCTGCAATGAATAGTGACAAAGTTAAAGCCGGCGCCGAACGCGCACCGCACCGCGGACTGATGCGCGCGACCGGCATGACGGATGAGGATTTCAAAAAGCCGCTGATTGCTGTGTGCAACTCCTTTAATGAGATTATTCCAGGTCACGTACATCTGAATGTTGTCGGCCGTCTGATTTGCAACGCAATCCGCGCTGCCGGCGGTGTGCCGCGCGAATTTAACGTGATCGGCGTTTGCGACGGTATTGCGATGGGACACGAAGGCATGAAATATTCTCTGCCGAGCCGCGAAATTATTGCCGACAGCGTTGAAACAATGATCACAACACACGCCTTCGATGCAATGATCTGCATTCCGAACTGCGATAAAATCGTGCCGGGCATGCTTATGGGCGCAGCGCGGTGTAATGTTCCAACTATTTTTGCGAGCGGCGGGCCGATGGCCGCCGGACACTTGAAAGACGGCAGACCGATTGATTTAATCAGCATCTTTGAGGGCGTCGCACAATTTACCGCCGGTAAAATTACCGAAAACGAACTGCGCGAAATGGAATGCAATGCGTGTCCGTCCGCCGGTTCCTGTTCCGGCATGTTCACTGCCAATTCAATGAACTGCCTGTGTGAAGCCATCGGAATGGCTCTGCCGGGCAACGGCACCATTCTCGCCACAGCGCCGGAGCGCAAAACGCTTTGGGAAACGGCGGCGAAACGCGCCGTCGAAATGGCGCTGACCGGCGGACCGAAGCCGCGCGATATCATCACGGTGGAATCCATCGACAATGCGTTTGTACTCGATATGGCCATGGGCGGCAGCTCAAATACCGTCCTGCACACACTTGCCATCGCGAACGAGGCCGGAGTGGATTATGACCTGGACCGTATCGACCGGATTTCAAAAAAGACGCCGAATATTTGTAAAGTATCGCCGTCGTCGAACTATCACATCGAAGACGTACACGCTGCCGGCGGCATCAGTGCCATTCTGGCCGAGATCAATAAAATTGGTGGTCTGCTTAATCTGAACCGCCCGACCGTCACCGGCAAAACGCTCGGCGAAAATATTTGCGGCGCGCGCAGTCTGGATGAACAGTGCATTCACACGGTCGAAAATGCCTACAGCCGGGAGGGCGGACTTGCCATTCTGCGCGGCAACCTCGCTGAAGGCGGCGCCGTTGTAAAAAGTGCCGGTGTTGACCCGAAAATGCTTGTGCACAGAGGACCGGCGGTCATTTTTGAATCACAGGAAGAAGCATGCGAAGGAGTCCTTGCCGGAAAAGTCAAAGCCGGCGATGTCGTCGTCGTTCGTTATGAAGGACCCAAAGGCGGTCCGGGCATGCAGGAGATGCTCGCACCGACCAGCTATATTATGGGTCAGGGGCTCGGCGATAAAGTTGCACTCATCACCGACGGACGTTTTTCCGGCGGCACGCGCGGCGCGTGCATCGGTCATATTTCGCCGGAAGCCGCCGAAGGCGGTCCCATCGGATTGCTTCAAGAAGGAGATATGATCGAAATTGATATTCCGAACCGCAAACTCGCCGTTGCGCTGTCCGATGAGGAGCTCGCCGCGCGCCGGAAAAACTGGAAAAAACCGGCCCCGCGTTACGCCACCGGCTGGCTCGCACGCTATGCGGCAATGGCCACCAACGCCGCCAGTGGCGGCGTACTCCGCGTGCCGCAGGCGTAAGAATTTTTCACCCCGGACACCGAATTTGCAGACAGGAACACCGATTAAATCTGCAGATCGTCTAAAAACTCTGAAACCGGATCAACGCCGGTGATAAGCAGCCGGTCTCTGGCGCGAGTACAGGCAACATACAGCAGGTGCCGTTCAGTATTATACACTTCTTCTAAATCACTGGTGTCGGCGGCCGTCTCAATTCGTGCCTGCAGCGGGACGACTTCATCATCACAAGCCATAATTGCAACTGCGCGGAATTCCAGCCCTTTTGCCAGCGGCATTGTGCACACGACAATACATTCTTCAGCATCCTCAATGCTTGTGCTCAATTGAATTGATTGTACTCCAACAGATTGGATTGCGTGCTCCGCTCTCTCGAGCTGTGCTTCGGAACGCACAATAATTCCAATTTCGGCAGGCCGGAAGCCCTCTTCAATGAGCGTTCTGATCCAGCCGGCCACAGCAGCAGATTCCTCCTGTTCTGAATTGTATGTATGGATTTGCGGATTCGGCCCGTTGAAGACGGAAACAGTTCCTTTACGTGACTCAACATTTCCGTCGACGTCACTCAACTCCTGCGGCAGCAGCCGGTCGGCCTGCCGGCGAATCTGATGTGATGTGCGATAGTTAACTCTCAACACAGCCGAACGTCCCCGCACATCAATCCCCAGTGATTTCCAAGAAAACGGCTGCCGAAAGATGCGCTGCCCGAGATCGCCGGCGAAGAAAAGGCTGTCCGGCCGGTTACCGCCCAGCGCTGCAAGAAACCGCAACTCCGGAACACCGATATCCTGGGCCTCATCAACCACCGCGAATTCGAACGGCGGATAATTTCCGGCGGTTATGCCGGCGGCGACCTTCGTGAACACATCGGCGCGAGTCAGAAGAGAGCGGCGTTCTAATTCCGCGCGAACCTGTTCAAACAGATCCCACAACTGCTTGCGCCGGGCTTCAGGCAGGCGTGTTCTCCGGCCGAGGCGCTGCACATCGCGATACTCTTCCCAGTTTTTAAGCTGCCATGCATCCACGACATGAATCCACTCATCCCACAGAAAATTCAAAGAAAACCCTGTTTCGGGAATATTGCGAACAGCCTCCGCCAGCAGCGCCTTAATCTGCTCATCCGGCGCCAGTTTAATTTTTCCGAACCGCGCCCGTCCGATACGCAGCGCAATGCTGTCCAGCGAGAGCACCTCCAGCCGCTCGGCGAGCATCGGCTGATGAAAAATCAACCGGTGCAGGCGCCGGCGCAAGGCTGCCGCCAGCGGATCGGAAAAGGTGGTTAAAAGAACCCGCGCATCAGGATATTTCCGGGCCAGCCAAACTGCGCGATGCAGCGCAACAATAGTTTTCCCGGTTCCGGCGGAACCCGCGACCCGGGCAGGTCCGCTGAATTCGCGCTCCACAAGCTGCCGTTGTGAAGGATGTAAAAAAATGGTCCACTTTTCCCAGGGGAACTCCAGCGCACGTTCAAGCTCTTCCACGTTCGACATGACGCGGAACCGGCGCCGGGCATCCGGATGTTCGAACGGATCGACACCATCAGCCGCTACCGGCGCAATCTGCGGAGTTCCTCCGGTGGCCAGCTCCAGCAGCGCCTCGGCCGCTTCGCCGGGGAGTTTTTCCGCCAGAAACAGCACCTCGTCCTCTGTAGCGCGCATGACCTCGTCGAGCCACTCCTCCGGCACGCCATAAGCAAGCAGTGCATCGCGTGAAATATCGGCAGACAGCACCGGTGTTTGAGCGGCGACCGGCTGTTCGGCTTCAACATAGTGCGGGATTTCTATCTCTTTTACCGTCTCACGGATCTCAACAATCTGTGCCGCGCCGGTTTTGGGATGAACTTCCAGCTTACGCCGCACCGCCCATTCGTATGCTTGATCATGATGATCCACATAACAAAGCATCAAGCTGCTGCCCGTTTTGTGAACGATCAGCCGAAGGTCCATATTGACACTCACCGACCAGAAATTTTTATCTTTCGCGCCGTCCAGTTTATGCCACCGCAATCCCGGCTGCGCCGGATTGATCTGCAGGTCAAACGCCGTTGTTTTCACGGCCTTCTGTTCATCGCCGGTCAGCCTTGCGAGGCTGTCAGTAAATGTATCTGCGAGAAGAAAGTTCATGTACTCTCTGTGAACATTATACCCTAAACACCTTCATCACCTCATCGCCGAGGTGGTTGATCACTTTAACGGCGATGCGGCCGCCGGCAGGTTTATCGAACGGCCGGGAAACGGCGCAGTTGAGCGTATCCCACGCATCCGTATTGATCTCCGCTTTCAGCGTTGTTTTTAAGGCTTTATACGGATCGTTCTGTCCAAGGAAATATGCGTGCCGGACAAAAAAGCTCTCTTCATTATAATCGGTGTCGATAAACCAGCAGGCGATGCCTTCCGGCCCATCACTGCGGATTTCGCCGGTATTGGGATGGAACACATCCACGCCCTTCACCTCGATTTCAATCTGTCCGTTTTCTGCATGGCGGATTTCAATATCCGGCTCGCCAAAGATAACGAACAGATTTCCTTTCCCGGTGTTTTTCAGGTCGGCCGACATGTGCAGATCGGCATTCATCCGGGCCTTTAAAACAGGGATTGCGCCGAGTTTATCAAAATCGGTGGTGCGCGCCTCAAAGTTGAATGCACAGGCAATTAACACATCGAACCCGGATTCGGCGGCCTCGCGGGCCGCCGCCACCAGATCAGGCCGGGACACCGTTCCAAATTCCGGTCCGATTAAAATCCCGGCCCGCCGCGACCTGCCGTTTTCCTTATTCCCTTCCGTATACGTCCCGACGGCACAGATATAATGCCCCGGCCACCCTTCGAGAGAGATAAAATTAATTTTATCCGCTTTGCGCGCCTGCTGAACACCGGCAGTCCGCAGATTATCGAGAATCATCGATGCAAAATCCTGCCCGTATGCCGACGCACTTTCGGCAACAACATCGAGCGGATTATCATCTTCGTCCACACCCAGCACACGGTGCGGCGAGAGACTTTCCACCGTAAAAGGGCCCGCCACACGCACCTTTTTATTATCCGCATAAGGCTTATCGTATAAATATTCATAGTCGGCCTTGGCCGCGATGGACTTATCAATCTCCTTTTGCCGGTCGATGCGAAACGCCCACCAGTCGGTATGGAGTTTTTTGACGGACGCCGGCCATTTATCATCCGCTGCGCGGGGAATTTCCCACTCCTGCCACTCGGTCTTGAGTGCGGTGTTAAGCTGTTCGCGGAGGGGTTCGAGACGCTGCTGATACTCATCATAAATCACATCAATCTCCGCGTTATTCGCAATGGATTTCAGCGTAATATGCGGTACACGCTCATAAACAAATCCATGGCGGATATTCCCGTAAGTGGGTTGAGTGGACGGAACAGTTCGAGTCACCTCGCCTTCTTTTTGCTGTCCTTCCGGACTGTCTGCGAGCAGATAAAACGGATAACGCGCACCCATGATGCGCGCGCGGGCCAGTGCAAGGGCGACGCGAGAGGTGTCGATGGTAATCCAGCGGCGTCCCCATTGTTCAGCAACGTACGCAGTGGTGCCGGAGCCGCAGGTCGGGTCGAGCACAAGGTCGCCGGGGTCGGTGGTCATGAGAAGACAGCGTTGGATAATAGTTAATCCCGTTTGGACTACATATATTTTATCTCCTCCAAATTGGTTCTGTCCGAGCGTGTCAGTCCAAGCGGATAATTTGCTTTCCAGTGGTTTGTGCCCCCAGGTTCATACGGTTTTCCTTCAAATTCAAAAATTTGTTTTTCTTTTGCGATCCCTTGAGATGTTACATTGTCGAGTGCATGCACTCGACAATGTTGTGAAATGTTACATCGGCGAGAATAATCAAATGTTATTTCATATTTTTTTTCAAAATCTGAAATCGAACATCTTTCGCCAAATTCATTTTCAATTCGAGAATATGCAGAACTTCCTTCACCGCCAAATTCTTTTAACCGAAGAAGCATTCGGTATTTTATGAACTCTTTTTTCTTTGCATACCAAATAATATAATCTCCAGCTCGGCTAAGCGTAGATGCTTCAAAACTGCTTGTTGTCGAATAGCTAATTATACTAACAAAATCATCTTCCCCAAACACCTCATCCATTACCGCTCTAACTCGGTGTACATTTTCATCGCCGATCTGAACGAAGATGGAGCCGGAGTCGGTCAATAGATCGCGGGCGACGGTGAGGCGGTCGCGGAGGTAGCTCAAATAACTGTGAATGCCGTCGCGCCAAGTGTCACGGAAGGCTTTGACCTGTTCCGGTTCGCGGGTGATGTGGTCGACCTTGCCGTCCTTGACGTCGCGGCTGGTGGTAGACCACTGAAAGTTGGAGTTGAATTTAATGCCGTAAGGTGGATCGAAGTAGATGCACTGCACTTTGCCGCGCAGGCTTTCGCGTTCGGCGAGACTGGCCATGACCTGAAGGGAGTCGCCCAGAATCATGCGGTTGCTCCAGTTTTGGTCGTGCTGATAAAATTCGGTTTTTTCCGCTCCCTCCGGAATGCCGTTAAAATCGGAAAACATATCCAGCTGTTCTGTATCGTTCGCCAGCCGGTCACTGTCGCCGGTCATTTTGCGCAGATCGTCGATCAGCACTTTCGGGTGTATTTTTTCCTGAATGTAAAGCGGCGGTGCCGGGACGATAAAGTCGGACCAGTCCCGGATGTCTTTATCCCGCCAGACAAGCTGCGGGTCGAGGTCGCGATTGCGGCGTTCATAGGCCACCCGCAACGGATCGGCCTGCTCTTTTTCAACCATGGCCTGATATTCGGCGGTGGGAATATTTTTCCGTTTGTCATCCGGATAACTCAATGTTTCCACTTTTTTCTTTGCCGGTGCTTTTTTTCTTCCCGCCATTGCGTTCTCCCAAAACTTTATTTCAACCCGAAAAATTCCCCGCGATTATCATTTCCACCGATCCGGACAATGAATAATTCCTTTTGGAGTTTTTATTTGATCTGAGAATTTCGATTTTTCCAACTGTCCCCAGGTAATTCCTTTTTTGTAAAATGAGGCGGCATGCCGTAATCCAGCGCTTTTCCGTTCTTTCCGGCAATCCGAGCCGGAAAGCCGCTGCGGATTCAATACGCCGATCGGTTTTTTTAATTCCTCCCGAACCATTTTAATCGGGGTTACAAGGTCAGAATCCCCGGAAACTACAATGGCACAATCATAAACATCGCAAAAACCGTCCATCAAAAGATGTGACTCGATATTTACATCAGATCCTTTTTCTTCTGTTTTATATACTTTTATCGTTTTCGGCGGAGGCTTTACGACATTGGCCTTAATCGTGGTGGTTAAAAAATGTTCTGTATAAATGTTAAAATTAGGGAGTGTTTCCAGTGCACGCCAATAAACCTGCTGCCTTAATGACTGCTTAGGATTATCGGGAAGATCCGAAACTTCAGCAGCAAAGTATTTTATGACCGCAATTTGATTTTTAGGGAATAAACGCTGAAACAATGCCTGAAAATTTAACCAGCGAAGCGGAGTCCCTTTCACTGCGCTGTAATAAAAATTAAATCCATCAATATAGAACGCTGTTCTTTTCATTTAAAATGCCTTCCTGCCAGGACAAGCATGCCAGAAAATGCAAAGGCCGCACCAAACGGCGCGGCCTCGCGCCCCGGGGCCGAAGCCCACGAGGGGGATGTGCGCGAAATATATCCCCGCTTTACCGCGGCAGTCAAGCGCTGAATCTGACCGTTTTTTTCCACCGCTCTCATGATTTTTCTGCACTCTTTATGACATTGTCGACCATCAGCTCAAATTGTTGTTCCACCTGAGCGGCAAAATCGGACTGGATTTCGTATACATCGGTAAATTCCGCGAACGCCCAGCGTCCATACTGTTCAAGATGGTTAACTCCCGGAATCCAGTAGGTTTCCATAGTAATGGCTTTGTCTTTGGCGTCTTCCCCGCGATACCCTTTGATTTCAACAATCAGATTAAGGGGATCTTCCGCTCCGCGCCCGTCGTCGATATGGACAATAAAATCCGGACGATACCGACGGGTTTCAGATCCGTATTTATACGGGACTTCCAGTCCAAGTCCGTGATTTTTAACGTATGCAATGACCCGCGGATGTGTTTCGGCAACGCGACAAAATTCTCCCTCCCAATCGCTGTCCAGAACAACCCAGTTTATGTGGCATTTCCGGGAATCTGTTTCCCAGCGGTGTTTTTTCGATGTGCTGAAATTAACATGCGCTGTAGAACCCGCTGGATTATACGGGTCCAGTACCGCTTTGACAGGATGCTTGTCCATCATGTCGCTGGTAATCGCCGCAGTAATGCGTTCGCACGTCATATCCGCCAGTTCCTGATACATGAGCTGGGCAGGATATGTTCCTCCTTTGCAGTGCAAACAGGTTTCCAGCCACTCTTTGGTAATGCGCTTCAACTGTCCGAACAGGTGCAGTTTCGGTTCTTCACCGGGATCGCGCCATTTTGTGTAGAGCAGGCGTTGCGTGAGATTGAACAGCAGGGTTGATTTCCGCATGTCTTTTGTATGCTCCAGCGTCATATCAACACCTTCACCGATAATACCTTCATTCCGGCTAATCGCCGGGCCGATTAAGGCAGGTGTCAGTTCCAGAATTGAGTCCGGTGAAAATCTGGCGGTTAACCGTTCTTCCGGCAGTTCTACGCGATACCCGACAACACGCGGGAAACGTATTTCGAGTGCATCGCGCTCCGGACGGATTGCTTTCACCTGAATGGTTTCGCGCGGCGGTTGCGGAGGTGCAGGAACAGGTTTCGCGGTGAAATCAAACGGTATGCCGAAAACATCGGCGTATTCGACATTAAACAGGCCTTCATCGTTGAGTTCATACGACTGCCGGCGCAAGGCGCGGCCGATGACCTGCTCACAGAGCAGTTGTGTTCCGAAGGCGCGCACGCCCAGCACATGCGTGACTGTATTACAATCCCACCCCTCAGTTAACATGGATACAGAGACAACGCATCGAACCGGTTCTCCGAGAGTACCTTCTTTCCCAACGGTATTCATTACTTCGCGCAGAAGTTCCTGCTCGGAAATATTTTCCGCGGTCTGCCGGTTTCCGGTGCGTTCAATGATTTCACGCTTGAACCGCTCAATCTCATCTTTGGCGGCGGCCGAGAAATTTTTATCGAGCGCTTCGCCGGATTCCAGCTGTGCGCTGTCGATTAACAATGTGCGCGGACGAGCCAGCGGGTTTCCGTGTTCGTCATAATTGCGGAATAATTCCAGCCGTCCATTTTCTAAACTTTTTGAGCCATCTTCATTTTCACGTTCAAACCCGGAGATAAAATCATACACAAGTTTTGAAATCGCGGTGTTCTGGCAAACCACGATGAAACAGGGGGGAACCCGAATGCCGGCGTTCTGCCACAGTTCAAAGGTTTGCTTATAATGTCCGTAGAGCGCTTCCAGCGCTGTTTGAAGTTTGGATGGAATTGAAAGGGGATCAAAATTGGATGCGCCCCGGGCAGTCTTTGGCAGATCTTTTCCGATATGTTCCCATAGATTACGATAAACCGGTTCATCTTCGCCTGGAATATTATCTGCCACTGGAACGCGCGGTAATTTTACAATTCCGCATTCAATGGCATCCATTAAAGAAAAATCACTCATGGTCCAGGGAAATAAAGTCCCCTCGGCATAACCGGATCCGCGCAGGAAAAACGGCGTAGCGGACAAATCAATTACCTGAGAAACACCCACTTGACGTTGCGCCGCTTCAAGGCCGGAAATCCAAAGCCGGGCCGCTTCCTTGTTAGATTCCGCTTCCCGCTTATCTTCTCCGGCTAAATCTCCTTCATCGTTCCCGGCCGGTTTTTCGCGGTAACAGTGGTGAGCTTCATCATTCAGCACGAGAAGATTTTTCATCCCCATTAATTCCGGCATAACCCGCTGAAGCATTTGCCCTTCGGACTCGAGTGTATTGAGCTGCACGCCAAGGCGTCCTTCTAAAAGCGCGCGTCCGCCGGCCGAGAGTTCAATTCGTTCCTTTAATTTAAAGGCGTGATAGTTTGTAATGACCACTTTTGCGCGTTCCAGATCAGGAAGCATTTCCTGCGGAACCAGTTCCCGGTTTTTATAATAACTGTCAGGATCATGCGGCAGCAGAACCCGCAATCGGTCACGAATTGTAATTCCCGGCGCGACAATTAAAAAACCGCGACTGAATCGCTTACTTCCCGGGCGCCGGACCGCATTGATTGTCTGCCAGGCAATAATCATGGCCATCACAGTGGTTTTTCCCGCGCCCGTGGCCAGTTTGAGTGCCAATCGCATCAGATCAGACCCTGAATCGCGGTTGACCGCGGTTAAATGTTCCAGAAAATCCTGACCGGTTTTCCCCATCTGAGGGGCAACTTCCGTTAGCCAAATCAGGGTTTCAACCGCTTCAATCTGACAAAAAAACGGTTTGATTCCCGCAAACGGATAAGTGCGCCAATGGTAAAGAAGCCTCGCAGTTTCCGGAGTGACTTTCCACTGTGTTGAATCAGGAATCTGACGCCATTGATTTACATGATGACGAAGCCGGTTGATGGTATCCGCCACCTGGTATTGCTGGTCTTCAGATGACAGCCCTGTGCCTTCATCGAAAACCATAAGCTTCTGAGCTGCGGCTTCTTTACGTTTGCGGGCCTTAGGAATCGGAGTAACAAAATCAACATTGCGCCGCTTGTTAAGAATTTTCTGCGTGGGCTGTCCGTCTTTATCCAGTTCCCAGTGGCGGGCAGGATATTCATACGGCGAGTTTAAAGCCGGATGTTCAAAAAAAGTTTCCAATGCCATATTGCCTCGTATAACAAGATAAAGAAATCATAGTAGAATTTAAATTTCATTGAAAGCACAGGATACGAACACTTTTATAAGCCCGGCAGACGATGCTTCATGGCGTAATGATCACTTGAATCATCTGTTTACTGTTTAGGTCCAAGCTCTGATGAGATACGTACCAATAAAAACAGGGTTAAGATGGCTGTCTTAACCCCGAGAATGTGGCGAGGATGACGGGACTCGAACACGCACCCCCAGCGTGATAGGCTGATTGCGAACTAATATATTATTGATATTTTAAGTTAAATTTTAAAAAAGTTTCCGCTTTGTTTCCAAAAATAGCTTGTCTTGACGTTTTTAATATCCTATAGCCTCACTCGGAATCACAGGGATCAAAAACGAGGGCTGGTATGAGCTTAGTAATGCGGAAAACGTCTAAATGGTGGTACGCCCGTTATAAAATTGATGGGAAAGAATTCGTAAAAAACCTGCATGTTGAAATCAGAGGCGCGCGCCCAAAGGATTTATCAGAAAAAGGCAGTGTGTATTTCGAAAATTCACGTGGAGAGGCGCAACAGGCGTTTGATCGCCTTATGGCAGAAGTCCATTCCGGTAAAAGCGAAACCCAGCTGGTAGAGGCGGTTTATGAAGCCCGCGCTGGAAAGAAGCTCAACCGGCACACCATTGATGAATTCCCTGCCCTCTGGCTCAATAAGCCCCGCCGCCGGTCTTTATCATCAGAACACCAGAAACAAACTCTCGCAAAGCTGAATAGTTTTGTAGCCTATATCAAAGAGCATTATCCAAAAGTTCTCCGTGTCGATCAGCTTCGAACAGAACATGTTTCCGCATTTCTTGATACATTAGAGCAAAAAGGCGTAACTGCCGAGACGTGGAATAAATATCTTGTCCCCATAAAAACCGCATTACGTCGTGCCGGAGTCCCCGCCGCCCGTGAAATATTGTCAAAAGAAGTTGAAACTGTTTATCGGCAACCATTTACCGTAGAAGAATTAAATGCTGTTTTAGAGGCAGCACAATCAGATCCGCTGATTTACTCTCTGGCAATAACTGCCGCATGTACCGCCATGCGTCGGAAAGATTGCTGTTTTCTAAAATGGGAATCCATTGATCTGAATGCCGGATTTATTACTGTAAAAACCAGCAAAACAGGCGAAGTTGTAGATATCCCAATGGCAAATATGCTCGAGGCAGAAATCCGAAACCAAAAGCGGCGAAAATCTGAATATGTCTTCCCCGATGCCAAAGCATTGTATGAAACAAACCCAACGGCATTAACTCATCGCTTTAAAGCCGTGTTGAAAAAAGCTGGATTCGACGACGGTGAAGATTTGCCAACAAATGAATATAAAACTGACGATTGCACTCCCGAAGAAATCAGAAAAGCTGCAACTGAAGTATTCCACGGGGAAAAACTTAATTATGCTCTCGCGCTGCTGGATGCCTATCTCGCTGGGAATTGTATAAGAACCAGCGCAAAAGCCGCCGGAATCAGCATTAGTACCGCGTCTTTATATCTCAATAAGCTAGAAACCCATTTAGAAAAGGCGTTCATTCGTGGGAAGATCAGGGTGGTAAAAACTAAAGAGATCGCCAAACCCACTCGAGGACGCATGTACGAAGAGCGCGAGACTGGCATATTGAGAGCATCGATTAGGGATTTTCACAGCCTTAGAACAACATTCGTCACGATTGCGCTTATGCGCGGACTGCCCTTAGACGTTGTGCGCAAAATTACAGGCCATCGCACCGTCGAACTCGTTACTAAGCACTATTTCCGGCCAGAGCGTCAGCAATTGCGAGAAGCCATGCAAAAGACCCTGCCGGATATCCTTAATAGCAGCTCTGATACAAAATCGCCGACGGAAGAGGCGTTAGAACTCATGAAAACACTGAATGGCAACAACTGGAAAACCGTAAAAGGGAAAGTCATTGCAATTTTGGAGGCAAAAAAATGAGCGATTTCCCAAGACTAGAAGAAGCGATAGAAAAAAGAGTTGTTAATATAATTATAAACTTTAGAAAACACATAAAAAGTAGTTCTGAATGTGCTCCGATTTTTGATGAATTGTTAAATCCAAAAAGCGAATATTTATGCTACACATTTCCAGAAGTACAGGAATTTGAACAATATCAAAAGTTGGATGCTGTCGATTCATTTTTTGACCAAAAATATAAAGAGTATTTAGAAAAATTCCCTATAAAATACCATTTTATCACTCATAAATTGCAACCGTTTGATACTTCATTGTGTATTTCGTCGAAGGACTTTATTCTCATCCGATTAGCGCTTAATTTTCCACAAGCATGGTCTTGGGATTTATATAAAGGGAAAAAAGGAAAAGATAAAATTAGCTGGGCTATGGATCAGTATATTTTATTATTAGATTATCTTAAATTTTGGGATTATTTTTGCCAAGGAACGACTTTACTAACTAAAAAAAATGATTCTTACACTATACGCAATATTGAAGACGCTTTTCTTCAATTTTTATCTATTCTAACCGCTAACAAGACCGCTGCATTTTGGGGCATACAACGTCGGCCAGAAAATCCAACAGAAAAAAAAATCCTCACCGCTGCGTTTAAAAAAGACCCTCATAGAAAAAAATCTGCTTTTTCTTTAGCGAAAGAACTGGAAGAAGACTTCAAAATTAAAAGAAAAACTACTGTAAAAACCCTGAAAGATGGATCATTGTTAAAAAAAGACACATCGTTTCGTCCTTCGGGATTAAAATTTGGGAATATTTATGACGTTTTAAGGAAAAAATATAAGGAATACGAGAATTCAGAACTCTGAGAATACTGAACCTGTTTTTATAAAAATCTACATGTTTTTATAAAAAAAATGCTTATTGATGTTCTCCGATAACGCGGGAAATCCCGCAGAAATTGGAGGACGATCATGAAGAATGTAGAGATACCATCACCCATCAGCACCGCTGTAATTGCGATGCTTTCCCCGTACACCCCGGGGCTTACACCGGAGAAACTGGAACACTCCCTTACGTTTGCTCCAGAAAACCCGTCTGACAAACTGCTTACTCGCAAAGAAGCAGCATCTACCTTGCGCGTTTCGCTCCCAACTATTGACCGGATGTTTAAAGACGGTCAATTACATCGGGTTTTCATCAGGGGGCGTGTGTTCATCCGCGATTCCGAAGTTAAAAGCCTCATCAAAGAATCAGTTCGAGGAGAAGCTCATGAATAATCGTTCTGAAAAAAGCACAGGTAACGCGCACGTTTTTGACGCTAAACAGCAGAAAATGCTTCAACAGGTATCAGAAGACTTCCCGAGCAAATTAAATCATTTTCGCAAGGCTTATGAGGGCTCTTTACGGTCGGCAATAATTGCAAAATGTCTTGAGTGTGTCTGGGGGTCAACTGCTGCCATTCGTGAATGTACGGCAACGGGATGCCCGTTATATGCTCAGCGTCCTTATCAGATAGCTCGCAGTTCCAACTCTGAAAAAGCCAATGCGCTTAGCGCAGAAGCAGAGGTTTCCAATGAACAAAATTTCATGGATTGATGTACGGAAATTATTATGGGATGACGACGAGCCTGTTTTGATCGCTAATGATGTAAAACAAACTCGTCCGATAAGGCCCGCTAGTGAAATAACGGTTCAACCTACGGAACAATATTGTTGTGGAAACAGTTTCCTGCAGGGTAGCTCCCGCCGAAAAGACAATATTCTGCAACACCATACATGGGTGATTGAGCATGATGGAATGCCATTGGAGGAGCAGCGCCAATTCTGGAATACATCTGATCTCCCTCACTCTTTACGGGTTTGCAGTGGCAATAAAAGTATTCACACCGTCATTCGAACGGAAGAATCTCCTTCAAAGGAAGAATGGCGCCGCATTGCATCCGATCTTAAATTAATATTCTCGCGAGCTGACGGGAAAGTATTGACAGATTGCGCCCGCCTTTTCCGCTTGCCGGGGGGTGTAAGGTCTGGCGGAACAGTACAAAAAATCGAGTACATAAATACGCGAATTCCATTAAAAACATTAACCGATTGGATCTTCAGTCAAGATGTCATAAAGAATAAAGAGACAAAGGAATATAGAGATGAAGAAATAAAGAAAAATGATTTTTCTTCATCCTTTATGGATCAAACCAAAGTTATTGCGAGCATGACACAGGCTCAGGAGCAGTATAGGAAACAGCACCCCGCCCGATTTAAACTTTATAATCAATTGGTAGCATCTCGGTTCAAGGCGGAACCAGGAAAACGTAATGAACAACTGATTGGAATAGTGACGTTTTTATATGATGCTGTTTCGAAAGAGGTAGCCTTTGAATTTTGCTCTCTTTTTTACAAAACCAATGCTTTGGCTTTTTGTGATCCACTTGAGCAGCATATGTCCGAAGCCAAAAGTCACTGGGAACGATTGGAAACAGATTATCAGTCTAAGCTAAATCCGCACGAAGTCGCCTTTTACAAAGCGATTCCGCGGCAGGAAAAAGAGTTTTTTCGTATTTGTCGCAGCCTTGCTTATGGAAATACAAATCAAGAAATGGTTTTCAATATCCCTATGACACATTTTGGACAGCGGTTGGCACTCGATGGCACTCAGATTTCACGCATGATTGATCGGTTTATGATGTATGGATTACTTGAGCGTGTAAAAAAGGGAACGCAAACTAAACAAGATTCAAGTGGAAAGATGATCAAAGGAAAGGCAGGTGTTTATCGATGGCTCGGCTGATTTTCGAATTAAGTTTAATACATTTTTTTATGAATTTAGATTCGATCTTGATAATCCAAATGATCTAAATAAATATTACTATATAGAATAACAGACTCAAATTTTTTCTACATTATGCACATGAAAAGAATAAGGTGCGTGTATGAATGGCTCCATAGTACCAGCATATGATTTTTTCTCTAATCCGAATGAGATATTGCTTAAAGAAGCGCCCGTTTCGCTTCAGGTTGCAAACAACACATATTCAGGATCGGGAGCTGCTAAATTAACAATGCTTCCTCGTCCCAATATCTATCTCTATGGATCGTTTGAAAACGTTGATTCTGCAGAGAATTTTAAGATTTATTTTGACCTCGAAGAAAAAATTATTTTTTCCTTTGATGGGCAGAATATTGATGGGCTACATGTTGGAGGAGGAGGAGACGTTCCCAAGAAAATTCTTTCGATCAAGTGGTGTCCACGATCTATTCCTATTGTCGGCGTTGGAAATAATGTAACAGCTATTAATAACGCGGTATTCCATCTGTTCAATTTCCCGAATTTTTACAGTTCAAAATTTTCATACGAAGAAAATGATACGACTCGACTCCTTATTAATCATTTAACTCTGATATACAATGACTGGGAAAGTGAAATACAATCACTTATTTCAACCAGTGAGAGTATAAATTTAATAAAGGATGAAGGCGGATATCGGTTAACTCACATTGGACGAATTCAAAAATCAAACAATACGTCATTTTCTGGAGAAGAGTTGGATGAGTTTTTATTCACTCTTCGACTTTTTCTTTCTTTAGCGGCAGGAGGATGGCGCGACCCTGTTTGTACCGTTGGATATGGAATGCAAGGAGATAAAGTATGGGAACAATGGTCATGCCCGACAGAGCAACGATATTATTTCCCGCATTGGTTTGATAGATTTCATCCTGAGCAATTAGAGGCATTGTTCCCTCTTTTCATGAGAAAATGGCATAATGATGGATGGGGTGAAACATTGCGTGAAGTGATTTACTGGTATTTAAAAGCAAATGCTTCTTATCAAGGAATTGATGCCGGAATTATTCTCACCCAGGCTGCCATGGAATTGCTTGCATACCAGCTTGCGGTTAAAGAGAAGCGTTTGATTTCCGCGAGAGGGTTTAAAAAATTATATGCTTCTGATAAATTCCGTATGTTGTTCTCTTCTTTAGGAATTTCATTAGATATACCTGCAGAAACATCAAACTTACGATGTACTGCTGACAATATGAAATGGATTGATGCACCTCATGCTTTAACCGAGATGAGAAATTCTTTAATCCATCCAGAACACGACGATTTTGATGTGATAAAAAACGCTTTGCACGATGCGTGGAATTTAGGTCTGTGGTATCTTGAAATGGGAATACTGGCTGTGTGTGAATACAATGGGAAATACAGTAACAGGTTAAAAACGGGATGGGAAGGACAGCTTGATGATGTCCCATGGATAAAAACACCTGATGTTAAATCATGAATTTAGTTTTAATATCTAAACATTCAGTCAAATGAACAAATGGGATTTCACATGAATGAGAAAATTTCCTCGGCAAAAGAATCAGAAAATTCAAGTTTCAGATTCAGGCGTGATGAGGATATAGAGTTTTATGAGCTTTTAAAAAAACTTATTGGCACTGGTACCGCACAACTGTTCCGTGACGCGTGCTATCTTATAAATTTGGATGACGAAGTTTTCCCTGAACACAAGATATACCTCATTGGACATTTGCTTAGAGAACTTGATAGTTCCATCTTCGGCATCATCAAACCAATTGCAAAAGAAAATTCTAGCTCTGATGCTGACGAAAATTCCGGCGGTGATCAACAAGCACGCAGTAAAGCACAGATGATAGATGCGATATTGGATTTATTGAAGTGTGAAGATAAGCAGTTGTCAAAACGGCTAAAAAAAATTTCGTTTCAAGGCATCGCCCATCGAGATGGATTATCGCCAGCTAAAAAAATAAATGATGAACTAATAGAGACCTTTGAAACCTTTGTTTCGATATATCGAGATCTTCTTCTTCTTTGTGAAAAATCTTTTCAATTCTGGCATAAAAAAGTAGATCAATTGCTGAAGGCACAGCATTGTCCAAAAGATCTAAAATCCGTAGTTCCGAGAAATGAAGCTTTGATACGATATTTATTTGATCGTCTTGATAAGCCGGAATGGTTTACCGGATTGAGAAAATCCGGTTTTTTGGAGATAGATGAAGCTTCCGATGGCGTCAAGTGGTCACAGACACAATATTTAATTCGAATTGCGGACAAACTCCCAACCGAAATTTTGGATTTTATGTTAGCGACAGAAACAGACGACTCGCATTTACTTTGTTATTTTACAGAAGCTGGAATAAATATGCCTAAAGAACAGTGTGAAGAATGGGCAAATTATCTTTCAAAAAAAATCCAATCACAACCGTTTCTTCGTGATATCTCTCTCGTTTCAAAAACAAAAAAATTATTGCTTCGTCTGATTGACTTTCAGTCAGAGTCAGAACTTATTTTTGACTTTTTATCTGTGGTTTTAAAAAATCTAAGCTCTTTGGATGATGATAATGATTACTCACGAACCGGGTATTATGAATATCGTGATTTTTTAAAATCCATTTTATCAAAAATTTCTGAACATGATAAAATTAGGTTAGCGGAGCTTTTAGCTGCTGAATTAGATCGATTCATTTCAGAAAAATGGCCTCGTGCAACAAAAGAAGATGATTTATCTACACATTGGTTGCCTGCTATTGAAGACCACGATCAAAATGATGATTATTATATTGAAGGTTCTGTTGTCATTGCCTTGAGGGATGTTTTAGAAAGTTCAATTAAACAAGGTACTTCTTTACAATCATGGTTAGATTGGCTGAAAGAAAGAAACAGCTTAGTATATGTTCGCCTGTCAATTCATCTTGTGCGTTTATTTGGATCAAATGATGACATCTTGTTATGTGCAAGTAATCGAGCCTTCTTTGAAGATGCAAATGTTATCCATGAATATTTGCTACTTTTGCGGAAAGGTTTTTCTTTTTTTGATCAAAGAAGTAAAGAGAAAATTCTCAGCTGGATTGACGAAATTCCTGAAGATTCCGAAGTTCCTGAACAATTCCGAAAAGATTATCAAAACTGGCAGCAATATCGTCGGCTACGGTTTTTAAAAGATTACTTAAATGATGTCTGGCGAGAAAAAATTAGTCAATTGAATAGAGAAGAGGATGAGGATGAGGCTTTAGATCGTTTAAGTTTTGATAATTGGACTGGAAGCGGATTTGTAGCAGAGAAATCACCTATATCAAGTGATGAAATACAACGGATGCCGGTGGAAAAATTAATGACATATCTTTCTGAATATACCCCCTCGGCAAAACATTTACACTGGACAACCGAACGAGGCTTAAAAAAAGCAATTACGGTCGCGATATCTGAAAATCCAGAAAAATATGCAAATAAAATCGATGTCTTAAAAAAGAGAGATGTAAATCCGGCGTTTATTAGCGGAATATCTGAGGCAATAATTGGATCTATGACAGAATTTCTGTCTGAAAATAATATTTTAGGATGGATTATTTGGTGCATGCAGCTGTCCTCGTGGGAAAGAGAATATGATGGGGAACAATATAAAAAACAGTATGGAGAGGTTAAACGAGATCTCTTGAGATATTTAAGAAGTAGAATTCATTCTGATGCAAAAAATCCGATTCCTTTTATTTTTCGAAAAGATATTTTTAGTATTATCCAGCTGGCATTAACGGATGTTGATCCATCTGTAGAGTCAACATGGGATAATCCTCATAATATTGCAATTAATTCTGTCCGAGGATGTGCGATGGAATTAGCGATTAGTTACGGCCTTTGGGTTAAGCGTGAAAGTGATCCTGATTCTCTTCTTGGATTTTCCTGCCTACCAGAGCTTCAGCAATTGCTAGATGAGAGATTGAATCAAGACATTGAACCGTCTCCGGCAATACGAAGTTGCTATGGGTTCTTTCTTCCGAATATCTGGTGGATGGATAAAAAATGGGTTAAAGAAAATTTGACGAAAATTTTCCCTGAAGAAGAGATTGCATCCGTTTTCTTTGATGCCGTCTGGGAAACTTATTTTCGCTATGGCGATCCATTTTTTGATCTATACGATGATTTAAAATTAATTTATCAACGAGCACTTTCGTTCCCAGAAATTAAAGAACCCGAAAAAGATAATGGTAATGCTCGTCGCGGTTGGGTGGTACGCTTTTGTCACCATCTTGTTTTATTTTATACATGGGGAAAAATAGACGTAAGTGAAACGGATATACTCTGTCAATTTATGCACGAAGCCGATCCCTCTTATCAGGTTATTGTGTTGGAGTATATGGGACGAATACTTGATAAAAATAAAGATTTGCAAGCGGAGAGTGTAGAGCGATTTAAACTTTTTCATGAATGGTGGGAAAAAGAAATTGCCCCTGTTTCACCAAAAGGCTGGGATGCTGAGAGCACATGGTTTATTTCAGAGTATTTTGATAAGAAATGGAAATTGGAAAAGCTTGTTTCTGCGAGTAAGCATACGACGTTTTCTTATCAGAATGACGAAGTCCTAAACCATCTCATTGAATATTTTAACAATTTTCCTAGAGAGGTCATGGAGACCGTCGCCAACTACATCAACCAACAACTTCGTCGACCTCAGCAATGGGCACTTGAAAGTAAAAACGCCTTACCGGAAATTCTAAAACTGGGACATCATCATGAAGACGAATTCGTAAAAGAAACAGCAGATACGCTGTTGGGGAAATTGATCGCTGCTGGGTTTTTAAAATACCGAGCTATCGTAGAAAAATGATTTTTTGTGTTATTAAATCTTAATTGAGTTTTATTTTTGTTAGATGTATTTTAGGAAGATCAAGAGGAGTTTTTATAATTTAGTTAATAAAATAATTTAGCATCATAAGTTTTAGTCGTTTCACCGAAACCGCCAGTTTCACGACACATGAACGAATAATACAGAGGATGCGCCAAATCGGGCGCACCTCCAGTGTTATGTTCATGTGTGGGCTCTGGCGGGCCTCGGTGGAGCATAGCCGGGGGTGTCGCCTCTTCTCTAAGAAGTGCCTCTTCCGGTTTGTGAAACAACAACACAGGAGAGGAACATGCAGAAAAAAAGAAATCAGGGGTTATTACACGTCTCAATTGCCATTTCAATTGCTTCGACATTTTTAAGCCTGCAAGCCTCCATATTTATTCAGATAATACCTAAGGGTATACCGATTTATTGGGAATCTTTTTGGAGCTGAATTCTTATCACGGATAAACAAATAGGAGGTAAAAGTGGGAACAGTATTAGCTGTTATTTTAATTGGAGCGCTGATCGCCGGCATAATTTCCTTGCTGAGCTCGCAGGAAAGTAAACCGAAAGATCGGATGAAAGAAGCCGCCAATGTTGCCGCTGCTGGCGGACTAGCAACTGCCGGATGCATGGTTCAGTGCATTATATGGGCTATCCCGATAGTTATTGGTATTATTTTATTGGGATTAATATTCGGAGGATAATTATGGGACTTGCAAGTTTTTTTCTCGGATTCTATCGGTGGGATGCGATGAGCACTTCAAAATTAGTTACGATGAGGAACAAAATAGACAAAATATCCATCGATACTATTTGGGTTGCATCTGAAAAAGATAAAGATGCAATGTGTGATGCACTGATTCGCATCGATGCGGTGTTAAAATCACGGGGAGTGGTACTTCCCGAGGCAAATCATGGGGGATTCTTTCCCTAATTTTGGTAAACCATACAATTAAATGCTAGAGCCTGCTGAATTTAGTAATCTTAGTCGTATGAATAAGGATTACTTTATCCCGCGGGATAAAGTACAGCTAGAGTACGTTAAAAATAAAGGACACGGTAATGAAGGAAAAATATTTAATATGGATCATTATTTTTTTAAAACTGACAGTGTTTTCGGCCATTAATATGACTTTCGAAGAACACCTGGAAGAGGCGAAAAAGGGAAATTCTTATTCACAGTGGTGGACTGGTTATGCATATGAAAACGGGCTGGGAGTAGAAAAAAATTATAAAGAGGCTTTTTTGTGGTACCGGCAAGCAGCTGAATCTGGGAAAAACCACCCTGCCGTAAGGATGTTTTACGATCGTCTTGGAGTATGCTATGAGGAAGGCATTGGAGTCCCTCAGAGCCTAAAGGAGGCCGCAAAATGGTATACATTATCTGCCGAGAAAGGGAGTACGGCTGCGCAGCTTAAATTGTCTAGTATGTATTTCCAAGGGGCCGGGGTTCCGAAAGATAATGAAAAAGGGCAGAAATACCTCTGGATGGCAGCGGCTGGGCAACACCCAAATTCAGACCCGAGGGCTACTGCAGTAGCACAAAGGATTTTAGGACTTAAGCATTACTTTGGAGAAAATGGATTTTTACAAGATTATAAGTTTGCGGCTGTCTGTTTTTGGAAGGCAATGAAGTCGGGGGATGTAGATGCTTGTGCTTTATTGGCAATGTGTTATGGGTCAGGAAATGGTGTCTCTAAAGATATGGCGCTGGCATATGTGTTTTCAAATATAGCTCTTTCAGTCAAACTTGAAAATGAATCAGCAAGAGAGCCACTGGAAGAACTTCGCTCGGATTTCATGCAGGAATTGACTCCAGCGCAAATTTCGGCGGCACAAGAAGTGGCGCGTGACTATCGCAAAAAATATTTTTCCGAGTCGCCGTGAAATTTTGGATTTAAAGGTGAAAACAAGCCCATACAAAACTGCTGAAGAGCAATATCAGCTTGGGAAACGCTATCTCGCTGGAGAAGTTGTTCCTCCAGATGAGTTGCAATTAGAGTATATTAAGCGACGCACTGATTATGGGGCAAAAATATCACAATCATTTAATAAGGCAGCATTTAGTTGTTTTCAACAGGCAGCTGAGTTAGGGCATACAAAAGCTCAAGAAGAGTTGGCGCGATGTTATTTGCTTGGACGCGGATGCCGAAAAAACATTAAAAAGTTTAAAACATGGTGTCTCCGTGCTGCAAAAGCCGGAGATGCTGATGCGCAAACATCACTTGCCTTATACTATGAGGATATTAAAACCGGCGAAGCTAATGCAAAAAAATGGTACCAAAGCGCCATAGATCAGGGGCACGACTGGGCATGCTATTTTTTCGCGCAATGGTTTTTAGATGAAGAAAAATACACTGCCGAAGCAGTTGAACTTATCCGTTTAGCAGCAGAACGAAAGCTGTGGCTTGCTCACTCAATACTAGGGAAATGCTATGCAGTTGGCGAGGGTGTTGAGCGTAATCTCGTCGAGGCATATGCGTGGCTGTCTCTGGCAATGCTTTCAGATTACAATGAAGAAAAACCGGAATTTGATAAAATCATCCTTGAGATGAATCAGGAAGAGCTTAAACAGGCAAAACTTCTTACTTCTCGCTACACCGAACTATTTTTTGAAAAGCTTGATGAGTGTCAATAAAGGCAGCGCATGGATGGTTGCTGTCAACGGTCAAAAATTTAATAACTAGGTTATCCAGCTTTTGGAATATTTATTCTGCGAAAATCCGTATCTTTAGAAATTTGTCCTTCGGCGATTTTTGAGCTGCCTCTCGCGCACGCGCGTTTATCGCGCGCGTTAAGAATTATATTTTAATAATAATATATATAACATGTCTGTAGCCTATGCCGTGGGATGGAAAATGGGAATATTAGAGCATTTCCATGTATGTTATCGAGGGTCAGCCGTTACTCTGAAATTGACAATTAAATACTCTGCAATAACTGGAATTTTTATTCCAGATCACTGTTAACCGGGTTAACATTCTTTTTTCAGTTCACACAAATGTGCAGAGACAGAGATATATAAAGAGTACCTATCGTAAAGTTGGTATCATGGGGTTGATTATGGGTCGAGTCCTATGGGAAAAAGGATGCTTTTTTCTACGGCGTCATGAGTTTATCCGCTTACGGGCGTGGCGGCGCCCTCCAGCAAATAAATTCTCATCACGCCTCGTTTCTGCGTAAAGCAACATCGAGTGAAAGAGAGATTTAATACATCAATGCTTGCGACAGCTTCACGCTTGCGCGCTCGCATTCGCCAGCATAGATGTCCACACATAGATATTCATCCAGATTGTGATTCTGCAATATTCAGGGAGCCTTCTTAGATATGAGCCATCCGGCTCTTGGGAAATTCACAAGGAAACATGGACTCCGAAAAGCTTTTTCACTCAAACTGCGCTAAAAATGGGATGGAGAACATCAATGAGCCTTCAGTCTAAAATTAAACCCCCACTTTAGACCAGGGTTTAGCTTTCAAATTTGATCGATCCCCCGCTAACCTATGCCTACCCCTTGCCCACAGGGAGAAAGTCAATTCTAGAGTGAAATAGCGGCAATAAACCCAACGAAACGAACAGATATTTTTTTAGCTGGATACCTGCACACACTTTTTCCTGAAGAAAAATACTCCTTGAATTGTTCTGAACAGCTTCCGTCAGAGAGCAGAAACAAAAAATGTTTCCACTTTGTTTCCACTTTTGATCAATCTTCATCACGAAACATCACATGCTATCAATTTTGATTTCCGGAATATGAACTTGCATTTTAGGCAATAAAAACGGGGTTAAGATTGATGTCTTAACCCCTGAAATGTGGCGAGGATGACGGGACTCGAACCCGCAACCCCCAGCGTGACAGGCTGGTGCTCTAACCAATTGAGCTACACCCCCACAAAAGAGAGTTGAAAGGATAGCGGGCTTGATTTTGTTTTCAAGCGGAATTTACGAAAGTTCATCAACTTTTTGGCCTGGGTAGATTGTAAATGCAAAAACATTTGAACCAGGAAAAAGGAACGCAGCTATCAATAACGAACTGTAAAAAGTATGTTATTTGGCCTTTTTCGGCACAAGCATCATGGAAAGATTCCGTCCCATCAGCCTGGGCGCCTGTTCAACGGCTGCAACTTCAACACAGTCCTGAACAATGCGCTGCATAAGCTCAAACCCTAAATCACGGTGTGCGTTTTCGCGTCCGCGGAACATGAGTGAAACTTTAACGCGGTCGCCGTCAGCCAGAAATCCGTGCGTATGGCGCAGTTTTGTCTGGTAGTCGTGATCGCCGACGTTGACGTGAAATTTCACCTCTTTCAGTTTGACCACGGTCTGTTTTTTCTTCTGCTCTTTTTTCTTTTTGTCCTGTTCATATTTGAACTTGCCGTGGTCCATAATACGGCAGACCGGCGGCTTGGACGATGCGGCGATTTCAACGAGATCGAGACCGGCTTCGTGTGCGAGCGTCAGCGCTTTGCGGGTCGGAATCACTCCGAGCTGTTCACCGTTTTCGTCGATACAGCGAACTTCCGGAACGCGAATCATATTATTCATGCGCGGGCCGAACTCTCGGCGCGGCGGGCGGGGTCCTCTATTATATGCGGGGCTGCTGATAACGTCCTCCCTGTTAATCAGGCTTTATTGATAACTTCGGCGCCGAGTTTTTCTATAAACTCCGCCGGTGTCACGACTGTTTGTGCACCGCTGCGGTCACGCACCGCAACGGTTCCGTTTTCAATTTCTTTAGCGCCGAGCACCAGCATGTACGGAACTTTTTCCATTTGCGCCGTCCGGATTTTCGCGCCGATTTTGCCGGACTTATGGTCAATTGTAGCACGAATATCCAACCGGCGCAATTCATCTGCCAGTTTTTCTGCGGCGGGAAGCTGCTCTTCGGTCAGCGGAATAACGCGCACCTGTTCCGGTGCAAGCCAGACCGGAAACGCGCCGCTGTAATGCTCAACCAGAATTCCAAAAAAACGTTCGATGCTGCCGAACAGCGCACGGTGCACCATATAGGGACGGTGCTTCCCGCCGTCTTCGCCAATATAACTGAGGTCAAAACGCTCCGGCAGATTAAAGTCGAACTGGATCGTACTCATCTGCCATTCGCGCCCGATGGCGTCTTTAATTTTTAAATCAATTTTCGGTCCATAGAATGCGCCGCCGCCGGCATCCGTATCATAGGGAATGTTCAGCGCTTTGAGTGCCGACTCCAGCGACTCCGTCGCCTGCGCCCAGCGCTCCGGTTCACCAACGGCTTTTTCCGGCCGCGTAGAGAGATACGCCGTAATATTTTTAAAGCCGAACGTTTTCCAGATGAATGTTGAGAAGCGCAGCACTTCCTTGATTTCATCTTCAATCTGTTCCGGCGTACAGAAAATGTGCGCATCATCCTGCGTAAAACCGCGCACGCGCAGCAGGCCGTGCAGCACGCCGGCCTTTTCGTAACGGTACACTGTACCGAGTTCCGCCCAGCGCAGCGGCAGATCGCGGTAAGAATGAATATCCGCTTTGTAAATGTTAATGTGGAACGGGCAGTTCATCGGCTTTACATAGTAATCCGATTTATCGATCTCCATCGGCGCGTACATACCCTCTTTATAAAAATCGAGATGCCCGGACATTTCCCACAGATTCGCTTTGCCGACATGCGGCGTATAAATAATTTCGTAGCCGTTGCGGAAATGCTCCCTGCGCCAGAACTCTTCAATCAGCGAACGGATGCGCGCGCCTTTGGGATGCCAGTGAATTAAACCGGGACCGACCTCTTCGTGCACGCTGAACAGACCAAGCTCACGCCCGAGTTTCCGGTGATCACGTTTTTTCGCCTCTTCCAGCTGCTTCAAATAAAGAGACAACTGCTTTTCGTTCGTGAACGCCGTGCCGTTAATGCGCTGCAGCATCGGATTGGTCTCTTTGCCGCGATAATATGATCCGGCGACAGACAGCAGTTTGAATGTGCGAACCTGCCCGGTGCTTTCCAGGTGCGGGCCGCGGCACAAATCATAAAAATCGCCACAGCGGTAAAAGGTGATGGCTTCGCCGTCCGGAATATCGGCAAGGCGTTCTAATTTATACGGCTGACCGGCAAGCATGCTCACCGCCTCTGTGCGTGAAACTTCCAGGCGTTCGAACGGCAGATTTGCTTCTACAATCCGCATCATTTCGTCTTCGATCGCCGGAAAATCCTCCGGCGTCAAACGATGGGACAGGTCAAAATCATAATAAAATCCATCATCAGTTGCCGGCCCGATATCGAGCTTCACATCATCATATAAACGGCAGACCGCGGCGGCCATCACGTGCGCCGTGCTGTGCCGAAGCATTTCAAGCTGGTTATCGTTATTCATAAATAAGGCGCGAACTTTACATTCACGATTTCACTGTGTCAACCGCGCCAACAGCAGAAAACCCTTTAAATCAACTGCGATTCGAAGAAGAGCCTGCTTGAATCGCCGGCAGCGAAACGGCAGGGAATATAAACAAACGCGAATAAATTGACGGCAACATTTGATATTTCATCCTGTTGCCAACCAGAGATCATCCAAAAAATTATTTTGCTCATCGTGATTTTTCTGGCAACCGGTACAACAGATTATCCTGAACCGGGTTCGCGACCATTCATGTTCACCCGCAGCTAGAAGACTATTCAGCTTCCCTTGCTTTTTTATTACGCGGAAGAGTAATGCCGTATCTTTCGAAAGCGGCGGCGGAATCAGGAATCTGTTCCGGATAGCGTGCAATAATGCGTTTGAGTGCCGCTACCTGTTTATCTGAAAGTGTCCCTTTGGTTTCGAACTGACCGGCGAGTGATTCGTAGAATGTTTTATCGTTAAACTCAGAATTACCGCGTTTTACCGGAGGATTCCACTCTTTGACATGCGTCAGCAAACCGAGCATTTGTTTGATGGTATCAGACGCCGGTGCTTCCGGCTTAGCAATGTTAAATGTTTCAGCAACATTGGCGAATCCTTCAATTTGATCGGCATATTTCAGCAGCAGCGCGTCAAGTGCTGTAATCTGCCGCTCACTCAGCCGCCGGCCGTTTTTAACCTGCTGATGCAATGAGTCAAAAAACTTACCGTCATCATAAACCCGCGAGCCGACCTTGCGCGGTGCCTCAAATTTCACCGGTGCGAGCAATTCAATCTTGCTGACAGTTTCAGCACGCGGGCCTTCTTCCTTTTCGATTTTAAGTTTTTCCACCGCACCAGCGTCAAGCTGATCGATATATTTGCTCGCGAGGCGCATCAGCATCTGCTGCTGGCGCGCTGTAATCTGACCTTCTTCTTCAAATTTTTTCTTCACTGAAGCAATGATTTCGCGATCGTCGTATGTCCGCCGGCCGCGCTTTACCGGTTCAGTCCATGTTTTCACCTGTTCAAAAACGTTCAGTAATTCGACCGTTTCTTCCGGCTCTGCCATATCGCGTGCGTTGTCGAGCCATTTTAAAAACTGTTTATAGAACGACGCCATCATGTTTGTCCACTCGACCGATCCCTCTTCAATTTTATCGAGTCTCTCTTCCATTTCGGCAGTGAATTTTACATTAAACAGGTCATCGAGCGCGCTGACGAGGAAGTCATTCACACGCATCCCGGCCTCCGTCGGAACCAGCGAACGTTTTTCTTTGGTTACATATTCACGTTTTTCGAGCACCGCCAATGTCTGCGCATAGGTGCTTGGACGTCCGACGCCGTTTTCTTCCAGCGTGCGGATGAGCGCCGGTTCGCTGTAACGCGCCGGCGGCTTCGTAAATTTCTGTTCACCGGTCCACTCAACGCAGTCGAGTTTTTCGCCTTCGGAAAGCGGCGGCAGTTTTACTTCGTCGTTTTCCTCTTCGTCATCTTCATTCTTTTTGTCTGCCGGTTTTTCAATGCCGCTGGCGCGCATATAACCCGGAAAAGAAATTTCAGAAGCTGTTGCGCGGAACAGATAAACATGCGCGCCGTCTGTTTCAATCTCTGCTGTCCGGCGCGCGATTTTTGCCGGTACCATCTGGCTCGCCACAAAGCGTTCCCAAATCAGTTTATACAGTTTCGCCTCCTCCGGCTTGAGGCCCTGAACCGCCGCCGGCGTTTGCAGCACGTCCGTCGGGCGAACCGCTTCATGCGCTTCCTGTGCGCCGGCGCGGCTCTTATAAAAATTCGGTTTCGCCGGCAGATATTCCGCGCCGTATTCCGCTGCCACAAAATCGCGGCACGCCGCCTGCGCGCTCTGCGCAATGTTAAACGAGTCGGTCCGCATGTAGGTAATCAATCCGTTTTCGTAAAGCGCCTGTGCGATACTCATTGTGCGCGCCGGCGAAAAACCGCATACGCTCGACGCCGACTGCTGCAGCGTGCTTGTGATAAACGGCGCACGCGCTTTGCGCTGAATCTCTTTTTGAATAATACGCGCCACACGCAGCGAGCTTTTTTCCAGTTCGGCGCGAATCCGCTCCGCCTGACCAGCGGTTTTTATTTCGGCTTTTTCGCCGTTCACCTGTGCCAGCTTAATAAAAAACGGATCGACCGGCGGCGTCTGCTTTTTCACATTCGCACCGAGCAGCCAGAACTCTTCCGGCTTAAAATTCTGAATTTCGCCTTCGCGTTCACACACCAGACGCAGCGCAACGGATTGTACGCGACCGGCGCTCACGCCGCCTTTAATCTGTTTCCACAGCAGCGGACTCACTTTAAAACCGACCAGCCGGTCGAGAATGCGGCGCGCCTGTTGCGAGTTCACACGCTTCATATCAATTTCCACCGGATGCGCAAACGCCTCCTGAATTGCTTTTTTTGTAATTTCATTATAGGTCACGCGGCTGAATTTTTCCGGCGGTACAACATCTTTCAGCAGTTCAAACAGATGCCACGCAATCGCCTCCCCTTCCCGGTCAGGATCGGGAGCCAGAATAACGGCAGTGCTGTTTTTTGCGGCGGTTCTCAGTTCGGAAATTGTTTTTGTCCGCGATGCGGTGTTCACATATTCCGGTTCAAAATTCTTATCGACATCCACTCCGAGCTTTTTCGGCGGCAGATCGCGCACATGACCCATCGATGCTTTCACAACGTAATCACTGCCCAGATATTTATTAATCGTCCTTGCTTTTGCCGGCGATTCCACAATCACTAATGTTTTACTCATTTCTTAAATCTTTTTTAATCGCGAATGAACGCGAATTTTCGCGAATAAAAACGTAGAGTAAACGTCCTGCTTGCTTCATACCACCGGGACGGTTGTTCTACTGTCTTTTCACTTTTAAAAATATCCGTTTCCATCTGCGTTATCCGCGGTTCAACCTTTCAAGTCTTCTGCCAGTTCCACAATCCGGCCCGGCAGTATTTTAATTACGCGCTTCATTTCGAGTCCGATGAGCAGCGCACTTACTTTCGCACTCGGCAGTCCGGCCGCGCGCGCCAGACTGTCCACATCCAGAGCCTCCGCCCAGAGCGCTTTTACCAGCACCTGTTCGGCGTCCGAAAGCGGCACTTCCGGGCGAGCCGAACCTTCCGGCGCCGGAGCTACCAGCTTGTCCGGAGGCAATAAAAGCTCGAACTCTTCCAATATATCGGCGACGTTGTCGACTAATTTCGCCCCGTTTTTTATCAGCCGGTTCGTTCCCTTCGATGCCGGAGAGTCGATTCTGCCCGGTACTGCAAACACACTCCGTCCCTGTTCCATTGCCGCATCGACAGTGTGCAGTGATCCGCTTTTTGCGCCGGACTCCACCACAATCACACCCATCGACAGCCCGCTGATAATCCGGTTTCGGTACGGAAATGTCTGCCGGTCGGCCTGCCGGCCGAAGGGATATTCGCTCACCACTGCGCCGGATTTTGCAATCCGTTCCGCCAGCTCCGTATTTTCCGGCGGATACAATGCATCGAGCGCCGACCCGAGCACAGCGACCGTCCGCCCCTGTCCTTTCAGCGCTCCCTCGTGCGCCGCTTCATCAATGCCGCGTGCGAGTCCGCTCACCACGGTAAATCCGGTTTGCGCGAGCTGATACGCCAGCCGGTCGGCAGTACTCTGTCCGTAATATGTGCATTTCCGGGAACCGACAATACCAAGTGCGTGTTTATCGCGCGGCAGAAGACTGCCGGAAACATACAATGCCAGCGGCGGATCATAAATGGACTTCAACGCCGGCGGATAGTCCGCATCTGCCGGTGTAATAATTTTAACTCCGAGTGACTTCGCGTGTTCCAGTTCACCGGTAAAATCAACTTCACAGCGCTGTGCTAAAATCGATTCCGACAGTTTTTCGCCGATTCCCTGAACTTCACGGAAATCATTCACTGCCGGATCAAACACAGCCTCCGGCGATCCCAGCGCATCAATCAATGCCTGCACTTTCACCGGCCCGATTCCTTCAATCATATTCAATGCAATAAATGCTTCCCGCTCTGTCATGACAAAAATATTTAACGGAAGTTTGTGTTCTTTTAAAGATGAATTTATAAAAAAAATCTGGCGGAATTTGTTCTTTTTCTGCAGAAGAGCCTGATTTTCATCATGTTATGAAAACCACAATATATTGTGGTTGGCGGTTGACATGCATACTTCATTTAGATAGCGTCGGTTCTCGTAAACAAACAATAATTAAAACACCGGCAACCGGAGTTATTAACAGGTTATCAACACGGAGAAGATGTTATGACAGACGTATTTATAAGAAAAGATGCACCTTTTGACGGATTCCGGAAACGTTCCGGTCTGGTGGTTCCTTTCAGCGCAAAAAAAATAGAAATGGCCATTCACGGCGCGGTGAATGAGGTGTCGCGCAAGCAGAATCTGCCGCGTAACGAAGGCCTCGCTCCGAAAATTGCCGCCGAAGTGATCGAGCAGCTCAATAACCCGCAATCCGAATTTTATGTCCGCCCGGAAAACGATGGAAAGCGGATTCCGAAAATTGAAGACGTGCAGGACCTGGTCGAAATTCTGCTGGCCGAAAGCGGCGAAACGCTGGTGGTCGCGGCATATAAACGCTATCGCAAACAGCGCGAACTGGCGCGTAACAGTATCCGTGTGCGCGACGGCAGTGCAAAAAGAGGCAAAGTGGACGTGACAGATGCCAGCCTGCTGCTCGTCGAATCGCACTCCGCCGAAGTGACACTGCCGTGGGATCGCAAACGCATCACAAAACAGATTCTTGACAAAACCGACCTCGCTGTCGATACAGCCATCAGTATTGCGAAATCGGTTGAAAACCGCATCATTGCCGGCAAAATTAATACGGTTAACACCACGTTGATCCGTGAAATGGTGAATAACGAACTCACCGAACGCGGCTATCAGGAACAATTGCGCGACCTGTCGCTCTACGGCGTGCCGCGCGATTACGTGGAAAAACTGATGTTCACGAAGTCGACGGAAAACAGCAACATTGTGAACAATAATCCGGAAGCGGTGAATCTCGGTATCGCCGAACTGGTGCTGAAGCAGTGGGCACTGGATACAATTTTTGATGCCGATATTAAACGCGCACACAACACCGGCGCAGTGCACCTGCACGACCTCGGTTATCCGCACCGCGTGTACTGCTCCAGCCATTCGATTGAGTATGTGAAAAAGTACGGGCTGAAAGGTCTGATCAATCTGAATACAGAATCAAAACCGGCAAAAACGGCGTCCGTGCTGACAGGACACCTCAACACCTTCCTTGCGTCGATGCAGGCAAACTACGCCGGCGCGCTCGGCATCGCGTACATCAATATCCTGTATGCGCCGCTGCTCGAAGGTATGACCGCTAAAGAGCTGAAACAGATTGCGCAGGAGCTGATCTTCAACGGCTCCCAGAATGCATTCAGCCGCGGCGGGCAGACGCTGTTTCTTGACTTTAACATACATTCCGGCGTTCCGAATTACATGAAAACTGTGCCGGCGATCGGTCCCGGCGGGAAATATATGCTGCGCCGCAAAGATGGCACGAAAACCATGCTTGAGGAGGTGCTGCGCGAAGAACGCGACACCAGCGGATATCAGTTAATGGATCTCTATGCAATGGAAGCCGACGGTTCGCGCCGTCTCGTACTGCGCGAAATTATCGGTAAAGACGGCCTTGAAGCGGATGGCAAGGTCGAAAAAGCGGTGACCGCTGCCGGTGAAAAGGTTTTGACGTACGGTGATTACACCACAGAAGCGCAGGAGTTCTGCCGTGCACTGCTCGAGGTCTGGGGCGACGGTGACAGCAACGGTCGCATTTTTGAATTCCCGAAATGCGACTTCCACGTCAGTGAAGAAACCTTCACCGATCCGGAACAATACAATATTTTTGAAGCAGCGTGTGAACTCGCGGCGAAAAACGGTTCGACCTATTTCATCTTCGATCGCGACGAAGTCACACTCTCCGCCTGCTGCCGTCTGCGCACAACGATTAATGATAACCGCATGCTGCGTCATCCGGAAACCATGCGCTTCTGCGGATTCCAGAATGTAACGATTAATATCCCGCAGGCATCCTACCGCGCATCGCGCCGCGGCGGCGATATTCTCGCAAACTTTTACGAAGAGCTCGACAAAATGCTCGAACTTGTCGCACAGGCACATCTGCAGAAGAAAGCCAAGATTACCGAAATGATGAGCGGCAGCGGACACCCGCTGTGGCAGATCGGAAAAAATTCATGCGACGGGAAACCGTATGTGAATCTCGAAACCTCAACGTACATTGTTGGTCTGATCGGCGTGAATGACGCAGTGAAATTCCTGATCGGACAGGAGCTGCACGAGAGCGAGGAAGCGCAAAAATTCGGTCAGCAGATTGTAGCGCACATGTATGTGAAAACGAAAAAGATGACGAAGAAATACAATCTGAAGTTCACACTCGAAGAATCGCCGGCGGAAAGCGCTGCGCGCCGTCTGGCGAAGAGCGACCTCGTCTACTTCCATGAAGAGGCGAAGGACATTGTGAAAGGAGACAGTGACGATGTCTGCTATTACACCAACTCTGTGCATCTCACCGCTGATGCGCCGGTCGGTCTGGTGGAACGCATTCGCGAACAGGGGAAATATCACAGCCTGATCGAGTCCGGTGCGATAACACACGCGTTCATCGGCGAAGAAAAGCCCTCTGCAAAAGCGATCAATAAACTGATCACGGAAACATTTTTCCGTACGCAGTCGGCACAGGTTACCATTTCGCCGGAATTCACCTTCTGTAACAGCTGCCATCACCAGATGCGCGGGCTGCTGGAAAAATGTCCGCAGTGCGAGTCCGAAGATGTCGTTGGTGAAACCCGCGTAGTCGGCTATTTCAGCAAAGTTCAAAACTGGAATAAATCCAAACGGTTCGGCGAACTGAAAGCGCGCCGGCGCGGACAGTATAATGTTGAAACTGCTGATGCCGGCGCCGGACAGAAATTAGTTTCGGTTGAAGATTAATGACTAACCGCAAAGAATGCAGAGCGCAAAAATATTAAATTTTGTGATCTCTGTGTTCTTGCACAGTGAAAAATAGAGGAAATCCGGCAATGGCCAAACCATTTAAAATTCAGGTCTTCGGTAAACAGGGTTGCGCAAAATGTAAAACGCTGAATCAGCGGCTGGACAAACTGCTCACCGAAGACGAGTGGAAAGAGTTTGAAAAAGAATATTACGATGTCGAAACAGTCGAAGGTCTCGTTGCCTTCTCTTCAGCCGAATGCATCAACCCGCAGCGGATTCCGGCGCTGCTGGTAACGCGTAAAGATGAAGACGGCCGTTACGCCCCCGTTCTTGTGCGCGAACCGAAAATGCATGACAAGGTATGCGGCAAATCGCGCCTCTATCACTATGTCGGACTGCAAACCGACTACAGCGATGCAGGTAAAGGAATCATTTCACCGAAAATGATAACCGCCGTGCTGACAGAAGCGCGCGGTTGACATTGCCGGCCGGCAGTAACCTCGTCCGCAACGGCGGTGATCTTTTTAAAAAGTCCAAGATTCACTGTTTAGAGTTCGGAGTTAAAAAACCTAAAGCCTTCTCAAATCTGCAATCTGAAATCAAAAGTAAAGTCTGAAATGCCCGAAGATTCTCCAGTTTACGCTTTTCTTGAAAAACCTTCAATGATCGATTATCCCGGCTATTTGTGCGGAACGTTTTTTACGAGCGGCTGCAACTTCACCTGCGGATTCTGCCATAACGCGACGCTGATGGGACGTAAGAAAAAATGTCTGACCTGGGGCCGGTTGAGAGAAGTCTGCGCCAAATTTAAAACTGAATGGGTGGATGCCGTTTGCATTACCGGCGGCGAGCCGACACTCGAGCCCGATCTGCCCAAACTGATTCAATTTATGCGCGATTTCGACTTCAAAGTGAAACTCGATTCAAACGGCTCGCGTCCTGAAATGTTAGAAATGTGTCTGCCGCTGATTGATTATATTGCGATGGACATCAAATCCTCTGTGTCCGCTTATCCGCAGCTCACCGGTTTTTCACAGCTTGAAAAAATCACTCAGTCCGTGCAGCTGATTATGAACAGCGGCATTGAGTATGAATTCCGCACAACCGTTATCGAGCCGTTTCACACCGACGCACAGATGGGTGAGATCGGCGAACTCATCCGCGGCGCAAAGCGTTACACCATTCAACCGTTTCTGCCACAGGAAAATCTGCCCAATCCTGAAATGCGCACACTCCGGCGCACCACGCCGGAACGGTTGCATGTCATCGAAAAAATCGTTGCGCCCTACGTTCAGGAAGTCATCGTGCGCGGCGCCGGAATTTAGTACAGAGAGACATCCCGTCTCATTGTCCATCTGCCGGAATAAGGCTGAAAACTTATCTGCGTTACGGAATATTTTTTTCAAAATAAATCATGTCTTTGCGAGGGCAGATCACGACGGAATATTTTGCAAGAAATTTTGCACCGAGCCGGATTCCGCCAACAGAGGCCTGCACCACTGCCGGTTTTGCTATCTCAAATTCTCCGAGCCGGATCGTTTGAATCATAGCGGCGGAATCGGATGAAACCTCAAAATCGCCGGCGGGGTCAATTAGCACAAATCGGTCTTTACCGTCGACATTACCGCGCACAGCACAGGCACCGATGCTTTTGACAATCGGCAGCGAAAAAACTACCAGATCGGGATTCGAGATGTACTCTTCAGTGGTCATGAGAATGATTTTACCCGTGCTGTAATCAAGGCGGATCTGTTCAAATTTGCTGAGCGTTGCCCAGCCGATAACGCCTTCCGGTGCCGGCTTTTTAATCCCGCGCGCCTGTGCGCCGAGCGGTCCGCTCGCCATACGGACATGCAGAACCGGATCTTCAATATAAAGCTGATTCAAACGCAGTGATTTCACAACAGATACGCAGCTTGCAATATCATCGTCGGGTCGTTTTTCAAGACGCGCCTGCCGTTCGCCAATAGCCTGTGCACCGATTTTTTTTGCGAGCTCAAAGGTGAACCAGTTTTTATTTTCGGTAAAATCAAGCAGCACCGGATATTCGCGCCCGATGCCGGTGCGAATGTTAATGACAGTACGGTACGGTTTTTCAGCCTGCATCGGCAGTGCTTCAATCTGCTTCAAATGCAGCCGGCTGCCGCCGCGATACTCAGTTCCGCCGCCGGGTGTCTGATAAATCCCGATGTTATAGATACGCGGATCGCGCGTGCGCGCGGTGAATTCCTGCTGCTGCCTCCATGAAAGCGGCTGCGGCTCTTCAGAGGTTTTACAACCGGCAATAATAAAAAGCGCAAATAGAGCGGGAATTCGTTTTTTTAATGTTTTTTTATTCATTCTATTTTCCTTTCGCTAACGAGGCTGAAAGCTCCGTCTGCATTCTTGATGGACGGCGTCCGTCCAATGTATCGAGCAGATAATAAATGTCGTGACTGTTATCAGAGATCGCACAAATCAGCAATCCTTCCGTTATGCTAAACCGGATCCGGCGTCCCGGCGGTTCGTTCGCCGGAATTTCAATTTCCCACACCGGCCACGCACCGTATGAATGCACCGAACGGATCCCGTCCGGCAGAAAAAACTCCATTCGCCACCGCAGCAGCGTTGATCGCGATCCAATCGCACTGACGAAAATCAGTGCATCACAGTGATTGCGGCCGGGCGCTGCTGCCGCAGCGAGAATTAACGATGAATATTTGACCTGCGGCAGTATCTGAAAAACCGGTTTGAGCAGCTCGCCGGACGGCCTCTGTTTTAATACTGAAAAATCAGGTGCGTTACTGCTGTAAATTATTCTGGCATCCGCCGGCAGCGGCGCGTACGGATTTTTTGCTGCCGGTGAAACATAAATCATCCAGCCAACACACATTGCAGCCGTGAGAAGAATGAACGTAAAAACAATCCGCCGCTGCATCATAACTGAACCGTTCCCCTCAGTTCGGCGATAGAGTTTGCACCGTGCGCAATCATCCAGCGCTCAATACCTTCAATTACACGGATTGCAGTCGACGGATCAGTAAACGTGGATGTTCCGACGGCAACGCCGGTTGCACCGGCAATAATAAATTCCAGCGCATCTTCCGGCGAGCTGACGCCGCCCATGCCGATAATCGGAATTTTAATTGCCTGCGCCGCCTCCCACACCAGCTTGACTGCAATCGGTTTAATCGCCGGGCCGGAAAGTCCGCCGGTGCGGTTTGCAAGTTCCGGCCTGCGCGTTTCAATATTAATCGCCATGGCCGGATATGAATTCATAATTGAAACCGCATCGGCGCCGCAGTCCTGCGCCGCGAGTGCAAACGCTTTAATGTCCGTTACATTCGGCGCCAGTTTTACAATCAGCGGCTTGCCGGTTTTGGCACGGACTTCGTCAACCACCGCTTTAAACGGATCAATATACGTCCCGTACAGTGCACCGCCCTCTTTTACATTCGGGCACGATACATTCACTTCCAGCGCATGCACGCCCTCTTCCACATCCAGCATTTCGGCAACGCGACCGTAATCCTCCACTGTTCTGCCCCAGATATTTACGATCACCGGTACATCAAATTTTTTAAGAAACGGCAGATAATTTTTAATAAAACCGCCGGCACCGGGACCGGGCAGCCCGATCGCATTCAGCATTCCGCTCGCGACTTCAAATGTGCGCGGCGGTGGATTGCCGATGTGCGGCTCCGCTGAAACTCCTTTCACCGTGATCGCGCCCAGCCGGTTTAAATCAACATAATTCGCATACTCCGGTCCGTAACCGAACGTTCCCGACGCCACTGTTACCGGGTTTTTCATCTCCAGCAAACCAATTTTTATTTTCAGATCAACATTCATTTTATTAACCACGGAATACACAGATTACACAGAAAGTCAGTTGGCAATCCGTTCAATTTGAATTTGAGAATAATGTCCGAAATTAACGAATAAACCCAGCTTATATCCGAGTGTATTCCATGGTTTTTAATCCCAGTAAATTTCCTCGGCGTTAAAGACAGGACCTTCTTTACAGCAGCGCACCCACTCCCAGCCGCCGGTTTTTTTCTTGCGTTTGATAACGCACGTCAAACATGCCCCTGTACCGCACGCCATATTGCGATCCATTGAAAGCCACGCAGTAAATTTCTGTGCTACCGCACGGGTGCCAATGGCCTCGAGCATTCCGTTTGGACCGCACGCAAACACCTCCACAGCACTCAAATTCCCGGCACGCTTATGCAGCCACTCATCCAGTGCTTGGGTGACAAGCCCTTGGCGCCCGCACGATCCGTCATCCGTGGTGATCACCACATCCCAGCCGAGCGCTTTGAATTCTTTAATACAAAGGATATCGCCGGCGCTTCGTCCCCCGATAAAAACAGTTCCTTTTACCGGCGACGCAACTGCCTGTAAATAGAGCGCTGCACTGCCGTAACCGCCGCCGACAAGTGCGACAGCGGTCGTATCTTTTACCGGCGCCGGGAATCCGGTGCCAAGCGGACCGAGCAGATTCACCTCTTCGCCGGGCTGAATATCCATCATTGCCTGCGTACCTTTGCCGACAGATTTATAAAGAATCGAAACGCTACCGGCATCCGCCTTAAATATACTGAACGGCCGGCGCAGTACACACTGTTCAAGTCGCGGTACACGCAGATGAATAAATTTTCCGGGGCGCGCTTTCGGGCCGATTCCCGGTGCCGCGAATGTGAGCATCCGGTATTCGCCCTGATAGCAGATGTGTTCAAGAACGGTTGTTTTTTCCTGTATCATCGGGCGGAGATTGTGCGGGCTTTCCGCCGCCGCGTCAAATGCATTTAATTTCCCAATGCCTTCAGAATCTTTTTCCATTCCGCAAATTTATTTTCCCGTGAAACTGAGGCATTTGCCGGACTGGTTGACGGCAGTATGATGAATTTTAACCGGCGGCTGCGTCCGCCGGCCGCAGAACTGTTCAATTCCGGAACGACAAGCCTGTGAAACAGTTTGGCGGCGGTCTGTCCGTTAAAAAAGACGGTGTGAATTTCCGGTGCAAATTTAAACAGCGCCGTAAAATTATTTGCCTCTACACCGGTCATGTTTGCGTCCAGACTGCCTTGCCGCCGGCAGGTATGTGCAACATCCCACAGCGCTACACCGGATTTTCTTAATATCGCCAAACGCTTTTCATACGGCAGCTCGCGGCTCGCACCGAAAAGTTCACCCGTAAAATCCCAGAATAAATTACGCGGATGCGCATAATACTGCTGCTGCCGCAGCGATTCTTCACCCGGCATTGACCCGAGAATCAGCACTTTTGCATTGCGATGCGCTGAATATGGGAAACTCTGAATTTTATTTGCCACAAAATTAATTTAACCGCGGATAACACGGATATGAACGGATATTTTAATTCTATATTAATTTTATCTGCGGTTAAAACTATTCTAAAAATTTTCCGTTCCGGTTCCCGGTCAGTGTCCCGCCGGTAATCGTCAGTGTTCCATTCACAATCAACGTTGTAACGCCTTCAGAAAGTTGATGCGGCTCGGCGTAGGTCGTTTTTTCTTTTATTTTTTCCGGCGTAAAAACCACCACATCGGCGGCATTTCCTTTTTGCAGCACGCCGCGGTTTTTCAGACGGAATTGTTCCGCCGGCAGTGCGGTCATTTTACGAATCATTTCCGGCAGCAGCACCGTTTTCCCATCAAGTGCCGCACGCAATAATTTTGTAAAAGTGCCATACGCTCGCGGATGCGGATGATCGACACCGAGAATTCCATCCGGTGCACGCAGCGAAGCATCACAACCGATCATCACCCACGGCAGCTCCAGAATCCGCCACATGTTTTCTTCACTCATGCCGAAAAAATTTGCACCGGTGCGCAGCTGGTCGGTTTCAATAATATGCAACAGCGCATCAACCGGCTCCAGGTCTAGTTTCGCGGCGACATCGTCCACCATTATCCCTTTAAACTGCTTGAGCGCCGGATGCTCAACCGACCCGATCATCACCGCTTGAAAACCGAATTCACCGCGGCCCTCCAGAATTTCGCACCGGATTTTTGCGCGTGTCTCCGGATCGCGCAGGCGCGCGAGCACTGCATCGCGTCCATCGTACAGCGCCCAGTCCGGCAGAACTATATCAAGATCGGTTTGCGACGCAGTGTATGGATAACGGTCGGCGGCCAGCTCTATTCCGCCGGCACGCGCTGTCTCCATCTTTTCCAGCGCAGCCTCCAGTTTATGCCAGTGAGCCTGCCCCGATGTCTTCAAGTGCGAAACCTGGACGCGAACTCCGGCGCGCCGGCCAATATCAATCGTTTCGTCAAGCGCTTCCAGCAGCGCGCGGCCCTCGCTGCGCATGTGCGACGTATAAATTTTTTCTTTTGCGGCGCAGACTTTCGCCAGTTTAATAATTTCTTCACGCGGCACGGCGGATGCCGGCGGATAAATTAAACCGGTGCTCATTCCGCACGCGCCTTCATCCAGCGCCCGTTCAAGCGCATATTGCATTTCATTCAGTTCGTCCGGCGTTGCGCCGCGCGGTTCATAGCCGCACACACCGCGATGCAGAGTATTGTGTCCGGCGAGCAGCGCTTCATTCACCGCCGGTTTTACCCGGTCAAAAAGCTGCCGGTATTCTGTTACGGTGCGCCATGTGCCGGGGAACGGCTTATCCTGCCAGTCGGTCGGCAGCGCTGCACCGCCGGGACGCGGGGCGGCCGACGCACCGCAGTTGCCGCAAATCTCTGTCGTAATTCCCTGAAACACCTTGCTCGACGCACGCGGTTCGATCAGCAGATACGCATCCGAATGTGAATGCACATCAATAAATCCCGGACAGACGTATTGACCTTCGGCATCAATAATTTCAGCCGCACCGGCGTTGTGCAAATCGCCGACCGCCGCAATCTGCTCGCCGATAATTCCAATATCCGCCGCCATCGCCGGCGTTCCCGTTCCATCCAGTACCGCTCCGTTTTTAATCAGCAGATCAAAGTTCATACGAAGAATTTAAGACCACCCGCCAGTGTAAATCGACATTAATTTTTTGCTGTGAGATGTCCGGGACAAAAAACCGCATACGATTGTAAAAAATAAAATTCCATTCTCCGGCGGTATCTCCCATATTTTGCAATTATGTGCTCCGGTAGCTCAGCTGGACAGAGCAACGGATTTCTACATTTTGTAATGTTCAATAAAATTTTCTTGAAAAATTAGTTTAAATCAATGTTTACAGTAGTTATATGAAATTTTACTGTCCTGATTTGTTCGAATAAATTCCGTCAAATCCCATCCCTTAAATCAGAGTTCATACATCATTAGTACAACAATAAATTTTCTGAAAAATTGAATGAGTCCAAAATAGGGACATAAAAAATCGAGCTTCGTTTCATGAGCCGATTAACGACAATATTCGGCTCATAATTATGGTTGTTTTCGAGCTGAATGTGTCGCATAAACGGCTCATGAAATATAATTGGCAGTTTTCTGAGTGGCCTGAATTTCAGTATGAAATCGGCGGAGTACAAAATTTAATTCTTAAATTCATCGAAACAGCAGGACGAACAAACGGGATTTTATCAACGCTACCGGAAACGGAAAAAACAGAAACGATTGTTGACCTGATGGTTTCTGAAGCACTCAAAAGCGCAAAAATTGAAGGCGAGATGCTCAGCCGCCCGGATGTCATGTCCTCAATTAAAAAAAATCTAGGCCTGCACACGAAGCTGGAAAAAACAGGCGATCAAAGAGCAGAAGGAATTGCAGAACTGCTGGTTTGTGTACGGAACAGTTTTGCAGAACCATTAAGCAAACAAGCACTTTTCAAATGGCATTCCATGCTGATGAAGGGCGCTGTGAAAATTCAGTCCGGCGCATGGCGAACGCATAAGGAGCTGATGCTGATTGTTTCAGGCAGCATTGGAAATGAAACGATACACTTTGAAGCACCGCCATCAACCGCCGTTCCTTTAGAAATGAACCGGTTTATTTCATGGTTCAACAAAACAGAAAAAAACATGCCGAATTTCCCCATAAGGGCGGCAATTGCACATCTGTATTTTGAATCGATTCATCCATTTGAAGACGGAAACGGACGGATTGGACGGGCTCTTTCAGAAAAAGTACTGTCTCAAGGATTTGGACATCCGGTACTGCTCAGTCTTTCTCCGGCCATTGAAGCAGATCGTTCGGGATATTATGCCGCTCTTAAGCAGGCGCTGCGGTCTCTTAATGTCACCGAATGGATTGAATGGTTTATGAGCACGCTGATTGCTGCACAGCAACAAGCAGAAACCCGGATTGAATTTACGGTACGAAAAACAAAATTTTATGACCTTATTAATGGCATGAAACTCAATGACCGGCAATTAAAGGTATTGCATAGGATGCTGAAAGAAGGTCCGAATGGATTCCGGGGAGGAATGTCGGCTAAAAAATATATCGCAATCACAAAAACCAGCAAGCCTACCGCCACACGCGACTTACAGACATTGGTTGAATATGGCATTCTCACATCCTCTGGCGGCGGGCGTAGCACAAGCTATCAAATTGCTTTATAGCATAGCGGTATCACCCTTTGCCGGAGCATTCATTCAAAGTTCATATCCGTTACCTGAATCTGGCCGGGAACCTCATAACTACGCATTCAACTTATTTCGTCCAATTGGAAAAGCTCTGCCGGAAGATCATTAAATCCGGCAGAGCATTCCCAATATCCGCTTTGCTATTATACTTTATGTAATTTTTTTCGAAAAACCATCAGCAGCACTGAACTGAATACAAACAGACCGATAGTCGCCGGTTCCGGTATAACAGACGCCATTTCATTGTTTGCCCAGGCAAAATACTGAAGGTTCACAGCCCCCGAACCTGTTGTTGAACCACCACCATCTCCAATTATCAAGCTGTTTCCTGCAGTCGCTTGACCAGTTTGACGCGTTCCGTTAATTGTCGCGGTGGCAGTACTCTCGCCGTTTAAATAAACTGCGGCCTCATGGTTTACTGCGTCAACAAGGATGCGTACATCATTCCACCCGTCGGCGAGCTGAACATTTCCGCCATTAAGACCGAATCGCACAATGTAATAAATATTGCTAGTAGCGGCGGGCGTAGTTGCGTCCAGCGGCCGGCGAATATAAACCCCAAACTGCCAATCATTAGGTGTGCCTGCATCCGGAATAACTTCCAGCCGGAAATCGATTGTCATTGAGCCATCATATGTCCCTGCGCCAACGCTACCGTCCAGCAGACGATAAGTACCATCTTGTGCTGTATTAGTGATACTTAAATATGTACCGACTATGCCTGCAGACATGTATCTATTTCCCCATTTAGGATTGCTTGCGCTTGCGTCCGGTAAGTGCCCCTGACTTGCATCGTAAACGGCATCATATCCACTTGCCGTTCCATTTGTTACCGCCTGCCATGTCCCCGGCAGAATGATGGATGCAGAAACCGCCGCACCAATTGATGTAATCATTAACCCAACCAGTATTGCTCTCTTTCTCATGTTCCTTCTCCTTCCTGTTGTTTGTTGTTCCGGAATCTGTAACGTTTTATTTTTCACAAATCCGGCATTTATTTCTGCGATACGATTATTTGGTTTATACAACAAATAACCGGTTTTAATATGTGATACATAAAAAATTTAAATAACCCTGTCAACTTTTTTTTACTAATTTCAACGCACCAGCTCTGGATTATATTACCGTTATAAAAACCGGAATGAAAACAGATCGGCATATTTCATATGAAACCGGAAGCGCACAGGAACGCCATCGAGCATTCCAAGCGTACGCCCCGACTTCCATACAACCGCCTGCTCAATCGAATCGCCCTGAAGTTTTTCGCAATCAGATAATGAAAAGCCTTCAACCGGATATCCGCCTTCATCAACGATTTCAACCTGCACACTCCCGCCGTCATATCTGAAATGCTTTGCTTTGGTTTTATAATTCAACACCATCTGTGTTCCGCTGAAACGAAGCAGTTTGGTTTCAACAACACCGCCTTCCGGCGCCGCCCGCAATGAAACAAATCCGTCTTTCCGATAGGTGAAGCGGCGCAGCCGCGATGCCGCACCCTCATAATATGCTTCATGCGCATAAATTGAATATTCGGCATCATTTCCGGGAAGTTCCAGCAATCCCCACCAGATATAATTACTGCGGTTTCCATCTCGATCAGCCGGAGCATCGACGGGAATTACAGCCTCCGGCCAGCGTTTAAACGTCAACCCGTCCCGACTGCTCATAAACAGCGGTTCGGTCTGCGCAGTAAGCGAAAGAAACCTCGTCGGGAATCCAATATAAAAATGCGGATTGCGCGGATATTGAATAATCGAACTTGTGTATAAATGTTCCGGCGAAACACCCGGATATTCAAGAAACTCAGGATCCTTGCTCCAATGTATTAAATCGGGCGAAGTCGTCAGCATCACATCGCGGTATGTTCCGTCACGAAAATGCCGGAAATATAATACGTATGCCTTACGCACAGGATCCCAGAAGGCAAGATTCTGCGAATCAAACCACGGTTGCGGCCAGCCCGAGCGTTTTTCCCAGCTTGAGGGAAATACCGGTTCGTCCTGCATCAACATCCAGTTTACACCATCCGCAGATTTAAACGCGTACAGTCCGCCGGTGCGAGAATGTCCGCCCATGGCTTTATATTTTTCATCCGGCGGGCAATCCGGATTGGTATCTTTAAACGGTGTGAAATTATGCCGGGCAACACCGTTGTGGATAATATTATTTTCTTTCGATCCTTTAAAGTCTATCAATCCGAGATTCGGGCGGATCCAGTCAATTCCGTTTGTGCTGTATGCGTAACAGATAACTTCATCTTCCGGTGGAGTACGATGGTTGGTTCCGCGATAATACATCCGGTAGATGTTTTCGTCCTGAAACAGCGTATAATAACTGCAAACATTACCTTCCCAAGGCATATCCGTTACAAATACAACCTCCTGGGGTACCGGACGATGGAGATGCAACCCTATTTTTCCTTGTATATTTTCAATTAAGTAATCATCAACAAACAATTCCAACTGTGACCCGATGTCAATTGGACCATCCACAACAGTTATTCCTGCTGTGGATCCAAAAGAACGCACCGAAAATTCCAAAAGGAAAAGGATACACGTCAAACCGAATATTTTTATTTTCATAGTGTATTTATCAGAAAGTTACTTGGATAACCCATCAAGATAATAGCTTGTGTTCGCATTATGTTTGAAGAAAAACCCGGCAATTTCCCGGGCACCGCCCTCAAAGGTATCTACTTCCAACTTAATGGGAGCTCCGCCACCAACAGTTAATACTGCTGTTTTATCCCCAAAAGTATAATCCAGCTTACATTCCATCCATTCATCGGTGGCATAATAACCTTTATATTCCCATTTTTTGTCAACAAAAACTTTAAATGATCCATCATTTGCGCGCCAAAGGCTTTTAAATTTATTGTCTTCACCGCGTAACCCCCAGCTTGCGTCACTTCCGGCAGGAATATACCACGCCCATTCACATGATAACGATTGATCTGTTTTTCTGATCGGCGATTTAAGCCTTATTTCAATCGTTCCTGATCCATCCGGCCCCCGGGAAGTAATGGCATACTGTGTGCCCTGAAATGCCCCTGGACCGGATGTTTCCTTGCCAATAACCTTATCTTGCTCTCTGGTGGATATCTTTCCAACAGTCACTCTGGATGGTTTTATTCCGATCACGTCATTTTCAAATCCGTTATTATCAAATAAAATTGTTCCGGATACAGTATCTGTAATACGAATTGCTGAAGCAGAAAGATAAAAAATTAAGCTTATAGTAAAAATGAACCATTTCATTAATGAATCTCCTTATTATTATTTTTTTAGTCTTTGTTCCATGTGAGATGATATCGGCATCATACGGTTTTTCCTGCAATGCACCTCCTTATTATTTATTTGTTAGTATTTGTTCCATATGAGATGGCAGCAGCATCATGCGACTTTTCCCGCAAAGTACCTTCAAGAAAAAAATCCGGATGATGTCCGTAATATTCACCATCAAAAAACAATCCTCCAGTTTCGCCTGAAATTAAATATAGCTTATCTCCTCTTATAATAAATTTTGTCATACTGTTATTAAACGGCAACATAGGCGCTTCCCCAAAAGAATCAGTTTGTGTGTCGTACACAAAAATATCACTGGTGTATCGCTGTTTTTTTCCGATCCAGTCTTCCTTCACATATTCAGGATAAAACATTTTCGCCAATCCAAAAGACTGGGATTTTTCTATTCGCCCGTCAGAAAACTGAATGTTGTGAAATTGAGCGCCGCCCATCAGCAAAATATAGCGATTTTTGTATACGATCTCTCCCGTCGGGAAATTGCCACTGGCAATCGGGAGATCAGCCAGACGTTCCCAACGATCCGTCGAAGGATCATACCGCCAGTTATCAATGACTGTGTTGAGTTTCCCATTTAAGGAATCTCCTCCGGTAGCACCCCCCATAACATATAGTTTTCCATTTACGGCCGCCGCCGCGTTATTAAACCGGACCGTTCCTGGGCAAGGGGAAAGCTCTTTCCAGCCTTGCCCGGAATGTTCCGTATCAAAAACCAACAGCCTTCGCCCTATTCCTGAAATTTTTCCTGTTCGGTCTGTTGTTGTAAAATATCCTGTCCTACGCTGGTCATAGTCACATGCGCCAATCACATAAATTTTTTTCCCGATTGCGCAATTTCCTGACCAGACTAAATAATGCGGAATCGGAGGCAGATTATACCACACCCATGCCCCGTTCTCCCTAACAAGCATATAGCCATCTGTAAAACAGGATTGTTCTTTCCCACTAAAACCGCCCCACACATATAATTTGTCATCTACGACAACGCAAACTGTACCCATTCGTGCTTTTCCTGGAAAATCAGGGAGCCGCTGCCATCCCTGCTCGGGCGCTGTAACATCCATCGCAAAAGCATCATTAAAATATCCCCTTGGGTAAACTCCGGGTTTTGCAGAATACTCTTCGCCGGTACACCAGCCACCAACGGAGATAAAGAAATTGCCAATCATTCCGACCGCCGGCCATTGAAATCCTCTAGGAACATTAGGAAGCCGTTTCCATGTAATATCAACGATCTCCGGCAATTCCGGTCGTGCATCAACATTGATTTCCTCGCGCGCGCCGACAGAACCTGATTGCTGAATCACTGATTCATAAATTCCGTCAAGATAATATCCCTGAACATTATGGCCGAAGAAAATACCTTTAATTCCAGGAGCTCCGCCGTTGTAATTATCGACTTCCAACTGCATGGTTACACCATTAACGGTAAACTCCGCAAAACGTTCCCCAGCGGCGCATCGCAATGTACATTCCATCCACCGGTCAAGCGGGTAATTTCCACGGACTTGCCACGTTTCTCCGTCGTACACCTCGAATGAACCGTGTCTGGCCCGCCATAAACTTTTATACGGTTGAAAATCTCCCTTTAATCCCCACCGCGCATCGCTCCCAGATGGCATATACCATGCCCATTCAATAAGCAATGCCTGACCTTTTACAGAAATAGTTTTCGAACATGTTATATCGATTCCATCGTTTTGGCTTCCGCCAGATGTGTGGACATACTGTATCCCTTTAAAGGCACCCGGCCTTCCGGATTCAAACCCCAAAACACGGTTCTTCCCGATTGCATCAATTACGCCGGGAACAATTACTCTGAACGGTGCTTTATCAATCACGTCCTGTTCAAATCCGTCATTATCAAAAAGCACAGCGCCGCTTTCAATTTCAGTAATCCGAATCGCCAGAGAAATGTTGTTTAATAATATCGAAAAACTTATGCATAACCCAAATAATTTTTTCATTTCCTATATCCAATTCAATTGTAACCTTAATATTCTGCTAATCTGCTAAAAGGCAAAAATCACCTGAGTGACGTGATGATTAATCCAATTCATATTACCTTTTCTCGTGTTCTTTTTCTTTCAGTTGTTTATTTTTTAGGGGACCTATAAGTGTTTCATTTTCTATAAATCCGGTGTTATTCTCGCGACATGTTTATTTGATTTACATAACAAACAACCAATTTCAATATGTGATACATAAAAATTCAAACGATCCTGTCATTTTTTTACCAATTTCAATGCACTAACCCTGGATTACACTACCGTTATAAAAACCGGAATGAAAACAGATCGGCATCACGCATTCTAAATATCAGCCGAACCGGTTGTCCCTGCAATGCGCCGACGTTCCCATTATCCTGCCATAGAACTTTTCGTGAAATTTCATCACCAATCATGACGTTGCAATCATACACACTGAAACCGGGAACCGGAGTTCCGCCGGCACCTTCTATACCCACAAGAATCCGTCCTGCCGCGGAAGTCGAATAGTTTATTTCTAATTCCGTTCCCGAAAAAATTAAACTTTTCGTTTTCATCTCTCCGTAAGGCATGTTTGCATGCAGCGATGAAAAACCGTCCAGCCGAAAAACGTAACGTAGATTTCCGACATACACAGCCATTTCTTCGTCACCGGCAGGCACAACGCCCAAGGCGGCAGCCATGGCTTTCGGTGCGGTCGGATGCCAGCGTTCCGGATGCAGGCCGGGACGTATCAGCGCCTCCGGAAATGTCCGGTCATACGTTTCCGTACCGCGGGATGACATTAACGGGATATCTGACGGGAAACGATGAACATTTCCCAATGCCGCCGGCCAATATCTCCAGGGCAATGCGATATAGATGTGCGATGCACGGAAGTAAGGGCTGGTCTGGTTTGTATAAAACTGTTCTTCATCAATATTGACGTCGATTTCTACTCCGGGAGTCCAGTTAATAAAATCCGTTGATGTTGTCCGGCTGATCCCCCGCTTGCTCACCGACCACCCGCGAGACGCGGCCTGCCAGGACGTACGATAATAACAGACATACTGCTGTTCCAGATCAGACCAGAAAGCAACATTTTGACTGTCGAAAGGATGCTCTCCCGCAATACTCTCAGGAATAACCGGTTGTTCCTGAATTTTTTTCCACCGGATGCCGTCTGCTGAAACCAGCCCGTACAGCCCTTCACCGGAACACCAGCTCTTTCCGCCGCCGCCAACAGCTTTGAAACGTTCTGCTTCCGGAATACCGGGCCGTGTATCTAAAAACGGGCTGAAATTATGTGTGATCGCTTCATCATCCGGTTTTAAAATTATGTTCCCGGCAAAGTTATCTTCGGGGAATAATCCAAGATCCGGCGTTTCCCACTGAATCCCGTCAAAACTGCGCAGATAATAATACCCATAGACTGCTTCACCGGTCAGCACTTTATGCCTGACTCTATAATAATAATGGTAAATATTATCTGCCAGAATTACTGTAGCGTATCCTCCGGATGCCGGCATTCCGGATACAAACTCAGACCGGGGTGTTTGCAATTGCATGGTAAGGTTGTCCAGATTATCTATAAGAAACCGGTCAATAAAAATCTCACGCCGGTTTCCTATATTAACCGGTTCCTCATCTGATCCATTCGTTGTACACGCTTTGCCGGTAATCGCGATGTCTATCCCGGTTTTTTTCGAGTTCTGCTCGTAATTAATGTTCAGTCGAGGGCGATCAGCTACCGTCTTATATTCTGAAGAACGAACCTGCCCATATGCCGAACCGTCGCTGATAATAACTATTCCGGCATTCTGTCTGGGATTTTCAATCCAAGATGAAATCAGCTCCGGCGGAAGATAGATAACCGTTTTAGCAAGAGACGGGTTAAACGTTCCTTCATAAACAGCCTCTGCCGAATAATCGCCACTGCTGAATCCTGATTTCTGTGCCCATTCTTCATTTTTATATGACCGGTAGAGAAATGAAACTTCTCCGGATTCGGCGGCAGCTTTTCCGATACCTGCCCCCTGCCGCCAGCCGGCATGCTCAGGATTCAGTGTGTGAATACGAAAAGATACAGGGGTATTGTCCATTGAAGGCGTGCGCGACACCAATTCCAGTGTAACTGATTTTACAGCCAAAGGCACAGCGCTGTTTAACGGCGAAAGGTCAAACCGTAATAAAACAGTGAATCCGGCACCAAACGTGAGAACAGTGTCAGCACCGTAATTGCGATCGTTTCCGGTGCGGATTGTCGTATCGCTTGCTCCGTTGTAAATGCCCGTCAACGGGTTATTTACTCCCTGCTGAAAAACCGCAACGTCTGCACGGGAAAAAACTGCGCATATCAACAAAGACAGGATATAGATAAAAAACCGGTTATGACTGAAAAATTTCGTTTTGTTCCAAAAAATAATCATACGCTGTAATCTCCATTTATTGTCAGAAATATAATTTTCTGCAAAAATATGGTTTTCTTTTATTTTTCATCAGCAAAGCCAAAAGCAAACAGGTCAGCATCATTTAACACAAACCTCACTCTTACAGGACGCCCGGAAATATCCTTCAGATTATTTCCAGACAACCAGGTAACTGCGCGCTGAGTTGAATCGCCAAAAAGTTCCATACATTCTTCCAGCGAATATCCCGGAATCAGGGTGCCGTCCGGGCTCTGAATCTCTACACGAACAGACCCACCGGCGGAAGTTGAAAAATTAAGCAGCAACTCTTCACCTTTAAAAATCAATGGCTTTGTTAGAAGCTCTCCGCCATTTCTTGAAGCGTGCACGGACGAAAAACCATCCAGTCTCAACGTATATCTGCGTAATTTGTTTCCATTATGATCCTTGCTTCCGGTCCAATAACTTTCCTGAGCATAAATTGAAATTTCATTGGGTGCATCTTCCAGTGCAGATGCAGTTTCCAGCATGCCCCAGGCAGCGTACGCATCGCCATAGGCCCACGTCCCCCAGCGTTCAATGCCGGGACGCAGAAACGTTTCCTCCCATTTTTTAAAATGAACGCCATCGCGGCTGGCAATTAAAAAGGTATCGGTTATTGCCGAGCGCAGGCGTCCTCTGGCGGTGCCGCGGATATCCCGATTTTCTTTGCCCGGCAGTAAATCCAAACTGCTATTTCCTGTTCTTTCTACATAACGGGCAGGCAATCCAATAAGAATCTGTTTGGCGCGGTAATACGGTTTAATTCCTGAAGTATATAACTGGTCGGTACTCCGGTTGTCATACGTCAAATCCGCTTCATTTTCCCAATGAATAAAATCTTTTGACGTTGCAGTTCTAACGGACCGCACACTGCCAACCGAAGAACCATCAGGATGCAGCATAGAGCGATTAAAAAATCGCCAATATGCCCGGTATTCTCCTTTTTTTTCGTCCCAGAAAGCAAGATTAAGCGAATCCATTTCTCCGTTCGTAAGCACCGGTTTTATGCTGAGAGGCAGCCAGTGAATACCGTCTGCGGACTTCATGGCATATAACGATCGAGGATTCCCTTCGTCGACGCAAACCAACGCTTTATATTTTTCATCCGGATTGACCTTCGGGTTTTCGTCTTTAAAAAATGAAGCGTTGTCTCCTACATCAAGATGAAAATCACCGAACTGACCACTGGCGATAACAATATTGTTTTTCTTCGATCCATTAAAATCAAACAAACCCAGCTCAGGGCGCTCCCAGTTTATTCCGTCTTTACTTTCCGCATAACAGAAAATATTTGAGTGTGTATTGGCCGCTTTCCGATCAACAACTTTAACATCACAACCCCGATAGTACATTTTATAAATTGAATCATCCTTAAAAATACTGAGATAACCGCAGGCATTACCTTCCCACGGCTGATCAAAATTTAATACAGTTTCTCGTATTTGCGGAGTTTGTAACCGTAATTCAGCGCTGCCGGATAATTGATCAATAAGAAACTCGTCGATAAAAAGTTCCCTGTTGCTTCCGATATCAACAGGGTTTTCATCAGTAATTTTTGATTTTTGAACCGATTTATTTACAGCAACGATCTCGCCGGTAGCAGGGACACCTGTTTCGACATTTACCGGCGAGGCCGATGTATAAGTGATATTCAATCGCGGACGTTCAGCAACGGTTTTATATTCTGACGAACGTACCTGTCCATACGCCGTATCGTCGCTGACAATCACCAGTCCGGCATTCTGTTCAGGTTTTTCAATCCAGGATAAAATCAGCTCTGGCGGAAGATGAACAACTGTTTTAGGAGCCGATGGGTTGAATATGCCTTTATAAACAGCCTCTGCCGAATAATCGCGGATGCTGAATCCTGATTTCCGTGTCCATTCCCCCTCCTTATACGACCGGTAGAAAAATGAAACTTCTCCCGGACTGGATACATCCTTCCCAATGCCTGCCCCTTGCTGCCAGCCGGCATGTCCACGGTTCAGCACGTGAATACGAAAGGAGACCGGCCTGGTTTCAGCAGATGAAATTCGCGGTGCCAGCTCCAGCACTGCCGATTTTATCGTCAGCGGCGAGGCGCTGTTTAAAGACGAAAGATCGAACTGTAAAAGAACACTGAAGCCGCCACCGAACGTAAGGATGGTGTCACCGCCGTAATTGCGGTCGTTTCCGTTGCGAATTGTTGCGTCATGTACGCCGGTGTAAATTCCGGTAAGAGGATTGCTGGCTCCCTGCTGAAAAACTGCAACTTCAGCACATGCAAACACGGCTGTAAATAAGTAGAACGCGCGCAACAATGAATGAATATGCCATGTTGTATTTGTAATTTTAATACTCATCTCTCTCTCCTTTATTAAATACCAGAGCTGTTAATAAATTGGATGACACTGTTTTCAAAAAAACGCCGAAGTTATTAGTGAATCATTATCAGTCTAACTGAAGATTGAAAAACTGTATAATTAATAACTAATTTCGGACGATGGGTTACTGTACTATATCGTGAAGAAAAAACCTGCGTGTAAAGGGCATCTGTAGTGTCGTTGGCCACAAAAACTATTCCGGCATTGTTTGCAGGAGTTTTAATCCATGACAAAACTATGTCCGGCGGAAGAGTTATAATATTATTTGAAGTAAGGCTTGATCTCCCCGTATAAAGCGGATTGGAAAAATCGTAATCAGCCGTACTAAAAACTCCTCCGCCAGACCACTTGACAGTATCATATAAGAAATGTGTCCCGCAGGTGGCGCCAAGAACAAGATCAGCGGCTCCGCCTTCTCCTGTTCCTTCTACCCAACCGGCATGAACACTGTTCAATGCATAAACTCCAAAATCAATTTCGCCACGACCGGATCCGGCACGAGGAACTAATTCGATTGATGCGGAGTGAATCGTAATTTTTGACGCTAAATGGGTTAATGAAGAAAGATCGAATCTCAGCAAAGCATAAAAAGATCCGGTGAGTCCGTATGCAAAAGAAGTTATGCCGCCATAATTTCTACTGTTGCTGATATTAATATACGTATCCCGGGTACCGGAATAAGCACTTCCTCCGGAGAATTCGTTAGTAACTCCCTGTTGAAAAACCACCTCATCTGCCGGTACATATAAAAATATAAATATAAACAGACAAATCATACCAGCAATTTTTTTCACCGGAAAAATCACAGAACACTCGATGGTTTTCCCGCCGACTGAAAGTATTTTTTGCAAAAGTTTAAGCGATGCTTTAGGTCGGCGGATTCCATCAACAGAATCTGCATGAAAAATAGCTTTTTTTGTTTTTTGCATATCACTACCTATATTCGCAATGCTTTATTTAAATATTATGTAATACATATTTTATTTTATTTTATTTTTTGTCAACCATTTTTATTCGTTTGTATTTTTCGAATTTGAACGTGATACATCCAGTCATAAAAAACTCCCAAAGATAAATCATTGGGAAATTTTTATAACGCTACAGATTTTACTCAGCATGTATCACAGTATTTTAAAATACGGATACATATGTTTACGTAAGCCAGTCAAAAACCGATTCAGGTCTTTTTCTTCCAGCGCTTCAACCATGCTTTTATGCTGCTTTACCCAGGTTTCTCTGTGTGCTTTCGCTCTTTTCGAAAGCGGATTACTATCTGTCCATCGACTTTTGAATACCGGCGCATAAATATGCACCAATAAGCTGGCCAGGCGGTTACCGCAACCTTCTGTTAGAGTTCGGTGAAATTCAGTTTCTGCATGAATAAAATCCTCAACGGTCACCTGATCATTTTTTTTATCTATGTCATCCACGATCCGGCGGAGTTTTTTTATTGCCGTTTTAGTAATCCGCTTTAGCGTTAACGGCCCCAATCCCAATTCCATCGCCGCCCGGAATTCCACCATGTCATGATGGTGGTGCGCGATTTTATGTTGGCCTGAAAAATAATGTCGTAATTCAAGTGTCACCGGATCGCGAATAATACGGATTCCTCCTTTTCGCCGAGATTGAATGATCCCGAAAACCTTGAGCGCAGTCAGCGCCTCCCTGACAGGTATCCGGCTGATCCCGGTTTCTGCAACCATATCAAGCTCTCCAGGCAAAGCATCGCCCACTCCGAGCCGGTTTTCCTCTATGTAGGTTTCAATCCAGTTTAAAACTTGTTCCGCTGCTGTCATTTAAGCAATTTACTTAAATAGACTATAAAAGCAAGTGGCTGAAGTAAAATCAGAGATATTTCATACCAGAATGAGCTTTTCTTCATTCACTACAACAAAGGAATCGATCTTTTTATCGCCGGTGCCCATCCTTTTGTCGATTTTTACTAAGCCCTTATTTGCAACGGAATCATTCCGCTCGTCAAAAATTCCGATTACATGCGTGTCATTCTGCAGAGGAATTTCATTAAACTCTTTACTAAACGATGACATGACCGGTTCGAGCGAATTCAATAATTTCCTGCTCATCATACCGCACCTGACAACATGTAAAATTAATCTGCCAAATCCATCCGCGCCTGGCATACCGTTTGATCGTCCCCGGACAGGTACCAAGAACTTCAGCGGCCTGCTTTCGTGTAAGTAGCTTAGACTTGGGACGTATTGCTCTTGGAGAAAAAGCGTCAAGAACCCGTTTCTTCTCATCGGATTTTATTTCAGTAATGAGAGCGTGTCGTCTATTTCGCGTATATTCATTATATATATCCTCATTATACGCTGACTTGTTGTATCAGTAATATCTATATTGTGCCTTTAAGGAGGATACATATACATAACAGTAATGCAAACAATAAGTTAGAAGAATAAATATTCCACTTGTCAAATAATCAGAGTAAACTGGAATATGATAAGTTTAAAATTTTATTATGAGTTTATGGTTCTCAATAATTCATTTTTGATCTGTGCCCAATGCTCTTCGGTCATCAGCTTCAGCCTATCCTTGATCCATACAGGAACTTCCTTTTGCACATCATTCAGCGGCGCATCCAGCGTAAAAACATTGGCAACCTGACGGGAGGTGTCTTCCCCGATGTGTGTATAATGTGCCGTCATCGCAGGACTGCCATGCCCAACCACCGCCTGAACGGTGGCTTGCGGCGTCCCGCGTTCTGCATGAAGCAAAACATATGTGTAACGCAATGAGTGAAAGCCGACCTCAACCGCCGTGCGTTTTCTCTGCATATTTACAATATCAGTATTCGTTGTTTGAATGTCGCACTTTAAAAAATGCTTCTGAATTTCGCCGGTAATTTGCGACCGGCGGGCCGGAGAACCTTTGTCATTTTTATACAAATGGTTGCTGCATATTCCGGAAGAACAAATCCTTTTCGGCTGCCTGACGGCACCTCCTGTAACTTTTCACGGAGCGCGGAAGGAATGCCAATTAAAACCGGTTTTTGTTTTTTAGCAGTTTTATCGAAATCTGTCGCAGAATACCCCGTGGCTTGCCACGGGGAGATTCACTTTGTTTCTTGCCTTGCTCCGGTGTGCTGGTTATTTTCCTCATACCTTCTTTTTCAAGTGTATTATTTTGAAGGGTTTGGTTATACCCTGAACAATGCACTTAAAAGGGAAGCAAATGCATGGAGCACAACAATAAAATTGTGATCGCTGTAGACCGTGTTTTACAAGCACTTAATATATGAAATATTACATATAAAACCCCGGTAGCTCAGCTGGACAGAGCAACGGATTCCTAATCCGTAGGTCGCGGGTTCGAATCCCGCCCGGGGTACCACTAAACGCTGTTCCGGTCTTGCGCCTTATTTTTACCGTGGCTTGCCACGGGACATCTTCAACACAGCTTTAAATCAAGCTGCGCAGCTCCTTGCTTTTTCTCTAAATGGTACTGAATATATTTCTGAATCACTTTATTTATTTTTAGAGCGATCTTGTTTTAATTTGATTTATTCCAGCTCTTCGCTGAATTCTCCGCATTCAAATTTTTGTTTGAGGTCGGCGATGCGCTGCATGATGAGATCACCGATTTTTCCGTAAGCTTCGCGATCGGTACCGAGTGCACGGATTTCCTCCTGCGTGATGAGCTGTCCGAAAATAACGGTAATCGGTTTGCGCTTTAATCCTCCGCTGTTTTTTGACCACGCCTCATAGGAGCCGTGCACATACACCGGCACCACCGGCGCGTTGCCTTTGGCGACAAGAAAGCCAATGCCGGGTTTTGCCGGCTGTAAATTGCCGTCCGGCGAACGCGTGCCCTCAGGAAAAAGCGAGACTGCGCCGCCGTGATGCAGCAGTTGAATCGCGGTTTTCATCGCTTTCAAATCGCCGCTTTCGCGCGACAGCGGAATGACGCCGACGCCGCGCAAGAAGGCGCCGAACAGTCTGTTTTTAAACAGCGTGTCACGTGCCATGAAGTGAATTGTACGCATACGCGTGAATGCCCCGACCGCCGGCGGGTCGAGATAGCTGGCATGGTTCGAGGCAATAATCAGTCCGCCGGTTTTCGGTACATTCTGCAAACCAATGACCTTAATATTATTCACCACGCGCAGACCAAAACAGAGGAAATCACACGCGGTGCGATAGAGCCGCGGATTCACCATCGTTTCCGTGCGCGGCGCCTCGAGTTCTTCTACGCGATCAATTACAACTTTTACAACACCGGCGATATCAAGATTAGATGTATCAATCACATATGCGCCGTCCGCAATTTTCAGCGGCGCGGCTTTGCGCGTTGAATCTTTTTCGTCGCGCCGCTGCAGCGACTCCATTACTTCCTGCGCCTTTTCCGTTTCGCCCTTTGCGATCAATTCGGCATGCCGGCGTTTGGCGCGCTCTTCCGGACTGGCATCGAGATAAAATTTATACGGTGTTTTCGGAAAAACCACCGAACCGATGTCGCGCCCTTCCATTGCCAGACTGCCGAGCTTTTTCAGTTTACGCAAACGGTGCACCACAAATTTACGCACCGGCGGCATGGCTGCAATATCCGAAACCGCTTCGCGTACATTTTTTTCGCGCAGCGCTGCGCCCGGCTCGACGCCGTCGACCGCAAATGCCACCGCACCATCGCGTACAAAAAACTTCCACTTCGATTTTAACAGCGCCGGAATCACCATCAGCGGATTTTTCGTATTCGCATGGCTCTGCTGCATCTTCCATGTTACGCCGCGATACAGTGCGCCGGAGTCCACATAGATGCAATTCAGCCGTTTTGCCACTTCGCGTGTAACGGTAGACTTGCCGGACGCTGCCGGTCCGTCGATTGCAATGATCCGCTGTTTCTGTTTCCTCATAAAGCTTTCCCTCCAAGCTGTTCGAGGTGCTGCCAGAATCCGGGATACGATGTCGCAATACACGCTGTGTCGGCAATCCTCACCGGCGCATCAGCAAACAAAGCCAGAATTGCCATCGACATAGCAATCCGGTGATCGCCGTGCGACGCCAGCGGTATTTCCGGTGCAACAATGTTTGCACCGCCGGCAATTTTCATTCCGTCCGGAGCTTCTTCAACATCAACACCGAATGCGCGTAAATGCGTCGCCATTACTGCAATGCGATCCGATTCTTTCACCCGCAGTTCCGCTGCGTCGCGAATAACCGTTTCACCGGTGGCGAGTGCCGCTGTTACAGCGAGTACCGGAATTTCATCAATTAAGTTTGGAATTTCGGCGCCGGAAACCTGCGTGCCGGAAAGTTTTGTACCGCGCACAACAACTGTTCCAACCGGATCCTTATACGTCGCCGTAAATTCAACCGTAATTTCGGCCCCCATCCGCTTCAACACATCGATTAACGCAGTACGGCGCGGATTTAAACCGACGCCGGTAACTGTTAATTCAGCGCCCGGCCGCGCCGCCGCTGCGGCAATCCAGAAAGCGGCGCTCGAAAAATCGCCGGGGACAAAAAGCTCACGCGCTTCAAAACCTGCACCGCCGGAAATAGAAATGCTGTGTCCATCAATTTCAATCGGCAGTCCAAACATCTCAAAAAGTTTTTCAGTATGATCGCGCGTTGAGCGCGGCTCAACCACTGTCGTTCTGCCGGCGGCAAACAGCCCGGCGAGCAGAATACACGATTTCACCTGCGCCGACGCCACCGGCAGTTCATAATAAATTCCGTGCAATGGCGCACCGGAAATTTTCATCGGCAGTGTGCCCTTCGCTCCGGTGAGTGAAATAGCGGCCCCCATCTGTTCGAGCGGTTTTTGAATGCGCCCCATCGGCCGGCGCGAAAGCGACGCATCGCCGGCGAGTATCGATTCAAAATTCTGTCCCGCCAGAATGCCGGCGAGCAGCCGTGTGCCGGTGCCGGAATTTCCCATATCCAGAATTTTCCCCGGCACGTGCAGTTTTCCGGCCGTGCCGGTAATCTTTAAAACATCGCCGGAGAAACCGGCCGATGCGCCGAGTGCACACATTGCATTCAATGTATTCATCGCATCTTCGCCGGCGAGGAATCCGCGCACCGCCGATGTTCCGTCTGCGAGCGACGCCAGTATCGCGATCCGCTGCGAAATACTCTTATCGCCGGGAACCGGAATTTCCCCGCCGAATGTTTTAACTGGAAACACTGTTTTCATTTACTCCAGCCACTCCCTTTCACGAATCAGTTACTGATAATATATTTTGATGTTACCATCTCTAATTAGTGTTCATTCGGGATTAATAATTTATTCCGTTTTTCACGTGCAGCGGCAAACCAGGCCGTAATTTTTTCTTCATCGCCGGAATCGAGCAGCTGCTCAAATGCATCCAGATTCCGGCGCAATTCGGCGAGTACATTTTTCAGGGGCGGCGTATTGGTACGCACAATATCGCTCCAAATCTGCGGTGCACCGCCGGCGACACGTGTTGTATCGCGGAATCCGCTGCCGGCAAATTCCCCGGCGGCGTTTGCGGTGAGCACCAGCGCCGCTGCCGTCACATGCGGCAGATGACTGGTTGCGGCGAGGATTTCATCGTGTTTATCCGCGCTCATTGTAACGGTTTTTGACCCGGTGGACTTCCACAGTGCGATGACCTTTTCTATGTGTTCCGGCGCGGCGTTATCCGGTGTAACAATCGTCAGCGCACCGGCAAATAAATCAGCATCGCCGGCGTTAACACCCTGCTGTTCCGATCCGCAAACCGGATGCGAACCGATATAGTGGAGATCGTTCCGGCCGGTGAGCGCGGCTGGAATTAATTGATGCAAACAGGATTTGGTGCTGCCGACGTCGGTTAAAATTGCACCGGCAGACAATGCGGTGCGGCACTCTTTAACGAGCGCCGGGATCGAGAGCACCGGCGCACAAAAAACAACTATATTTGCGTTTTTAACTGCCGCTGGTGCGGAGTCAAAAACGCTATCAGCGGCACTGCACGCTAGCAGTTGTGTGCGCGCTTCGGCGCGGCGTGCAAAGGCGTGAATACGCACCGGTACACCGCGTTTCTTCAACGCCAGCCCCAGCGATGCGCCCATCATTCCGGCGCCGATAATTGCGATTGTGTTCATACAACTGTTTCCCAGAATTGAACGATGAAGCTTCTCAGAAACATTGATCCGGAACAATTCATTTTGCACATACCGGTCCGTGAGCCTTGATGCGACTGCAAATTATTTTGCAGAGCGTACGGTGGCAAAAAAGCGGTCTTCATAGCGTTTGAACAGTCCGTGACGTTTCAATAAATCCGCCAAATGCGGAAGCTGCGATGCATCGCGGGAGGCGTTCAGAAATGCGTTTTCGATTTCGAGGTGCAGGGTTGCTTTCTGATCGCGCTGCCGCTGGTGAATATCCTGTATGTTTCCCGGGGCCGACTGCTGCACCAGCTCGACCATCAGTTTAAGCAGGCAGACTTCCCACGGCCGGTCAACGCCAACCAGCACTGCGTCCAGCGGATTATCGCGCGCAGCCACGTCCGTTTTAACGCGCGTCACAACTGCCGGCAGTGAATCCGTCAGAATATAATCGTTGATGTTTTCTTTCTGGATTTTAAACCCGTATTTTAGAATCTGCATATCTGCGGCGTGGTTCCGCAGCCAGTTGGCATATTCCTGTGCCTCTTCGCCAAATCCCTCCAGCATGCTGTCGGCGATAGAGGCCGGTGTAATAATTCCCGGGCGGAAGGCTTTTAATTTTCCTTCGCGCACGCGGACTTTATCCACCGAATCCATCAGCTCGCTGACGAGGTGATAGTTCACCAGTGTCGTGCCAAATGTTTCCAAACGGCGGTCCGGCAGCGAAACAACTTCCGTGTTGTTTACGGCGTACCAAAAATCAAATTGCGGGTCGTTTTTCATAGGCGGTCAAAGCATGGAATTTGATGATTTAACACTGTGTGCGGTGGAAAAATCCGCCCGCAGATGCATTTAATCATACGATTATTTTTTCACTCAATTACTCGCGCTGTTGTTATTTCTGATTTCTTTATACTAAATCTAGTGATTTGTATCCGGTCCATCAATCCAGAAAATGCTTCCCGCTTCCAGCACGATTCCGAATTTACCGCGGTAATATCGCGAGATACCAACGGTGAAGCATTTATTGAGAAAATTCACAACCGCAGTAGGACTGCCGGTAAAGATCGTATGTTTCACACAATTCGATGCTGCGCAGAAACCCGCCCTGCTTCTTAAAATCGATAGGAACAAACCGCGGGAACCGTGCTCCGGTTTCAAAAATCATGCGCGAAACTTTATGCGGACTGAGTGTCAGCGTAGTAGCAAACGCTGGAATTTTTAACCGCTCCGCCATTTGATTCGTGCGCGTTAAACTGAATTCAAAACATTTCCGGCAGCGTTCGCCTTTTTCGGGTTCGTTTTCAAGCCCGTGAACGTGTTTCAGCCATTCGGAGTGATCGTACTGATCTTCTTCGATGATCAGATCCATCGCCTGTGCCAGTTTACGGGCATGTGCGAGACGCTTCTGGTATTCCGTTTCAGGAAAAATATTAAAATTACTGAAATAAAGAACAACCTGCCTGCCGTCCAGCATCAGCCGTTCCGCCGCCGGCGCCGCACACGGAGCACAACAGGTATGTAATAAAATTGAACTCATTCTTTTTGCATCTATTCACTTAATACGGATGAATTTTTTAACAGAAGGGCTCAAAGGAACGCAAAGAAGTATTCAAATTCTATGCTCTATAATTTTCATCTGCACCTGATTTTTTTGCGCGCTTTGCAATCTTCTGCCAGGAAATCCTATCTTCGTTCGCCTCCGTTACCTCTTTGTAAAAATCCGTTTACATCCGTGGTTAATTCATCAATGTTAAGAAAAATGTATTTTTAATATAATAAACCGGCACGAACGGCGTCGGCGGCTTCGGCGCTGTCGATTTTTTCAATCAGTGCGAGCGCAAAATCAAAGGCCGTACCGGGGCCCTGGCTGGTGATAATATTCTGATCTATAACAACAAGATCATCCGACCGGTCAGTGCGCCCCATCTCTTTTTCAATGCCGGGATAGCAGGTGAACACACGGTCTTCCAGTACGCCGGCGGTGTGCAGTGCCAGCGGCGCGGCACAAATAGCGGCAATCCATTTTTCTGCGACATCAAATACTCGCAGCGTTTCCTGTACACCGTCATGTTTGCACAGAGCATCCGTTCCTTCGAGTCCGCCGGGCAGCACAATCAGATCGAAATCCATCAATACCAGTTCATCCCACTGCGCGTCGGGAATCAGCACAACACCGCGCGACGCCGTAACCGGATCGTCGCCGCTGATTCCGGCGAGTACCACATCCCATTTTGCACGCCGCAGAATATCAGTAACAATCACGGCTTCCATCTCTTCGCAACCGTCGGCAATAGGAATTAATGTGCGCATCGTCGTCTCCTTTTCAGTTTTTGTTTATGCCAAATAATTTCAACCGCGGATTAAACGGATATAAATGGATAATGTTTGTAAACTGGAGGGACAGCAGCCTCGCTGTCCGTGGTCGCCGGGCCGGTGATCCGCCAATTTTTTCTATCCGTTTCCATCTGCGTTACCCGCGGTTTATCAATTTTATTTCTCCGCAATTCTCGCGAGTTCCCCGGAAATCATACCGAGCGTGCCGGCAGGCAGAGGTTCTTCGAGCGGGTTTTCAAAAAGTGATAATAGATTATTTTCATTGCAGATACGCACACCGCCGATGTTATCGAATCCGCCGTGAAGCTGATTGCCTACAAAGCAGATGACAGCGCGTACCGGCGCAGCACAGTTCGCGGAGACGAGATATTCTTCAAGCGCGGCGGCAGCTTCTTTCACCTGTTTGATCGGCGGACGGCTCGGCATGCGGCCGTTACAGAGAACCTGTCCGTTTTGGAAGGTGATTTCGCCGCTCCAGTTTTTGGTTTCGATAACGAACACGCCGGATGGCGAAACGACGATATGATCGAACGATGTGCCATCGTCAAACTGCAGATCGTTGAACACGGTGCAGTTTGCGGGCAGAACAGCGAGCGTGCGCGCAACGGTTTCTTCACCTTCAGCGCCTTTAATAAAACTGCGCAGCCGGTGTGCGCTCCAGAATGAAAACAGCGCGAGCGCCGCCGCAAGCAGGATGAACAGGATACCGGCCTGTGACGTGGAGAGATACGGGTACGGCAGTGCGGCATGCAGAAGCCAGCCGGCGACAAAACAGAACGGCGCGAGCGGCCAGAAAACGCGCAGCGGGCCGAGCGTACGCGGACTCTGTCCCGGTATGCCGTAGGTTTTCGCAAAGCGTTCAAGCGGTTTTTCTGTATTCATAATGGTGGATTGTAACTGAGCTTTGCGGCGCTGTAAATTGAAGAAACGTGAAGTTGAACCACAGAATATACGAAAAATGCGGAATTAATTTTTAAACGGTCTTGATGATCTTCTGCTGGATGCGCTGCGGATTGTTTGCGAGGATTTGACGGGTATGGCGAAAAAAGGCGAGATCGTTGAAGTAGAGATTTTCGACACGGCGGATAAAAACCGGTGTGTTGGAACACTGCCGGATGGAATCCGTATTTTTGTGGAAGGGCCGGCGGCGGTCGGCGATGTTGTTCGGGCGCAAATTATTAAAATTAAAAAGCGTTATCTGGTGGCGCGGTTAACCGGCGTTGTATTGCCGTCACCGCGCCGGACGACATCGCGCTGTGAATATTCCGGCGTTTGCGGAGGCTGCAAATGGCAGCATCTCGACTATGCCGAACAGGTGCGCATTAAGCGCAAGCAGGTGGTTGACGCGCTTGAACATCTCGGCGGTTTTGAAAATCCGGCTGTAACCGATTGTATCCCGGCGCCGGAAATTTACGGCTACCGCAATAAAATTGATATGGATTTCACCGATCAGCGCTATCTGCTGCCGGACGAAATAAAACTTCCGGCGGAACAGTTGCGCAAGCCGGCAGATTTTGCGCTCGGCTTTCATGCACCGGGATGTTTTTCGAAAGTGATTGATATTGATCACTGCGATCTTGCGTCCGAAGAGATGAATCTTGCGGTAGAAACGGTGCGCCGGTTTTGCCGCAAACACACACTGCCGGTATATTCCACCTTCACGCACGAAGGATTTCTGCGCAACCTGGTTATCCGGCGCGGCGTACGCACCGGCGAACTGATGGTAAATTTGATCACGTCAACACACGAACCGGCACTGATGAAAGAGCTCGCCGCCGGGTTGCGCAGTACGCTCGACGATAAATTAACAACCTTTGTAAATGCCATCACTGCACGCAAAAATCTGGTGGCTTTTGGTGAACAGGAATTTGTGATGTACGGCGCCGGAACCATCACAGACCGGCTCGGTGAATATACCTATCGCATTTCGCCGAATTCATTTTTTCAAACCAACACGGTGCAGGCGGAAAAACTGTATCATGAAATTCTTACCGCCGCCGAATTCACCGGTACAGAAACCGTGTATGATCTGTTTTGCGGCACCGGTTCTATTGCGCTGTTTGCATCCAGACATTGCGCGCGCGTACTGGGAATTGAACTCGTTGAAAGCGCCGTGACCGACGCCCAAAAAAATGCGGCTGAACACGGCGCGACAAACTGTGAATTCCGGCAGATGGACTTGATGCATTTCGGCAGCATTCGCACTGAACTTGAAAACTTCGGCCTGCCGGATGTTGTCATTACCGATCCTCCGCGCGCCGGAATGCATGCCAAAGCTGTAGCCATGCTGCGCGAACTCGCGCCGCCGGTGATTATTTATGTGAGCTGCAATCCGGCGTCACTCGCACGCGACGGGGCACTGCTATGCGAAAACGGACTCTACAAACTCGTTCGCACCGTGCCGGTAGATTTATTCCCGCAAACCAACCACGTTGAATCCGTCGCGCGGTTTGAAATCGCATAAACAAAATTGCGGATCGGCGAAAACCCGCCCTATCCTTTTATAAGTCCGGCAGCGGCGGCGGCCAAAAGATTTTCAGAAGGAAGCTCGGCAATGCCGGCGGCGGCGGAAAGTGATTCGTTGTTTAACGCCGCCAAAAACCGGTCGACAAATTTGCCGGCGGCGGCTTTGCCGGTTTCGGGCAGAATTGCGGCGAATTCATCGCCGCCGATCCGGCAGACAATATCCGCTTTGCGTGCAGTCTGTTTTAAAATTCCGGCAAAAGTTTTGAGAACGGCGTCACCGGCGGTGTGTCCTTGTGTGTCGTTGATCTGTTTTAGTTTATTAATATCGAACAAAACGAGACTGAGCGGACGGTCGTACCGGCGGGCGATTTCAATATTCTGCGCAAGTGCTGCATCAAAAAACCGGCGGTTATAAAGTCCGGTGAGCGGATCGCGCACCGCCAGCTCAGCGAGTTCGGCCGCCAGCGCGCAAACATCTGCCGGCGCACCGATTTCAATTAAACGCTGCTGGAGCCGTCCGTTCATTTTGTCAGCAGAAAAATTTGTGTGTAGATCCATGAAACCGTTTCGGTCAGCACACCTTTCACACCGAAGCTGTGCCTGTACCAGTGTTGCATATCAAATTCAGGCGGTTCGATGCTGATGACTCCCACTGGATATTCTTTCCCAAAGACATTACGGTAAAGCTGATATGACCGGCGAGCATGCTGCCCGGAGGTGATGAGGTTTACCGGCTCACCAAACCGTCTGATTTCTTCCAGTTTTTCGCGCGCCGCTATGGCGGTTGTATAGCTTCGGTCCTGCACGGTTTCCGGCGCAGAAACACAGAGGACCCGTTCGGGTGAAATCCCGGACTCAATTAACCGGGCGGCGGCCACTTCGGCATAGGTTTTTAAATCCAGAATTTTCTGTCCGTAGTCGAGCGGCGTTCCGGTGACGATGATCGTTTGGTCAGCAGAAATTTTTCCGGTGGCAAGTTCAAGTGCGGCGTCGTTGATCCAGCCTTCGATAACGACAATCGGCACATTCGGCAGAGGCCGGTTCTGCGCCAGAAACGGATAAAGTGTTTTTACAAAGAGAGTCATGACTCCGGCACCGGCAAGGATAATTAAAACACACCCTTTCCAGGTTGGTATCCACACGTTTTTTTTACGAAAAAACTGCATGCGGACAAATTAACGGTTTGTGGGAAACGAGTCAAAAGTCAAAGGTCTAAAAGTCGCAGGCGATCCGCACGGTTCCAGAAAACTCGTTTCACTCTTCGCTTGCCCCGTGTGCGGCGCTCCGGTAGTTTCCCCCGCTTCACATTACAAGCGCGGTGCCAGTCCATTCTGTTGTCCGATTGAAACGGCGCCGCAGTAACCCTGAACCAGAAGAAAGGAAGAAGAACCATGGGGCTCTTCGGAACAGCAAAACCGGTACTGGTTGTTGATGTCGACACCATACTGAAATCAAAAGGCGTCCGCGGGCGCGCCGCGCCGCGCCAGCAACTCCAGATCCTGCGTATGCTTTCACGTCTTGTACAGCGTGAAAAAATAAAGGTCATTGCGGCGATGACCGGCAAACCACTGGATAAAGCACCGCATAACCGCATCTTCGACGGCGTTCGCGTCCGCTACGCCGGCGACGAAGCTAAAATGACCAAAGAACTGCTGCGCGCACTGAGACAGGCGGGCAGCACCGGCGTACTCGTCACCGAGAATATCGAACTGGAAAATAAAATCATCCGTGCCGGCGGTAAAACACTCCGCGTTTCCACTTTCCGGAAGCTGATCGATGACACCGAGCAGCAGTCCGGCAATGGAAAAAATAACGGCGGAAACAACGAAAACAACCGGAACTACCGCAATCAGCGCCGGAATAAAAAAAATCGCAATAGCAGTGCAAGCGGCGCTCAACCGCAGCAGCAATGGTCCAAAACAGACGAGGAAGACAACGGCGGAAATAATAACGGCAGCGATCCCATCAGCCAGATGATTGATCTTGTCGACTGAGCATCCCGTCAGTTGAAAAACAGAACCGGCGTTTCATAGGAACGCCGGTTTTTTTACAGGTTTATTTTCAATGCAATCGATCAGTCCAGCCGAAAATATGTGTGCTGCTTTACACTCCGGTACTTCCAAATCCGCCGGTGCCGCGAGTCGTTGCGGAAAGTTCGCCGGTGAGTTCATAATAAATCGGTGAACTGTCTGTCGCGACGAGCTGAAAAAGCCGTTGCCCTTTTTCAACGATGTACGGTTCCGTTTTAATGTGATCAACCATGGCCATGATTTCACCGCGATACCCGCCGTCGATTAAACCAATAGAATTGGACATGCGCAGCGGCGTTTTAGAAATGCTGGAACGCGGGAAAAGATAATAGGCGCGCCCGTCTTCCGGCTCGCAGGAAATTCCGAATTTTATTGCTTTGGTTTCGCCGGGCTGAAAGATCATTTCCTCCAGTACATAAAGATCCAGTCCGGCGTCACCATCATGAAAGTGTCCGTGGTTCTGATAAAATTCGCGGGCGGTTTCATTGTGCGGTTTAATAAATAACTTCATCGTCTCTCTTTCTTCCGGTTTACAGTTGGCGCAAATTAAAATCCGGTTTACTCTTCAAAATCCAGTTAATTCCGAAAGGATTTTTTAATGTTAAATCTGGCAGTATTCGGCTCCGGTTCCGGCTCGAACTATCAGGCTATTGCAGAAGCGATTGAAACCGGAAAGCTTAATGCAAATATTGCATGCGTTATTTCTGATGTTGAAGACGCATTTATTCTGGAACGTGCAAAAAAATTCGGCCACCCTGCCTGCTATCTCAATTGTGCACCATTTAAAAACAAACTGGATGGCGACGCCGAAGCGCGTGCAATTCAGCTGGTTCACAGTCACGGCGGAAATTTTATTGCCCTCGCCGGTTTTATGCGGATTGTAAAGGGGGGACTGCTGAATGCCTTTCCGCACCGGATTATCAATATTCATCCGTCACTGCTGCCGGCATTTCCGGGACTCGACGCCGGCCGGCAGGCGCTCGATGCCGGCGTAAAAGAAACCGGCTGCACCGTACATTTTGTCGACGCCGGAATCGATACCGGCCAAATCATTGTACAGCGCAAAGTTCCCGTCCTGCCGGATGATACGGTTGCAACACTGATGAACCGTATTCACGAACAGGAACATATCGCCTACCCCGAAGCATTGCAGCAAATTTCGGTAAGCTGTACATTAAAATGCCGGAGTTAGAGCTGATTTTTCATGCCGCGCACTGAATATAGATTTCTGCTGCTGTTTTACAGGCGAGGATTTCCCGCGGATAGCAGTTGCCTCAAGTCTCAATGTCTTTGATCCGCCGGTGAGTATATGTCGAAAGATAGCGACCGGTGGAAATAAGCCGGCAGATTGCCCGGTTGCCGGTTTCATTGCTCCCGCGCTCCTATAAGCTGCAGGCATGTGCATAATAAATCTGCGTCCGTTGCCCGCCGAAGACGGACTGCTTCAGTTCTTCGGTTTCCAAAAACTCGCCGCCGTTATCTGCCGTGATGCTCTGAAAAACCAGATGAAAAGCAGCTCGACCCATCTCTTTCTTAATTTATTTGAGTGTCCGGAACACCTCTGCCGGCGGTTTTCTGTTCAGTCGGCGGATCACAGGTTGCGGCTCAGCCGCACTGCGATTGGAACACTCTGCGCCGGCTAATCGATTTTAAATACATGCCGGAAAACTTCTTCTCCTGGCATGATTTTCTTTTAATTCAAATTGTTTGATTGACGTAAACTCAATATAAATAGAAACATTATTGAGTGAATTTTTCTGATCTTTTTGCGAAAATACCCGAAGTGCCTCCAAAAAATGCATTGCGTTATTTTTTAGCGTTCAACCCGCTTGTTCCGGATTTTATCGCCGATTTTTCTCCGGTAAAAGGATATGAATTATTCCGGAAGCTAAAAAAAGGCGATATTGTTGTCGATGCAGGCGCTTATCCCGGAGAGTACGCGGTTTATGCTTCCAGAAAAATCGGGCCGACAGGACGAATTATCTGTTTTGAGCCGACACCGGAAAATCGGAAAATCCTAGAAAAAATCTTTCACTTAGGAGATTATATGATTATGCATTCCGAAAAACCGATGTTGAAAGATACGTTGTATTGAATTTTTTTTAAATTACAATTAAACACATGAAATCGAAAGCGGATGTAATCAAAAAGGAATTATCCGGACTGCGTGTGCTGGATCTCGGCGGCAGCGGATTTGGCGCCGATAATGCATACGAACGGCAGCTCAAAGATGCGTGGAGTCTTACGGCGTCCCGGACGACGGTTGATTACTCTACTGCAGCTGATATTCGGGCCGATTTGAATGACGGATTACCGGATCTTTCGGGAAAAAACTGGGATATAACGACAGCTTTTGATGTGCTTGAACATCTTGAAAATCCAGTGAAGCTTTTGCGCGAAATACCGACGGAACGGCTGATTGTGAGCCTTCCGAATGTTCTTTCACCTTTCTGCCGGCATTGGGAAAAAACCGACCGGCTTCATCTTTATACGTTTACAGACTATACCGCAGAAAAATTGATTGCGACCGGCGGATGGAAAGTCGACCGGCTTTATTATACGTTCGGAAAATGGTCATTTTTTACTCAATGCATTAATATAATAGGTTCAGTATTTCCACCGTATGTCGGTAGCGGGCTGATGATCCATTGCTCTCGATAATTTTAAAGATATTATTTATTGAAATTATAAGTATAAAAACAAAACGTATTTTCAGGTTCAATGTGTCTGATATTAAAAAACCTAAACTAGCGCTCTGGTTTCGCTACGGATCTGCTGTACATGCAGATATTACATTTGCTCTGCCGGAAATTATCCGTTTATTTTCGGAGCATTTCAATGTCTATTACATCAGCATGACATGTACTGAGAGTCCGAAACCGCCGGAAAGTATCAGGCGTTATGCAAAAGTAATTCAATTACCGTTCAAAATCAGCAGAAAATCAGAACGTTCAAAATGGATTATGTCGCTCTGCTGGATTATGCTGCTCCCGTGGCTTGCCATTGGATGCCGGATCGTCGGGATCAGGCGTTTATATGTCGATGAAACCATTCCACTGTTGCTGCCGATTTGCCGTTTATTTTTCGGCAATTATGTTTCCGTATCTGTCGTAGATTTTTTTATTGAGCAATATTCATCGAAACGTTTTTTTCCGCGCAGGATTGGACGGTTAATAGAAAATCTGGATATCCGTGCCTGGCAGAAAACTCCGATCCTGATTACGAGAGCCAAAAGCGCTGCAAATTATCTTTCAACTCTTGGAATATCTCCGCAACAGCTTTTTTACGCATATGATGCAGTCGATTTCTCGCTTTACCGCAAACTTGATTATAATGAATGCCGGCAAAAACGCGGCTGGAACGCTGAATATATCATCATGGTATTTCATGGCATTTTAAATCCGGCCAAAGGCCTTGATGTTGTACTTGACGCACTGCCTCGCGTAATCGCTGAGTTTGAAAATTTCCGTTTCTGCATTATAGGAAGCGGTTCCGAATTACGGAACCTGCAGGAAAGAACGGTGAAGCTCGGTTTGGAACGGTATGTCGAATTCACCGGGCATGAATCATCAGAAAGCATTGTCGGCGCACTAAGCGGCGGCGACATCGGCCTGATTTCCCGCAGAAATGATGCAGGGTCATCACTCGTTGTTACTACTGTGCTGGGACATTGTTTCGCGTGTGAAATTGCGGCTCTTGCCGCTCGAAATGCAGGGATTACCGAACTCGTTGTTGAAAATGAAACCGGATTACTCTTTGAGCCGGGCAGCAGCAAAGAAATCTCCGGGCAGATTCTGCGTCTTTGCCGTGATAAAGCATTGCGTAAACGCCTTGCTGACGCGGGGAAAAAAACCGCCGAAAGAAATCTTTCTGCTCGCGAAACTGCTATCCGGAACACCGCACCAATGATCGAACGATGGGCAAAATCACCTGAACGAACAGTTGTTAGAGATTAAGAGTTAATCATCTCCAGCCAGACCGGCGGCATATTTTTTCGAATCTCAATATTACTAAACTTTGTCGGTTCAGGAATCGTTACATTCCCAGCCCACTGCACCATTCTCCGAATACCGTCTTCCAGTGCGATATCCTGCTTCTTACCGAAAATACACGCTGCCTTGCTATGATCAGAATATGCATCCTGTACTTCATTGCGGGCATCAAGATATTGAATCTCCGGCATCACTCCGTAAACTTTTCCAATAATAGCCGCGAGTTCATTGATAGTATATTGAGACGAAGCTCCGACATTAAAAACCTTATTATATGCTGCCGGAATATTCACAGCATTCGCAATATCCGGAGCAACATCATCAATATACGAAAATGCCCGGGTTTGCGTCCCGTCCCCGAAAACAGTCAACGGCTTTCCTTCCCGAATTTGACGCATAAAAATTCCAAGCACATTGCGATACAAATCCGCCATATTCTGCCGTTCTCCGTAAACATTATGCGGCCGAAAAATGATATAATTAAGACCGAACATCTCATGTGCCGCACAAAGATCCTGCTCCACTGCATATTTCGAAATTCCATACGGATCTTCCGGCATTGGAACCATCTCTTCGGTCATTGGCAGCTGCCCCGCGCCGTAGACTGCAATCGATGAAGTGAATACAAAACATTTTACATTATGATTCACCGCTTCATTAATTAAATTAACAGACCCAATGAGGTTATTGTGATAATTAAACCGGCGGATGAAGTGGCTGAGTCCTTCTGCAGCATAAGCAGCGAGATGATATATATATTTTATATCATGATTTTTAAATAGTGATGCAAGCAACTGTGTATCCAAGACGGAACCTTTTACAAACAGCACCCCTGCTGGAATATTTTCCATAAATCCGCCGCTCAAATCATCCAGCACAATTACATCCTGCCCCTGTCGGGCAAGATGTTCTGCCACATGAGATCCGATAAACCCTGCACCGCCCGTTACCAAAACCGCCATAAAAGCCCTCAGCTGTATTTTATCAATTAACTATAAATCGTTTCTTCAATTCGTTTAAAATTATCAAATCTAAAAATAAAAACAACGCACTGTTTCATTCCAAATATATCATCTCATTACTGTTTCGCTTTTGATGCATGATTTTCACTGAGATCGCGATTCGGCCGGAAACATTCAAACCACTCAGCGAGCCCGTAGCTGATGTGCATGACCGGAATCGTGAATATTATGAGCAGATCGCAAATCCGTCGCGTATGAAGAACTGTTTCCAGTCCAATGAATATCACAGCAATTCCGTAAAGCAGAATATCCAATGCGAACAGCAGCGCCGCAATTTTTAAAATCGGCGCCAGCGCGCCAAGAACAATTAATGATAAAACCCACACCGCCGGAACCAGCGTTGCCCATTCCATTCCGGTGCCGGCGCGAATCAGACGGATGCGCGTTGCGCCGTAACCCCACATCTGCAGGCAGAACCGTTTTACGGATTGGCGCGGATAGTGATAAACCCACGCCGCCGGAATAAAGAGCAGTGTATAACCCAGTTGCTGCGTCCGCCACGAAGCAATCATCTCTTCGCCTGGATAAAATTCCGGCGGGAATCCGCCCATTTCCTCAAATATTTTTTCCGGTACGCGGCATCGCAGCCGATAATCCGGCTTCAGACAATTTCGAGCACGGCGGAATCGCCGGTTTTATAACAGTCGGCAACATAACCGGCGGCACGCGATGTTAAGGTAAGCCCGGCGAGCCGCGCGGAAAGATTAACATTTTCCGGCACCAGCGCCGGACCACTGACGAGTCCGACGGAATAATCATTAAATGCAGCAAAAATATGTTCTGCCCAATCCGGCGCAATCGTTACATCGTCATCAAGAAATGCAATAATGTCCGCCGAACCTTCTTCGGCGCCGCGATTTTTTTCCGGCTCGAATCACCGGTTTTATACGAAACAGAAATACGGCGAACATTGAAATTCCCAGCGACAATTTCATTTACACTCTGTAAAACGCCGGAATCATAAATTTCACCAACCACGATAACTTCAAGCCGGTCAGAATGTTTCATCGTTAACACTGATTTCAGCGTTTGAACCAGAATCGGACGTCCCATCGTCGGAATTACAATTGAAATTTCCGGTGTCATATTTATTTTTCTCCGCACGTTTCAAAGGAATCTGCCCGGAGTTTTTAGCGCTCTGCGGACTGACAACTTTTTTGCCCGTACTTTTTTCAATCTGTTCACGAGCGACTTTTGCTGCTTTTGCGCCCTCTTCTGCAACTTCCGCACTTTCTGCAAATCCGCCCGGCTGACGTTCAGCCGAGATATCGGTCGCCGCAACTTCTGCAAGCATATTAAGCACCAGTTCGGTATTCGTCATGTTGTCACGGAGGTTTTCTTTTTTCAGCCCTTTGTATTTTTTGTATTCGCGCGTCGACATTCCGCTCCAGGTGCGGCTCATCAGATCGGTAAGGAGAGCATACTCTTCACCTTGTTTTACGCCGCTTTTATCCCATTCATCCGTCAGCGCTTTGCGGACTTCAATTGATTTAATCCGCTGATTGATCCAGTTTTCACTGTAACCGAGCCGGCGGTAATTTTGTATTGCGCGATCAATTGACAGTTCGGGGTCGAGCGTTTCGTCGATGCGTTCCGAGCCGACTGCTGCAAGCCACAACTTAAACGGTTCGGCTTTTTTACTTGGTACGGATTGAACAAGGCGTAAAACCTGTTCAGTGTTCATTGCATCGGTTTTATAATACTTGCCATCGGCGGCCTGCATTTTCAGTTGGGTAGTATCACTAACCAACTGACTTCCTTCGCCAATCAGCTTTTTCTTAAGCCATTTCCAGTAGTTCCGGCATTTTTCATAATCCGGCTGGTCCGTCAAAATACCGATAATATCCAAAACTGAAAACCACCATTTTTCGCTTTCGTCATCCCAAACGGCACGAACATGGGTCTTTTCAAACAGTTTAATTGCGTGTTTTTTCTCATTCATTACACAACTACTTTTTCCATTTACTCGACATAGATCATGTTTTAATTTTCCGGCGCGCCGGAATTAAAAGCGAAACTCCGGCGATACCGCAGATCCCGAATCCGGCAAACTGCAGCCAGAGCAGGTTATTTTCCGGCGCATATTTTAATTCAACAATGTGTTCGCCGGCAGGAATGAATACAGCCTGACAAATAAAATCAGCGCGCAGAACTTCTGCCGGCACACCGTCAATGGCGGCTGTCCAGCCCGGATCATATTTGTCGGCGCAGCGCAAAAAGGCGTCGTTCGTTGTATTAATTTTCAGGCGCACAAATCCCGGCGACCGGTCAAGTGTTGCAAGTGTCCCCGGATTCTCCGCCGGCGATAGAATTTCCGGCGCGGAACTTTCCGGCGGCAGAATTATTTTTTTGAATGGAGTCCACGCCGGTGATGCCAGGGCATTCTGTGCAGCGTCATCAGCAAGTTTTTCGGAGCCGTTCACCAGAACGCAGCGCGCCGACGTTTCCGGCGCGGCCTTGAATACCGAATGCTGACCCGTCATGCTGATTTGCACGTTGAAGTCATTATCTGCCTCCGGAAGAATATCAAACGAAAGAACTTTCCGCCACAGACCGGCGGGCAGCTGATTTTCAACTGCCGTCGGTCCGATTAAGAAACCGACGCCGGACAGCTGCCACATCCGCAACGGATTGCGCCCGACAGTTTCGAGAAATATTTTATAATCCTGCGGCATGCGCGGCATTTGCGTAAAATTGAACGCCGGAATTCCGTGATACGGAAATGTATATGTCAGCCAGATATTATAAATCCCGTCCTGCGAAATAACAGCGACGCGCTGATCCCCGATGTTTTCTTTTAAATAAGAAATTACGCTGTTATCGGCAATATATCCTTTCGGCATCGTATTCACGTAATGTGTCGACAGCAGTTTTGCATCCACGACAACGATTCCAACCAGCAGCGCTGCAAATACTGTTTTATATTTTCTCAGTTTTTCAAATATCGGAAAAACATACACTGCGATAATAAATGCCAAAATTCCGGTGAGGAGGGCGGCATGCCAAAGCGCAACAGTTTTATTTTTGGCAATCGCCTGTGCCGCCTGCTGCGGCCAGCCTGCCGCTGAAAACTTTGCCCCGTCGCCGGCACTGCTGACGGCAAACAAAGCAAAAAAACCGGCGGCGGCAACGACCGACCAGAAAAAGATTTTCAGCCCGCCGGTTTTCTCTTTCGTGATTTTTTTGAAAAACAGATCGGCGCCGAACGCCGTTAAAATCCCGGCAATGACCTGAAACACCTGCGTAAATTTATTCGGATTACGAATGGCGTTCGCCACCGGCAGCTGCCAGAACCAGTAATAGAGCGGTGTGAATTTACCGAAGGAGAGCAGCAGCGCAAACAGTCCGGCACCGCTCCAGAACCAGATTTCTTGCCGCCGCGCATCGCCGCGCGCCGCCGGAATTGCAAACAGCAGAAATGCAACCGGAATGATTCCAAGATAAATATTTTCCAGTTTAAAATTCATAAAGCCCTGCCGGGTAAATTCCCAGCCGGCGCTGCGTCCCATTTTCCCCCAGTACGGTCCGTCCGGCTCGCCGCTGCGCCAGCCGGTATATCCCGGCGCAATGACATCGATCATTTCGTCCGGCGGCTGACTCCATTGCGTGCAATACTCCCATTGTTCTTCCCGGTTCCCGCCGCCGGACATTCCTGTGTCGGAGATATTCTGTTTAAATGATGTGCTCAATGTGCCGGCGGCAATCAGTAATGCAACCGCCGGAATTAAAACAAGGCCGACACCGGTTTTTATTTTTTCGCCGGCAAGTATCCAGCGATACACCACGTACGCACCGAGAAATAGTCCGAAAAACAGCGCCGAATCCTGCTGCTCCAGGAACATGATACCCAGCGCTCCGCCAGATAGCAGCGCCCAGCAGATGTTTCTGGACTGGAACATTTTTTCAATGCAATAAAGGGCAACGGCAGCAAATAGAACCACACCGAACTTCCCGAAATGACCGGCGTAAATTAATGTAAAATTACTTCCCAGCCAATACGCAATCAGCGCGCCGAAGACACAACTGATCCAGCCACAGTTGCGCAGTCGTAAAAAAGCAATCAGAAAAAGGGAACTTAATATAAACTCAATGGCTGGCAGCCAACTGGCGATAATCGACACCGGAAGCATCCACAGCATTAGGTTAAGCCAATTCACACTATAAACTTCTGAATTTCCAATAAGGGGCGATTCGTGCCATGCACCGAAAAATCCTTTTGGAATATCTGACGCGCGAATCGATAAATCGGCAATGCTGTTATCCGATGCGAGCAATATTGTTCCACCAAGTAATTTTTGAAATAAAAAAATGGACAATAGAATAAAGAACAGAATAACCAACCCTCTCTGACCCCATTTCATGCGCATTAACGACCCTTTTATTTTCGATCAGTTTTTTTTGCAATCACACAAATATTTCCAGAGCTTTTTGGAAAACATGTTGCAATAATTTTTGAAAGAATATCCAGCCGGTGGTTAGAAATTCCTTTAACACCTAAAACTGAAAAGCCGTGATAACGAAGAAAATCTCTTAATCCCCGCCAGGTGAATGCCCGCAAATGTCCGGCGACAACATCGATAGAATCAGAAAAAATCCATCCCGTGAACCAGTTCCCGAACCGCGATCTTTCATAAGAAAGTTCTGCACAATGGGGCTGCATTCCGAACAACAAGAAAATCCGGTTATACCAAGCTGCCAAATTCGGGACAGACAATAAAAAAACACCATCGTCTTTTAAAAGCGAATGGATATTCTTTACCGCCTGATCTGTATCTGTGATATGTTCAAGAACTTCGAATAAACAAACTACGTCATACCTTTCCTTAATGGATTCAATCGGACAAGTAATATCACACACTTGCGCGTTGTACTCTTTTTTTCTGGCAATGTTTATTGCTGTTTCAGATACATCCCAGCCGGTTATTTCTATATTTTGAACTTGTGGATTATACTTTTTAATCGATTGTGTTATTTGATTTGAGATGTTCATTGTACCACATCCGATATCGAGCATCTTTATGTTTTGATCATGAGGCCTGAGCCATCGTTGTATAAATTTTCCTGAAATTTCCACGACAGCATTTGTTTCTCGCTGTCCATATGCTCTTTCATAAAACTGCATCCCGTTTCTCCTGAAATTAAATCTACTTATTTAATAATAATGTTTTTTAAGATCGCCCACAAACCAACAATCAGTGCAATCACGCCTAATGCGTCGGGGAAAAAATCCATTCATAGCAACACAGTTTTTTGTTCCACACACGCAGGTCGAATAAAAGTCTGCTTTAAAATCTAACACTTTTAACTCGCCCGCTTGATTAACCAGAATCCGCCGAGCTGTGCGGCAACGAGCGGCAGCCAGAGAATCAGATTTGGATGCAGCGCCGGATAATCCGTTAGCGATTCGGCGATGACGATAAAAAAATAATAGGCGAATACAATTCCGAGGCTGAGAATCATTCCAACGGAAGTTTCACGGCGGTGCGATTTTACACCCAGTGGAATTCCAATCAGCATAAACGTGAAACAACTGACTGCCAGGGAAATCCGTTCGTTCGCCTCAACCAGCAGTTTGGTTTTTTCGATCTGCCGTTTCTCCGGCGACAGCATCACGTAATCTTCATCGATCTTGCGGATGCGTTTAATCAGTTCTGACGATTTTGTATGGTTCCGTTTCTGGCTGACTTTCCCGTCCGATTTAAAGAGCTGATTAAAATCCAGCCGGATCGGATAATATTCGGCATTCACATACGTTGTTTTGGAAATGTCGTGCGGATCTTCCGCATCCGGCATTTCAATGCGCACATGATACAGTTTCACAGTGAGGATACGGTTTTCATTATCGGCCTCGATGTCGCCGGACGCAGCGCGGATATTCCGGCGCACGCTGCCGTCTTTATTCAACTCGTATGCCACCACATCTTTCACTGTATTACCGGTTTTTTTGCTGACGTAAATCATCAGCCCCGGAAAATCGTCGATAAATCTTCCTTCTTCGAGCAGGTTGAGCGGTGCCTCAACACCGGCGGTACTTAGCAGTTTCCGGTTGGCAAATTTAGCTGCCGGTGATATTTCGCAATTAATGTAAACACAAATTCCGGTGAATAGAACGGACAGCAGCAGCAGCGGTGCAGCCAGCCGCCACAGGCTGATGCCGCAGCTTTTCATAGCACTGATCTCGCTGTCCATTGACAGCCGCCCGAACAGCAGCAGCGCCGCAAACAACGTGCTGATCGGCATTGAAAACGAAAGGATATACGGCACGTTCTGGATGAAAAATCGCACAATTAATCCGGCGGAAATTCCGCGCGCCATCAAATCGACAGCTTTAATCAGCGCACCGGCAGTCATCACAAATGTGATCAAGCCAAGCGCTGACAGAAAAATCACCAGGTAATCGAAAAGAATATAGCGGTTAAGAATTCGCATAAATTTTTATTTCATCCCCGCGTTATGATGAAGCTCTGCCGCATCAACCGTATTTGAAAGCAGCATTGTAATGGTCATTGGGCCAACGCCGCCGGGCACCGGTGTAATCGCCGCCGCTTTCTGCGAGACTGCTGAAAAATCCACATCGCCGACTAAACGGAATCCGCTTTTCTTCGTTGCATCTTTTATACGGTTCACGCCGACATCAATCACCACTGCACCCTCTTTCACCATGTCCGCCGTGATCGTATCCGGTCTTCCGGCTGCGGCAATGATGATGTCAGCCTGTTTTGTGACTTCACCGATATTTTTTGTATGCGTATGACAGAGCGTCACTGTCGCATTGCCCATTTCACTTTTACTGCTCAGCAATCCCATCAGTGGACGGCCTACAATATTACTGCGTCCGACAATCGCCACGCGCGCGCCGTCTGTTTTAATCCCGGACCGTTTCAGAATTTCCTGCACACCGCGCGGTGTACACGGAATATATGCCGGCAGTCCGAGCGCCGCCAAACCAACGTTCACCGGATGGAACCCGTCGACATCCTTATCGGGACGAATCGCTTCAATTACACTCCGTTCCATCTTCGAATCCGGCAGCGGAAGCTGAACCAGGATTCCGTTAATTTCCGGCGTGTCATTAAACATTTTTACCACATCTAAAATTTCCTGCTGCGTCGCTGTCTCCGGCAGATGAATTTCGCGCGAAAAAATTCCGGTTTCCTGACACGCGCGCTCTTTTGCCGTCACGTATGAACGCGACGCCGGATCGTCGCCGACGAGCAGTACACCAAGCCCCGGAATAATTCCTTTTTTGCGCAGCGCCGAAACTTTAACTTTCAGTTCGTCGCGAATTTCCTGCGAGATCGCCTTGCCGTCCAGAATTCTTGCCGCCATCATTACTCCTCTTAATACGGTAAGCTCTCTTTTACCTGTAAGATAAACGGTTTTCAATTATGGAATGGATCAGAGAAACAGAAAAAGGAATTCTGCTTGCGGTGCGCGCCGTACCGCGCGCATCGAAAAACGAGATTTCCGGCATCCATGGCGATGCACTTAGGATCCGCTTACAGGCACCTCCGGTTGAAGGCAAAGCCAATCAGGCTTTAATTAAATTTCTCAGCGGCGTACTGAAAATTCCGCGCGCACAAATTTTAATTTCCGGCGGCGAAACCGGGCGCAATAAAGTCGTCCTTATTACCGGAATGAGCAAAGCCGATGCTGTTGAAAAACTGCATTTTAACGGCCGGTGATCGAAATCTTGCGGACACCGGAGCGGTTTATTTAATAAACTGACGGTCGTAAAGGCTGCGATAAAGTTCATCGGAGACGTAAAGTTCGGCGTGTGTTCCGTCGGCGCGCAGAACTCCTTTTTCAAAAACCATAATCCGGTCGGCAAGTTTGATGGTGCTGAAGCGGTGGGCGATAATGAAGACTGTGCGATTCTGCACGAGATTAACCAGCGCTTTCTGCACCATCTCTTCGCTTTCGGAGTCGAGTGCGGAGGTGGCTTCATCGAGAATGAGGATCGGCGCATTACGCAAAAATGCGCGCGCAATCGCAATGCGTTGTTTCTGTCCGCCGGACAGCCGCGTGCCGCGTTCGCCGACAAGCGTATGATAGCCTTCGTTGAATGACATAATAAAGTTGTGTGCGAACGCATGTTTCGCGGCTTCCTCAACTTCGGCATCTGTAGCAGTTAACCGGCCGAGGCGGATGTTGTTCAGAATGGTGTCGTTAAACAAAACGGTGTCCTGCGAAACGATAGAAATATGATCGCGTAAATCATATTTGCAGAACTGACGCAGATCAACGCCGCCGATTTTTATTGCACCGGTAGCAACATCGTAAAAACGCGGAATCAAATTCACAAAAGTAGTTTTTCCGGCGCCGCTCGGCCCGACCAGCGCAACCACACTGCCCGCCGGAACCGTTGCGTTTAAATCGTACAGCACCGGCATACCGGCGTCATATTCAAACCGGACGCAATCGAACTGAATATCTGTTTTTTCTACATCAAACGGTACCGGACTTTCAGTATCCGGCACGCTGTCCGGCATTTGCAGCACATATTCAACGCGCTCAACCGATGCCTCCCCTTGTTTGATTTCATTATGAATTGATCCGAATTTTTTAATCGGCTGATAGGTAAAATAAAGCGCCGCCAGCAGCGGGAGCATGTTATCCAGGGTTAGACCCGATGCCGCAGCATAGCAAATTCCTACGGCTACAGAACAGGTCGCAACAAACTCTAAAAGCGGCGGCAGCAGTTTGGAATATTTGGTTCTTTTCAGACTGAGGCGCGCGAGATACTCCATGCGTTCTGTAAATTTTACTGTTTCCGCATCCTGAAGATTAAATGCACGGACTTCCCTGACTGCACCAAGATTTTCATTAATTGCGGTAGAAAGACTGCCGGCAGTCGCCTGCGCTTTTTTTGCTTTGGCCCTTAACCGTTTCCCAAACATGCGGATCGGATACATACAAAGCGGAACGATCGCCAATGCAAAAAGAATGAATATGGATTCCTTCTTTTGCACCGACATAAAAACTAACGCAACTAACGCTCCAAAAAATTGTATTGGCTGGGAGATGATATCTTTCGAAACATTCGTTATAACGCCTTGCACTGCTGCTGCATCACCGCCGATTCGTGCCATCAGATCGCCGACCCTGGATTTGTTATAAAAGCCCAGCGGAAGTTCCTGAAGTTTGCGGTACATTCTGCTCTGAATCTGAATCAGCACCCGGATTCCACAGTATGTTGAGAGATAAGAACTGAAAAAATCTGTCGCCCCGCGGACAATTCCAACTGCCGGAAACAACAGAATAATACCGATAAGCAGAGTGCCGCCTGGCGGAGTATCCCCGAAAACTTTCGGTAAAACCTGCCAGAGTAAGACCGGAACACCGAACCCGTTTGTCAACCCGTTTAAAACGCCTAAAAGAATTGCACCGGCAAACTGCCATTTTACATTCCAAAGATATTTATAATACGGGCCGAAAACACGCACCATTTCCGGCAGTTTGATTTTGATTTTTTTCATATGAATGTCGGGTTTTAACATGAAGCGCCGGCGGCACCAAGTATTTAACCGGTCAGCTGTTCGCGCACTGCATTGAAAACTTCTGCCGGTGTTATCGCTGCAAGCGCACGACCCGCCGCCTCCGAGTTGCGCGCAATGTCGCGCGTTTTTAATTCGCTCTTCTGCAGTATGGCTGCCGTTCCGAGCGGACCGGTTTTTGCCGGATCGGTAATTCCAAAAACTGCCACCACCGGCGTTCCAACCGCCGCTGCCAAATGCATTCCGCCGCTGTCGTTCGACACCGCGCACCGGCTGATTTTCAGCAGCGCCGCCCATTCCGCAATCGTCGTTTCCCCGGCAAAATTCAAAATTCCACCGCCGGCACTTGAGGCAATTTCCTCGCACACCGGACGGTCGCCCGGTCCGCCGGCGAGAATAAGTTGTGCATTGAGTTCTGCCTGCAGACGTTTGGCCACCGCCGCAAAATTTTCTGCCGGCCAGCGTTTTGCCGGGCCGCGCGCCGCACCGGGCAGAATTGTAATAATCTGAGACAGGCATTCATTTCCGGCGGTTTTGATTTTTTCTTTCACCGCTTGAATATCGCGTTCCGGCACAGCAAGTTCCGGCGGCGGCGGATCGCCCTGCACGCCGAGAATGTTCATAGGCTCAAACTGCTGATGTCCGTTTGGAAGCGCAATCGTTCCGGTGAGCATCAGCCGCCGCCATTTTCCCCGCAGTCCAATGCGCGCCGGAATGCGCGCCAGAAACGGAATGAACGCCGACCGGAATGAGTTCGGAAAAATATACGCCGCCGAAAAATGCGCGGCTTTCAACCGGCGTGCAGTGACAAACGGATTTTCCATCGTTTCAACAAAATCGACGGCCGGACACATTTCCCATACAGCTTTTACGCACGGTTTTGCCAGCACCGTAATGCTTACATCCGGGGTTTCGGCACGGAAAATCTGCACTGCCGGCAGGCTCATGATCACATCGCCGATCCAGTTTGTGCTGACTATGACAATTGAATCATTCATAAATTCCAGTCAAAGGTCTGAAGGTCGAAAGTCTGAAATTTTCCGACTTCCGACTTTGCGATTTTCGCCGTTAAGACTATCCCCTTCCTTCTCCAAACAGCGCGATTTCAATCTGCTCACACAGACAATGATAAATCACCATGCCGGCTTCCTGTATGTGCGGCGTATGGTCTGACGGAACAGCAATCAGCACGTCCGCCAGTTCCGCAATCGCGCCGCCGCCGGCGCCGGTCATTGCAATTGTTTTTACATCGATCTCGCGCGCGGTTTTAAATGCTTTGATTACATTTTTTGAATTGCCGGAGGTGGTGAATCCGAACGCGACATCGCCGGCGCCGGCGTTTGCCCGCAGCTGTTTTGCAAATATTTGTTCGTACCCGTAATCGTTTGCGATACTCGTAACCGTTGCAGCATCACCGACCAGCGCCTGCGCTTTTAACGGTCTGCGTTCCATTAAAAACCGTCCGTTCAATTCACCGGCAACATGCTGCGCATCCGCCGCCGATCCGCCATTGCCAAATAAAAAAACGCCGTGATCATTTTTATATGCTTTCACAATTAAATCCGCCGCGCGAATAATTGAATCACTGCACTGCACAAGTGCTGCTTTCAGCACGGCGTCCGCTTCACCGAAGCGTTTTTCCAGCAGTTTTTTCATGATATGTTCTCCAGCAGTTCATCCGGCGCCAGCGTGGCCGTCCCGAGTTTTTGAATAACGAGCGACGCGGCATAGTTGGCAAACTCCGCCGCTGCCGGCAGTGCAAGTCCGCTGACCAGTCCAAGTGTCAAACATGCGCGCACCGTGTCGCCGCAACCGCAGGGGTCCACCGCTGCAACTTTTTTCCCGGCAATGTGTGTAACGGTTTTGCCGTCGAACGTCATAATTCCGTCGGCGCCGAGCGTAACTGCAATTTCGTTTGCACCGAGCACGGCATAAATTCCGGACATGGAATCATACGCCTGCGCCGGATTAAATGCCGGAAAAATTTCTTTAGCCTCTTTAAGGTTCGGCGCAATCACAGTGGCGCCGCAAAAAATTCCGCGGTTCGCCGGTTTTAAATCGACAATTACCGGAATATTTTTTTGGCGGCACTGCACAATCATATTCTGCGCGTTCTCCGGCGTAAAAAATCCTTTGTGGTAGTCGCTGAAAATGACGGCATCAACGTGCTCCAGCGCACGCGCAAATTCGCTGCAGATTTCCGCAGCCACGCCGGTGCTGACGCTGTGCACCAGTTCATTGTCGCGCCGGAGCAAATAATGATCGTCGATGTACAGGCGCGTTTTAATCGTCGTCGGTCGCGAGAAGTCAGTGGACAGGCTGTGCCGCACACCGGCAGTTTCACACAACCGGCGCGCCTCGAGAGCGTTGCCGTCGTCGCCGCAAATAGAAAGCAGCCACGCCTGCGCGCCGAGTGACGAAATATTTGCCGCCACATTGCCGGCGCCGCCGAGCATCCGTTCGGAACGGTTTGCCGTATATACAAATTTTTCCGGCGATTCCGGCGACGGACGGCTGTGCTCGGTGTAACAGAAATCGTACACGTCTATCATGATATCGCCGGCAACCAGAATCCGGCAGCCGCGCGTGCGCTCAAGAATCTGCTGGATGGTATTTTTCATACCTGCTGCATTAAACAGTTCTGAACGTAATCGCGCACGCCATCCTCAACGGAATGGAACTGCGCCGGATAGCCGGCGGCGCGGATTTTATTCATATCGGCACAGGTGTAGTATTGATATTTATCCTGCAGATGCGCCGGCATATCAATGAACTCAATATTCACCGGAATGTTCATCGCATGAAACACCGCCGTCACCAGATCAATCCACGTGCGCGGCACACCGGTGCCGCAGTTGAAGAGCCCGCTGACGCCGGCGTGAGCACCAAGCCACAGCGTCATATCCACCGCGTCTTTCACATAAATAAAATCGCGCACCTGCTCGCCGTCTTTGCAGTCCGGCCGGTGCGATTTAAAGAGCTGCACCCTGCCGGTCGCTAAAATCTGTTCATACGATTTGTGCACCACCGACCGCATATCGTCTTTGTGCGCTTCACCGGGACCATAGACATTAAAGTATTTTAAGCCGGCGATGGATTTCAGCGCGCCGCTGCGCAGCGCCCACAAATCAAACATCTGCTTTGAATAGCCGTACATATTCAGCGGGCGGAATTGCGGCGTTGCCGAATCGGCATCCGAATAGCCAAGAGTACCGTCGCCGTACGTCGCAGCGCTTGACGCATAAATAAAGCGGATCTTTTCATCCAGACAGGTTTCACACAGCGCGCGTGTATAATGATAATTATTGTACGCCAGATAGCCGGCGTCCGTTTCCGTTGTCGCGCTGCACGCACCAAGGTGATACACCGCCTGTACATTTTTTAATTTAACACCGTCGAGGTAATCAAAGAGATCATCCTTGTCGATGTAATCCTCATACACCAGCCCGACCAGATTTTTCCACTTTTCGCTTTCGCCCAGCTCATCGACGATCAGCAGTTCATTTTCCCCGAGCGCATTCAGTTCGCGCACCAGCTGACTGCCGATAAATCCCGCTCCACCGGTAACAATAAATTTAATCATGACTGTTATTCGTTATTAGTTGTTTGCTTTCAAATCTTCAATCATCTGTTTCAACACCGGAATCATTGCCGGAAGATCAGCCCGGCAAACATCAAAAACAGCTTCGCCATTCAGATCAAAATAATGATGGCTTATTACATCGCGCATCGCTTTAGCTTCTTTCCAATGAACCTGCGGATAACATTTCAAAAGTTCAGGCCCCGCAATTTTATCAAGATTTTTTAAACTTTCTCCGATGGCAATTAATTGCATGCAAATCCCATCCAGCTTTTCTAAGCCGGCTTCTGATTCCAGAAAATCATCAGATGACTCCACCGGCTCAAAACGTAGAAGAATCCGTTCCGCCGCCGCAAGAATCTGACTGAGAATTTCTACTGGCGTTTCAGACATAATGAACATCTTCCTCGATCCGTTTCTTTAAAAACGGATTCATTCGTTCGCGGTACTGAATAATGTCCACGTGCCGGCGGAACCGTTCTTCCAAATCCAATTTTATTCCCGCCATTGTGAATAAATTGGGTTGTTTCATCTGCACAACAACATCAACGTCGCTGGAATCTTTCGCTTCGTCGCGTGCAACAGAACCGAAAATTCCGATTGCGATAAGTCCGTATTCTTCGCCTTTTTCCTGAAAGAACTGTTTTAAAACAGTCATGGCTTCAGCGCGTGACAGTTTCATTGCCGACCTCCGTAAATTTTCAAAATCCGCTCAATCGTTCCGGTAGTAGAACGTCCGGCGACCATTTTGGCGAGAACAACCTTTCCGCCGGCAGCCTCCACAGCGGCGCGTCCGCTGACGTAGTGCGCCCAGTCTTCACCTTTCACGAGAACATCCGGCAGCAGCGCCTCAATCAGCGCCGCCGGCTCGTCTTCATCGAAGGGAACCACATAATCAATGCACTCCAGCGCGGCGAGAACTTCAGCGCGATCCTGCCCGCAGTTCACCGGCCGGCCGTCCCCTTTATTCCGCTTTACCGACGCATCAGAATTCATGCCGAGAATCAGCACATCACCCTGCGCACGCGCGAAGTTTAAATAGGAGACGTGACCGCAGTGCAGAATATCAAAACAGCCGTTGGTGAACACCACCGTTTTCCCGGCGGCTTTCAACCGTGCGCGTTCGGCAGCCATTTCGTCGCGCGACAGAATTTTGGCTTTATAATCTCTCATACCGGCAGGTTCAGCAGTTCTTTGATATTTAAAATTTTGTGCGTATTATGCACAGATTCCGCCGCGCCGATCAATACACGATTCGGAATGCCCGCAGCCCCGGCGGCGCGCATGTCGCTCTCCTTGTCGCCGATCATCCATGAACATTCCGGCGCAACTGAGTGTTCGTGAATCGCCTGTAACAACATGCCTGGCGCCGGTTTCCGGCAGTCACAATTGGCTTCCGGGCTGTGCGGACAGTAATAAACACCGGAAATTTTCACCTGCTCTGCTTCAAACCGGCGCAGCATCCAGGCGTTGAGTTTTTTAAAATCCTCTTCGGTATAATAATTGCGCCCGATGCCGGACTGGTTCGTTATAATAATCAGCAGATAGCCTTTTGCGGCGAGTGTACGCATCACATCAAAAATTCCATCAACAAAGATGAAATCTTCAATCCGGGACGTATATCCGTCGTCGTAATTAATCACGCCGTCGCGATCGAAGAAAAATGCTTTATGCCTAGAGTTCACGGTTTTTCAGTTCGGAGTTCAGAGTTGTTCGAAAATTTCGAATAACTGTTTTTTACGGAAGCTCCACTTTATGTTTATTTCGCCATGCATACGCGTACGCGACAGGGACGTCGCGTCTACTTTCCTTTCATCCGCGAAAATTCGCGTTCATTCGCGGTTCACAATCTCCGTTAAATTTATTTGAAACAAATCCGGTCGATCCAGTCGTTAAATGCTTCGGCACCGGAAAGCATTTCGATTTCGACACGCAGATAAATAACCGGCAGATCACGGCGGTCGATCAGAGGAAACCGGACGGAGTCTTTTTCCGTTGTGACAATCAGTTCAGCGCCGGCTTCCAGCGCGCGATTGATCACCTCAATAATTTCCTGCTGTGTATAGCGGTGATGATCGGCATATCGCGCGCTGTATACAATTTCGGCGCCAAGCTCACGCAAGCCGTTTTCAAACCCTTCTGGTACGGCAATGCCGGATATCGCCGCAATCTTTTTTCCCGTAATGAAGTTTAATTCCGATCTGGCACGCGTGTATAAATTTTCAAAATATTTCGGCATGTGCCGGCATTCAGAAATCTCAGCGGTGGAATTGAGTTCACGCAGTTTTGCCTTCAGTTCCGGAGCGCCTTCCGGCGGGCATTTAGTGATGAAAATAAAGCCGGCGCGCTTCAGATTGCGCATCGGCTCGCGCAGCAGGCCGCGCGGCAGAATGCGTTTGTAGCCGAACGGATTGGTGTAGTCGACGAGCACGATATCCAGCCGGTTCTGCAGCAGCAGATATTGAAACCCGTCATCGAGCACCAGCGTGTCGCAGCCGAATTTTTTTATCGCATATTTGCCTGACTTTACGCGGTCGCGGTCCACCAGCACCACCACATCCGGCAGGTTCGATGCGAGCATATACGGCTCATCACCGGCCAGGTCGGAGTTGAGCAGCAGGCGTTTGCCGTCGGACACCACGCGCGGCAGGCGTTCGTCTTTTTTTAGAATCTTTTCCCACAGCGGTGTCTTCCGGCTTTTATACCCGCGGCTGAGAATGGCAACTTTACGCCCTTTCTGCTGCAGCGAGCGCGCGAAGGTCTCCACGATCGGCGTTTTGCCGGTGCCGCCGACCGTGACATTGCCGACGCTGATCACCTGACAGCCGAGTGTACTCGCACGAATAATACGGTTTTTATACAGCACCAGCCGCAGCATTACTGCCATGCCGAAAATCCACGAGAGCACTTTGAGAAATCCGCGCAGAGTTGCCGCACGTTTGCCGCGCGTCTCTTTCGAGATCACCTTCAGCAGTTTTTTTTCCAGCCGTTCATCTGAGCGGTCTGTCATATTTTGTCCTTTATAAAATCAACTGTTCACTGACGCGATCGGCACAGGTCAGCCGCACCGTCACATGCGTATGTCCCGCTTCTGCCAGCAGCGACTCAAACAGGCTGCGCGCGCGATGCGGACAGTTACAATCCACACTCATGTGCGCAAGAAAAAGATGCTGCAATGCATCGCCGGCAATTTCTGCGACGAGCGTCGCCGCCGCAATATTTGAAAGATGCCCCTGATTGCCGCGAATGCGCTGTTTCAGTCCCCATGGCCGCGGCGAATCATAAAGCAGCTCTTCGTCATGATTCGCTTCGATTACTGCAACATGACAGCGCCGCAGTTTTTCGCGAATCAGGTTGGTGACCACGCCCATGTCCGTTGCCACGCCGATCGATCTTTCACCGGCGCTGACCACAAATCCAACCGGATCACGCGCATCGTGCGGCACCGAAAAAGGTTCGATCTGAACATCGCCGATCTTAAACGGCGCGCCGGTAGAAAAAACATGAAATTGAAGCGCTGCGCACTTTTGATCACTGTGAATTATTCCGGTGCGCGTTTCGGCATTCGCGTACACCGGAATGCCGTATTTGTTTTGCAGCACGCGAATTCCTGCGACGTGATCCGTATGCTCATGACTGATGCAGATTGCATCAATGTCCTCCGGCCGCTCGCCGATTTCCGCCAGACGCTGCTTGGTCTGCTGTGCCGAAAGCCCCGCATCCATTAGAATGCGGGTTCCGCCGGCGCTGATAAATGTGCAGTTGCCCGAACTGCCGCTTGCCAGAACACAAAGTTTTACTCTCATTTCAAAATTTTAAACATTCATTTCCGGCATTGCCGGTGCTATTAATATAAAGAAGATATTGTTAGACAGAACAATGGGTTTGTAAATCTAAATGGCGAATCAGGCGGCAGGTTTAATTCAGGAGCAGCGGATGGAGCAGTCGCTTGCGCCGCAAATGCTGCTGTCGCTCAAGGTGTTGCAGGCTCCGATCTTTGACCTGCAGGAGATGGTGCGCGCCGAGCTGGACAGCAACCCGGCGCTTGAGATTGACGCACCGGACATTGAAATTCCCGTCGCCGGACTTTTTGAGCGCGACGATCATTCCGGCATAACCATCGACGGAGAAAAACATCAGTTCATGCTCGATTCCCTCACCGCCGGAAAAACACTGCAGGATCATCTGCTCGAACAGCTTTCGCTCGCCGGACTCGATGCACCCGACCGCGCCGTCGCTGAAATCCTCATCGGCAGCATCAACGACGACGGCTATCTGCAGCTCGACACCGGCTCACTGATTCAAACCGCACCGGAATTTCCTCAGGAACGTTTCGAAAAAATACTCAGCGTTATTCAAGGATTTGATCCCGCCGGCGTCGGCGCGCGCGACCTGAAAGAATGCCTGCTCATTCAACTGCGTGCCGCCGGCAAAGAAACTGCGCCGGAGTTTGAAATTGTACAAAATCATCTCGACCGGATCGGCGCACATCAATACAAACAGATCGCGCACGAAATGGGTCTGCCGGCGGAAAAAATTCAACAGCTTGCCGGAACAATCGCTGCGCTCGACCCGAAGCCCGGCCGCAATTTTTCCGGTGACCGGACCGAATTCATCATTCCCGAAATCACCGTCGAAAAAAAAGCCGGCGTCTGGAGCGTCACCCGGAACCGCACGCCCTATCCGCGTTTATTTGTCAGTCAGAAATATCTCGACCTGCTGCAGGATAAAACCGTGCCGCCGGAGACCAGAAAATACATCCGCAACAAAATCGCGCAAAGCCGCTTCTTCATCCGTAGCATCGACCAGCGGCAGGAAACGATCTATCGCATTGCTGTAGAAATTGTGAATGAACAAAAAGATTTTCTTGAGGAGGGCGTATCCGCACTCAAGCCGCTCACGATGAAACATATCGCCGGAAAACTCGGCGTACACGAAACCACCGTCGGCCGCGCCTGCGCCGGAAAATATATCGCCACACCGCAGGGAACGTTTGAATTTAAATATTTTTTTCCCGCCGGAATTCCGCTCGCCGACGGCTCGCTCCTTTCAAATACCGCCATTAAAGACGCACTCGCCTCCATTGTGCGTTCCGAAAGCAGGCGCCGGCCGCTCTCCGACCAGCGCATTACCGACGAACTCGCCAGGCAGGGCATCTACATTGCCCGCCGCACCGTCGCTAAATACCGCGACCAGCTCAACATTCTGCCCGCCCGCCTCCGCCGGCAGATTTCAGTCACACACAACAAACGTAGATGAGGCAGGATGCCTCATCTACGTTACAATCACATAAGAATGAGAATTTTTCAGACAGGACGAATAGGATCTCGCAGCAGAAAAAACTCCGAACCCGGAACAATAAACACTGAACTTATCAATCCATATCCAGCGGACCGCCGGGACGGTCGTGAATGATGGTGTGCTGCGCGGTGGAATTTGCGGACGGCCAGTCGACATTATAATGCAGTCCGCGACTCTCTTTCCGGCGCTGTGCAGAACGGATGATGAGTTCCGCAGCGCCGGCGAGGTTGCGCAACTCGATTAAATCCGCAGTGATAATATGTTTGCGATAGTAATTGCGGATATCTTCACGAATGACCTGGATGCGCCGGCGCGCGCGTTCAAGCCGGCGGTCGGACCGGACAATGCCGACGTAATCCCACATGACGGAACGAACGTCATTCCAGTCATGTTCAACCACAACAGCCTCGTCGCTCATCACGGCGTCGCCGGATTCCCAGGGTGGAATTACAATGCCATCGACAGAAAGTTCGGCACAGTGCCGTGCGGCATCCCCGGCGCATTCGTGCCCGCAAACGAGCGCTTCGAGCAGTGAATTACTGGCGAGCCGGTTGGCGCCGTGCAACCCGGTACTGGCGCATTCGCCGACAGCATAAAGCCCCGGCATCGCAGTGCGCCCGTTTATGCCGGCGACAATTCCGCCGCATGAATAGTGCGCCGCCGGAACCACCGGAATCGGCGCGCGCGCCATATCAAAACCGTATTTTAAACAGGCGTCATAGATGGTCGGAAAACGCTGTCTAAGAAAACCGGCATCGCGGTGTGAAATATCGAGATAGACAAACGGATCACCGTATTTTTTCATGACGGCATCGATAGCGCGCGCAGTCACATCGCGCGGGGCGAGCGCGCCGCGGCGGTCAAAGTCATAGACAAATTCATGTCCGCGCCGGTCGATCAGTTTAGCGCCCTCGCCGCGGACAGCCTCGGAGATCAAAAATGATTTGGCGCCGGGATGATAAAGACAGGTCGGGTGAAACTGGATCATCTCCATGTCGCGGATCGGCAGACCTGCGCGCCATGCCATCGCCACGCCGTCGCCGGTGGCGGCGTCGGGGTTGCTGGTGTAGAGATACACTTTTCCGGTGCCGCCGGTGGCCAGCACAGTAACCGGCGCGCGCACGGTTAAAATGCCGCCGTGTTTTTTGTCCAGAAAATAGGCGCCGACGCAGCGCGGTTCACCGGCAAGGCCGATCCAGCCGGTAGAAATAATATCGATCGCAAGCCAGTATTCAATCAGTGTAATATTCGGATGTTTTCTGGCACGCGCCAGCAGTTTTTCGATCAGCGCTTTACCGGTGACATCGCCGGCATGCAGAATCCGGCGGTGCGAATGTCCGCCCTCCTGCCCCAAATCGTATTCATCCGGTTTTGTTTCACGATGTTCGAAATGAATGCCGTAAGCTTCAAGTTCGGCGATGCGCGCACGGCCTCCTTCGATGATCGCGCGCACGGCCTCCGGCTCACTGAGTCCGGCGCCGGTGCTGAGTGTGTCGTGAATATGATCGGCAGTGGAATCGGCGGGATCCATGACGCAGGCGATACCGCCCTGGGCGTAACGTGAACTGCATTCCATCGCGTCGCGTTTAGCAACGAGCAGGACACGGCCGGTATCAGCCAGCCGCAGCGCCGCCGTCAGTCCGGCGAGCCCGCTGCCGATGATCAGAAAATCCGTATCAATGGTTTGCATAATTTTGTATCAATCAACGTGCCGCGGCATAGTCGAAAAAATCTAAATTCCAAAGAAAACGCCGCCGAGTGCGCGGAGTGCTTTTTCACGGTTTTCGTCTTTAACGGCAAACATCATGCTGATTTCGGAAGCGCCCTGATTCATCATTTCCAGATTCACACCGGCGTCCGCCATGGCCTGCGCCGCCTTCGCCGCCATGCCGGTTGTATAATACATGCCCTCGCCGACAACCATGATCAGTGCGAGTCCGTGCTCGACCAGCACTGCATCGGGTTTCAGTTCATCTTTGATGCGCGCGACAATCGTTTTTTCTTTTGCCGGCGGCAGGTTTGCCGAGGCAATCACAACAGAGATGTTATCAATACCCGTCGGCGTATGCTCATAGGAAATTTTTTCATCTTCGAGAATCTGCAGCAGCCGGCGGCCAAAACCGACTTCACGGTTCATCATATATTTATCAATATAAATTGTGCAGAATCCCGGCGCACTTGAAATGCCGACCACGGTGCGTTTGTCCGGCGTGCGTTCCGGCACAACCATTGTGCCCGGCGCCGCCGGATTATTCGTGTTCTTGATGCAGACCGGGATACTGGCACGCACCGCCGGAATAATTGCCTCGTCGTGAAACACGCCGAACCCGGCGTACGAAAGTTCACGCATTTCGCGATAGGTCATACAACTGATCGGCGGCGGATTTTCAATGATACGCGGGTCCATTGCGCATACTGAATCCACATCGGTAAAATTTTCATAAACATCCGCGTTTACTGCCGCTGCTAAAATTGCGCCGGTAATGTCAGAACCGCCGCGCGGGAACGTGGCAACTTCGCCGTCTTGTGTTACGCCAAAAAATCCGGGGAAAATGATCAATTCCGGCACATCTTTCAGCGCCGCAAGTCTTGGATAGGATTCATCCAGAACCTGTGCATTGCCGAAATCACTGCTCAACAGCATTCCGGCATCGCCGGGATTGACATAGCGTGCCGGGAAACCAGAGGCAGTAAAAGCTTCGGCGATCACGCGCGCGTTACAATCTTCGCCGGCAGCTTTCATCGCGTCCATAAACTGTGCATCATTGCGGCTGCGACCGGCGATGCGCGCGCGCAGGTCATTTTCGATCGTCGCAACAACGCCCGCCGGCAGCTTCAGGTCGCGCTGAATTTCAGCGTAGCGGTCGACGACTGTCTTGAGCAGCACTTCAAAATCATTTCCAGCCAGTACGGCGTCAGCCAAAGCAATCAAAAGGTCGGTGACTTTAGTGTCATTTTTGCTGCGTTTACCCGGCGCGGAAACCACGACGATCCGCCGGTACTGATCTGCCGTTACAATCTGAATTACTTTCGAAATCTGGGTTGCATCCGCAACTGAAGAACCGCCGAATTTTACAACTTTCATACTGTCCTTTTTTACATTTTATAAAACCGCGGATTACGCGGATATAAATAGATAAAAATCTCCCGCGAATCTCACGAATCATCACGAATAAAAATAAATTGGATTCGTGTTTGTTCGAGTCATTCGTGGGCAATCAAATATTCGTGTCCATTCGTGGTTAAAAATTATTTATTCAAAATCCTCAATCGCCATCCGGACGGGTTTGCCGGCGACAACGTCAAGCGTTTCAATTTCCGACATCGCCGCAATAAACTCTTTCCCTTTGGCTTTGTGTGTCAGAAATACCACCGGAACCTGTTCACCGGCGTTTTGTTCTTTCTGAATAATCGACGCAATACTGATTCCATTTTTACCGAGCACATGCGCAACTTTGGAAATCACATCCGGCTGATCTTTCAGCGACATGCGCAGATAGCAGCGAATCGAAACATCTGCGGCGCTGCGAACCGGCAGTGATTTGCGGGACAGCAGCCACTTACAGTAGCCGCCGCGGTTGAGCGCCGCATCCATAATATCGCCGATCACCGCACTCGCCGTCGGCAGACGTCCGGCGCCGCGCCCGTAATAAAGCGTACTGCCGACCACATCGCCTTCAATAAAAACGGCGTTGAATGAATCGTGCACCGATGCCAGCAGATGCTGCTTTGAAACGAGCGACGGTTCAACGCGCATTTCAACTTCGCCCTCTGTTTCACGGATTACGGCGAGCAGTTTAATGCGGTAACCGAGCTCATCGGCGTATTCAATTTCACGGTGTGAAAGCCCGCGAATGCCCGCGATTGTAAATGCATCCATCGGCACCGGCGCCCCGTACGCGAGCGATGCCAGCACAACCGCTTTATGCGCGGTATCAATCCCGTCAATATCAAGATCCGGCGGCGTTTCGGCATAACCGAGCTTCTGCGCATCCGCGAGCACCGTTTCAAAATCGAGCGCTTCACGCTCCATGCGCGTAAGAATATAATTACATGTTCCGTTCAGAATCCCGTACATGCTTTTAATCTGATTGCCCGCCAGACCGTCGCGCAGTGCGCGCAATACCGGGATTCCGCCGCCGACGCTCGCTTCAAAATAGAGCCGGGCATTGTTTTTCACCGACGCTTCAAACAGTTCGCGCCCCGCCTCCGCCAGCAGCGCCTTATTTGCAGTAACAACCGCTTTGCCGTTATTCAGCGCACGCAGTACAAATTGTTTCGCCGGCTGAATGCCGCCGATCAGCTCGACAATAATACTAATTTCCGGATCATCAATCACACTCATCGCATCCGTCGTCAGCAGCGCCGGATCAATTTTAATACCGCGATCGGTCGTGATATCAAGATCGGCGATTTTACCGATTTCGGGCAGAACGCCGGTGCGCTGCGCCATCAGTTCGCCGTTTTTCAGAATACCCTCCGCCACACCCGCGCCGACTGTGCCGAATCCGAGAATACCAATCTTTACTGTTTTCATTTTTAACTCTGTTCCAAAAAAGCGATGTACTTTACTCCAACACTACTGAACCTCAAGGCGGAAATAAGCTGTCGGGATACTGAGATACAGTAATCATTTAACACCCGAACTCAATGATGCAATTCTCCGGCAATCCGGTTTTTCTTTTTTTCACAGTCGACAAACGGGATTTTTTGTTTAAGGTATGCGCTTTTTTATGAATGGTAGGATACCGAAGCGGTCAAACGGGGCAGACTGTAAATCTGCTGGCTATGCCTTCGAAGGTTCGAATCCTTCTCCTACCACCACTCAAAATTCATAAACCCTGAGAACGACGACGACTCTGCTCGCATTCAACATGACCCGGCCGGCCGTTATCTAATGCCGCGGTTTGCCACGCTCGAGAAATGCCTTTAACACAACCGCCTGATTATGCTGAACATTTTTCGCACCGAAAAGCAGAGTGACTTTTTTCTTTCCTCTGATGGCGGATAATAAATCCTGAACCGCTTCTGAATTTTTTTCCAGCTCGGCCGTATACTCTTTTTTAAACTGAGCCCATTTATCGTCTTCATGATGAAACGCCTCACGGGTTTTATCCGTCGGTGCTATGTCTTTCGCCCACAGATCAAGATGCGCTTTCTCTTTACTGACACCGCGCGGCCAGAGCCGGTCGACCAGGATGCGGAATCCGTCGGCGGGATCATAACCGTCATAAATCCGCTTTACATTAATTACTGCATTCATGCCGAAAGGATATTCTGTCTTCATTTCCGTTGGAAGAAAAACCTGTTTGCCGTATTCGCAGCCATTTTTGATGTTTCTTAATCACCGGCACCAATACCCGCCGGAACAATGCAGAAGGAGTAATGTTCCAGCGGGGTGATATACAACGCACATATTGCTTAAAAAAATGCCGCGTATCCCAAAGCGTTAACTGGTGCTCTTCCCTGAACGTCCGGCGAATCCCCCGCTCCAGTGCATCGATACACCGTTTGCGGGAAAACCGGGTTTTCCACGGATGCAGTGTTTCCCGATCAATCTGCACCAGCCGGTTTTCACTCCATATCAGATCTTTCAGCCGAATCGCCTGAAAAAAACCCGCTGCGTGCAGCCGGCCGGTTAATTCGCCGGTTTTCTCCAATAAAAGATGCCGCTCCTCCAGCGATGCGGTTTTCAGATATTCTTTCGCTTCCACACCATCGACATTGCGAACCAGCAGGAATCCGCGATGTTTAGTAAGCCCTGCCGATTTTTCTCCCCATGCCACCGGCTCCATCACATCAAATCCGGACTCCTGTAAACACCGCAGCATTCGCAATTCCCGTAAAGCGCCGGAACACGGGCGCAATCCAAAAAACACCATAGGCAACGAACGGACAATGGATTCAATGCCGCTCCGTTTAAGGAAAAATCTTTGCCCGGCAATATCAATCACCCGGATCTCCCGTCCTGCTTTTTCGCGGAATAATTGCCGGCCGACTTCTGCGTCCAGCCAAAACTCCAGATCGCCGGCGGATGCTCCGAACTGTTCACGGACATCCGGCTTGATGTAACAGACCCTTTTCATATTGTCTAACATACAGAAGTTCGCTTACGGCACAATCCCCTCAACAAAGTTTTTCAGATCTTACAGAAGCAAAAAGAGATCTAACGTCCGAAACTCACAGGACGAAGGCTCAGTGGAGCAGACTTTCCAGTCTGCTCAATGTCCGGAGAATGCGGCAGAATTGACATTCCCTTCTGCCTGCTCAATTCACCATGAAAAAGGGCAGGCAGGAATGCCTGCCCCACGTTTTTCCCCGACTATCTGCCCGGCAAGACAGGAAAAGGCTCAGGTCGTAGCGATGTGGAGCAGACTTTCCAGTCTGCTCTGTATCCGGAGAATCCGGTAGATATATTGGACAGGATTTACAGGATAAATAATATCCGTCCTGCCGGAAAATAATTGGAAAATACAAAGAACGAAGGCCTGAGTGGCAAAGACGTGGAGCAGACTTTCCAGTCTGCTCTGCATCCGGAGAATCCTGCAGAATTGACATTCCCTTCTGCCTGCTCAATTCACTATGAAAAAGGGCAGGCAGGAATGCCTGCCCCACGTTTCCCCCGACCATCTGTCCGGCAAGACAGGAAAAGGCTCAGGGTGCAGCATCGTGGAGCAGACTTTCCAGTCTGCTCTGTATCCGGAGAATCCCGCAGAATTGGCATTCCCTTTGCCAACGATGAAAAAGGGCAGGCAGGAATGCCTGCCCCATGTTTTTCCCCGACCATCTGTCCGACAAGAAAAGTAATCACCGGCGTTGTCGCATTCTCCGTTTTTTCGATGGACGAGAGCCAAACGTTCAGGCCTGTTCTGCTTGTTGAACTGTTATCCTCTTTGCTATCTGCCGGAAAAAATCCTGCGACCAGACGACTATCGAATCCGGATCGCTAACAAACCGTTCCGCATCTTTTTTTGCGGAGTCAATATCCACCGCAGCAATCCGTTTTGCCAACAGTTCTCTGAATATATCCTCATTCATCGGCTCCGGAGAGTTCCAGTGCCCGGCTTGACGCATCCGCTGTTCCAGGTGATGAAGGTCAAGCGGTGTGTTGCGGGCTACATACCAAACCAAATCATACCAGTCCCGTCCCTTGACCCGTCTACCCCATGCGCGACACAGCACAGCGTGCATTTTGCCGGCAAAAAGTGATGATTCGGCATACACCCGAACCGGGAAAGCAAAAGGCTGCATCAAAAACTTGGTTTCTGTTTTAAAATCCGGCGGAGGATTCGTATCCACTTCCAGCTTAATTCGCAGGCGTTGATCGCCATGTATTCCCGTCCTCAACGGCTTCGGCGTTTCAATCAGCAGCATCTGTGTCAGGGTATCTGCTTTTAAAAAAGCTGATTCAATCGCGCTTCCCGCATCTTTTGTTTTTTCCGTCACCGTAACCGGAAATCCCCATGCATTCAGTTCCCGTTCGATTGAAGTGCAATACGCACCCCATTTAAATCCAGGGTCCGGCGTTAACAATGAAAAGTCGAGATCTTCCGAGAACCGGGGTAACCCGTATAGAATCCTGAGAGCCGTACCCCCGTAAAATGCAGCATGCTCAAAAAATTTCGCCCGCCAAAGCCCCAGAAGCGCCAGTTCCTGAAAAACTTCCCGCAAGGCATTCTCCACATCCCCGGCATCGCGGCAGTCATACCGTTCCAGCATCGTTTTTATCGCAAGGTTCATTGTTTTCTCCTTGCAGACCGGACCAATCCGGCTAATACACGCACCTTATGTGAGCAAAGACACTCTGCCAGCTGTTCGAGCATATCCGGACTGAAATCGCGAACGGCTTCCGGCTCCATCCTTAGATTTTCGTAGAGATAAACCTCCATATCCTGCTGCGTACGCAACCCCGTTGCGCGATCCTCCCTGATTTTGTCCGCAAGCGCCCGCTCGGGCACTGCCATCAAAAAAGCCCGGTTCGCCGATCCGGTCAACCGGTCGATTCCGAGAGAAAGCCCAGGTGTCGGCCGATAAATAAAAAGTCCCAGAGGCGTTTCAAATCTGCCGGGACGCCCGGTCGTCACCGATGTGACTGCATCAACCCGCTCCGGAATCAGCCGGTAATAAGCCAGCGCACTTTCCAGCGAAACAACCGAAGGTCCGTAAATCAGATTAGCGAGCAGTTCCCTGCAGACTGGAAACTTCCGGCGGTGCGGGCCAAACACATACAGCCCCTTCTTAACCCGAATAATTTCCCCGGAACGCAACAACGCGGTAACACGTGCCCTTGGAGCCGCATAATCCGACAGGGCATCCATTAAAACCTGATAGTCAAACTCATCGCTTTCAATCTGATCTCTTAGAGAATTCATGGTGATATTTAATACATATATGTATAGTAAATCAATACATACTATGATCAAAATATCATGTTTTTTGTCCGCCCAAGTAGCCTATTTCGAGGCCCTCCATTTCCGGATATCCGAAAAACGAAGGACATCGCCTGCCTGGACGAAGCGGCGAAAAAAGTTCCGAAACCACTTACTTTTTAGTGTCGCCGGGACGGGCATCCCATATGCTGAATATTTGCTGATGGATGTCCTTATACACATCAGATCCTTTACCTCTAAACCGTTCCCATACATAAAGGTATTTCATTATATAATAGGAAATATAAGCCAAGCCTACTGCTATACCGTCCCATCCCAACAGGTAACTTTTTTTCTTAAATAAGATAAAATTTATTGACTCAAACAAGTCTCGCAGGCTGGTTTTCAATGCAATTTTTTCATCCTGGAACAACCCCGCCTCAAGCCGTGTATAGCGATTGTGCCGCTCGAAGAATGTCGCCATATTCTCATGTGTCAGATGATATAAATTTATTTTCTCCCGATACCCCATCTTATATATCTTGTTGGACGCTGCAGAAATCTCGTGATGAACTTCTGTTGACGTTTTTAGCGCAGTTTTTTTCATCAAAAGCTTTTTGGATGTCGCACGCCATGGGGAACGTTTGGGGTTTCGTATTCCAAACACATATAACGCAAAAGGGAGCGAAACAACGTCGCAATCAAAATCCTCCCGATTAATCAAATTCAGTAATTCAAAAACCAGTTCCGGGTGAATTGTGTCTGACGCGGTAACCGTCATGATCCACTCGTTTTTAGCGATTTCAACACCATACTTTATTTCATCCCCGGTATCGCTATAAGGTACAATTATAAGATTCGGGGTGTATTGCAGCACAATGTCCCGTGTATTATCCGTTGATGATTTATCAACAATAATAAGATCATTACTCCATCGGAATGATTTCAGAAAATTTTCGATTCGCTGTGCTTCATTATAGACAACAGCAATTACTGAAATATTTTTGTTTGTATCCATAGAAAACGGCTTTCTCCCATCCTAACCGGCAATAAGCTTTTAAGCTAAATCTGCTCCAGTGCCAGTTACAACTATTTCGATCATTATGTAACTATCGTTAATCACTCCTATCCAACGCACGATCTAATGACCGTCCTTATGCCTGTGCACATTTTCTCTGAAACAAATACCAACAGACTGTTTTGTCGATGGCATTCTTCAACTCTATTTGCAAGCGCAGACCTAGCTCGTCAAAAATTTTTTGTGTAGAGGGAATATATCGCATAGCCGAGGCACCCCGTACTGTCTCTTGTGCAACTCTAATTTCGTTCTCCGCTCCAGAAACCGAACGAACCAGCCGGGCCAGATTGGCGATGCTGATCGCCTCTTCAGACCCCACATTATACGCTTCTCCGAATCGCCCCTTGAGCAGAAGTGTCAGCAGCCAGTCTGCAAGATCAGACCCATACATATAAGAGCGCAACGGTGTGCCGTCACCTTTAATTTCGACCGGCTCATTGCGCAGGCAGTTTCCGATGAAATTACCGATGGCAAAATGTGCATCCAGCGGAAGCCACGGCCCGACAAAAGCAAACGGCCGGACAATAACGGTTTCGATACCGGATGCTAAACACATCTGTTCAGCCTGAAGCTTGCCTTTTCCATAAACTGTAACCGGATTGCACGGGAACGTCTCCGGAATATGAGACAGTTCCGGAGGCTGAACGCCATAGACCGCGCCGGAACTGACATATAGAAGCCGCTTAATACCTGTCTGTCTTGAAAATTCGAGGACCCGCCGGGTTCCATCGACAATCACAGAATACAGTTCGGTCGGATTTTCCTTTTCCAGCTTTGCGCCGGTTTCAGTCGCCGCATGAATGACATAATCGAACGGGCCGTCTGGAAAATTGAAATCCCGCACATCGCCCTGAATGAATGTTATGTTTTTATTTTTTCCAAAGGCCGGCGACTGCCTAAGAAATTGCTGCGGATTCCGGCTCAGAACAACCAGTTCTGTTTCCAGAGTTTTGCAACGGTCCAGTAGCCATTTACCGAACAGGCCGGTGCCGCCGGTAAGAAAAATCCGTTTTTTAGAAAGTTCGTTCATCGGACTCACTCACGACGGGGATCCATGTCATCAAGAACCCGCCCGTAGGATGTTTTCGGAAAAACTTTTGTATCCACATCGATGATCACATTCAGCAGTGCAGGTGCGCCGGGATCACTCCAGAGCCACTGAACCGCCGCATCCACTTCTTCAGGGTTCCGGATCGTTTTTGCGGAAATCCGGTATGCACGGGCAACCGCCTCAAAGTCCGGGGCGCTGTAACCCCAAATGGTTGACTGCATCCGCGATTCGAAATATTCCTCCTGGAACTGCCCGACCATTCCGAGACTGTTGTTATTCAGGATAACTATTTTCACCGGGAGCTTGTGCAGAGAAATGGTCTCGAGTTCCTGAATATTACATTGCATGCCGCCATCCCCCGCCACTACCACCACCGGCCTGCCGGAAGACAGCGTTGCTCCGATGGCCGCGGGCAGCGCGAAACCCATGGAACCCATGCCGCCTGACACCAGGAACCGCTGTTCCTTACCGATCTCGATCGATTGCGCCGCCCACATCTGGTGTTTGCCGACATCGGCCAGAATGGCCGAAGCTTCCACGGATGCGGCGGACAGCGTATGAATAAAACTGTTCGGATTGATGCCTTTGCAGCCCTTAAGTTCTTCCGTATCCGGCGCAAGACTTCGCTTGCCGGATATCCACTCGTTCCAGTCCGTCCGTTTGCGGCGCGGAACATCGACCGCGACCTGAAGCATGGCCGTAACAAAATCTGACAGATGCGCCACACATATATCACACCCGGTCACCCGGTTGTTGAGCTGACCCGGTTCACAGTCCACATGAAAAATCCGGCGATCCCCTTTGAAGCCGGCTGCATCCGCTCCCGTCTGCCGGACATCTAGCCGGCTGCCCAGCACGAGCAGGCAATCACTCTTCATTAGAGCCTGATTCGCCCAACGGTTGCCATACGTGCCGATCATTCCAACTTTTAACGGATGACTGAAAGGCAGTACGTCCAGACCCATCAGTGAACAAACCACCGGAATATTCAATAAATCTGTCATTTTGCGAAACTGCGTCGTTGCACCGGCGGAACGGATACCTCCGCCCGCCAGCAGCAGCGGTTTTTCAGCCGCAGTCAAAGCGTTTAATGCCCGCCCGGCGAATTCAAGAGTCTCCTCTGCAACCGGTTTTCTGCTCACGGGTTCAGCCAGCAGCGGTACCACTTTCATGCGCTGCACATCCATGGGAATATCAATCAGAACCGGTCCGGGCCGGCCTTCAACAGCCAGCTGAAATGCCTGCTCAAGAATCAACGAAAGTTCCTCCGCTGTTTTCACCAGCCAGGCTGCTTTGGTAACCGGCTTTACAATCGATACGATATCGGTTTCCTGAAAGCCCTGCTGACGGATTGCCCGGTCGCCGGAAAGCTCGGTCGTATTAACCTGCCCGGTAATGAAAACCGTTGGCACCGAATCGAAGTAGCAGCTTCCGATAGCAGTCACCAGATTGGTTGCCCCCGGCCCGCTGGTTGCCAGCGCTACCCCCGGAATTCCGCTCATGCGCCCTACCGCCTCAGCCGCGAATCCGGCTGCCTGTTCATGGTGCATGCTGACAATCCGGATATGCCCCTTCTGATGAACAGAATCAATGATGTGCGTAACCATTCCGCCGATCATTTCAAAAATGAACGGTACGCCTTTCGCATGCAAAAAATCCGCTATATAATCTGACGCTTTCATGCGTTGCCCTATTCCCAGTCATCTGTACGGATGCGCCCGGCGTCTGTGCCGAGATCGAGTAAACGGTTTTTAAACGCGCTGATCATCGCCGGCGGGCCCGAAAGATAAAAAATTGAACCGTCCGGCGCGGCGGCGTGAATGGCATCAATATCCAGAATCCCCTTTTCGCCGGAGACCGAACCGTCTTCACACCAGACTTCTTTTTCAAAGCTCGGAAGTTCTGTCTCACAGCGTTCAATCAGTTCGCCGAAGAGATGATTTTCCGCCGAACGGACACCATAACAAAGCCTTACTGCCTGCTCCGATTTTTTCTCCAGCATCTGCTTGAGCAAAGACAGATACGGCGTAATTCCGACTCCGCCGGCAATCAACACAAGATGCCGGTCCGGCGGAAAAAGGAATTCGCCGTAGGGCAGTTTCAGCCAGCAGTCCGATCCTTTTCCCAAGGTTTGGAAAATCCGCTCCGTGAACCGCCCCTTGACTGAAACGGTTACAGCCAGCTCTTCATGCCGTTCAGAAGGCGCTGATGCGATAGAAAAAACGCGTGATTCCGGCCACTGTGAATCCGGACGATATTCATCGAGTGCGAGATGTAAAAACTGTCCGGCATGAAATTTCGGCACCCGGCCCTGCGGAATAAAACGGTAACTCACCACCGATCCAGTGTGTTTTTCCACATCAGCAACCGTCGCTTTTATTTTTACCGGACTGGCCATACTTAGAACTGTTTCACAAAGTCGCGCACCTTTTCGATGACATAACTGATTTTTGCTTCCGTCAATCCGGGAAATATGCCCATGAAGAGCGTGCTGTTCATGATGTAGTCGGTGTTTTTCAGGTCGCCGACCGTGCGGTGTTCGATGTTCATGTATCCCGGCTGGCGAAGCAGGTTGCCCGCAAACAGCCCGCGGGTTTCGATGAGGTTCCGGTCCAGATACTGTGCCAGTTCAACGCGGCTGAACGGCACGTTTTCCTGCAATGTGAGGATGTAAGCGAACCATGAAGGATCGCTGTGCTCCGTGGCCTGCGGCAGAATAAAGAAATCTTCCAATCCCCAGAAACCTTCGGTGAGCAGACGGAAGTTTTCTTTGCGCCGGGCGGTAAAAGATTTCAGCTTGTCCATCTGTGCCGCGCCGATGGCGGCCTGCATGTCGGTCATTTTGAGGTTATAGCCGATATGCGAATAGACATACTTATGGTCGTAGCCTTCCGGAAGAGCCCCGTACTGTTTGGTGAAACGGCATCCGCAGGTGTTGTTCTCGCCGCCTTCGCAATAACAGTCGCGACCCCAGTCACGGAACGATTTGATGATGCGCGCCAATTGCGGGTCATCCGTAATCACGCAGCCGCCCTCCCCGGTGGTGATGTGATGCGCCGGATAAAACGAGCCGGTGGCAATGTGGCCGAAAGTTCCGGTAAGCTTTCCCCGGTACGTGCTGCCGAGGGCATCACAATTGTCTTCGATCAGCCACAGGTCATGTTTTTCGCAAAATGCGATGACTGCATCGAGGTTGAACGGATTGCCCAGCGTATGGGCGATAAAGACCGCCTTTGTTCCCGGAGACCGGGCTTCGTCCAGCTTTGACGTATCGATGTTGTAGGTTCCGATCTCCACATCCAGAAAAACCGGAATCAGCCGGTTCTGGATAATCGGCGAGACTGTGGCCGGAAATCCTGCCGATACCGTAATGACCTCGTCGCCGGGGATCAACCGCCGGTCGCCCAGTGCTTCGGAAGTCAACGCAGAGATTGCCAGCAGGTTCGAGGACGAGCCGGAATTGGTGAGGATAACATCCGATACGTCATAAAAGTCTTCCAGCTTACCGCTGAACTCTTCAGCATAGCGGCCGGCCGTCAGCCAAAAATCCAGCGAGGAATCGACAAGCTGAACCAACTCTTCTGCATCGAAAACCCGTCCGGCATAGTTGACCCGCGTTTTTCCCGGAATAAACGCCTCGCTGCTCCGGTCATGGGCGGCACTGTAGAATTCTCTTACTTTTCCCAGAATTTCACTGCGTAACGTGCCCGCCCTATCCATTCGTTACTTCTCCTAAATTCACAGCCCGTTCGTATTCCAAAATATCAGATTCAGTTGTCACCGCACCGGTTTCATAATATGCACGATACCATCCGACAGTCTTCTTAAAGGTTCGCGCACTGTCCCATACCGGATGCCAGCCCAGTTCTTTCCGCGCTTTAGCGCAGTCCAGCTTCAGCAGGTGCGCCTCGTGCGGCGCTTCCGCATCCAAAGCGAATCGGTAGTCGATCCGATCCCAGTGCAGCTTGATGTTTTCCACTACTTCGCGCACGGAGAGATCGGCATCATCCGCCGGCCCGAAATTCCAGCCGGCTGCAAACTCCGGTTTCTTTTCCAGCAGGTACCGTCCGACAAGCAGATAACCGCTCAGCGGTTCGAGCACATGCTGCCAGGGACGAGTCGCATACGGGTTACGGATATCCACCGGACGTCTCTCGCTCACTGCCCGCATGATATCCGGCACCAGCCGGTCCTCCGCCCAGTCTCCGCCCCCGATTACATTTCCGGCGCGGCAACTGGCCAGTAAAGTAAGATGCTTCCGTCCGAATTCGCCGTTGTTAAAATAAGAATTCCGGTACGAAGCCGTTAAAAGTTCCGAACAGCCTTTGGATGCGCTGTAGGGGTCGTAGCCGCCCATTGCGTCGTCTTCGCGATAGCCGCGCGCCCATTTACGGTTTTCGTAGCATTTGTCGCTGGTAACATTGATAATCGCCAGAACCGATTCCGTTTTGCGGCAGGCTTCAAACACGTTGAGCGTACCCATAACGTTCGTTGACCAGGTTCCAACCGGATCGCGATAGGACGCGCGTACCAGCGGCTGCGCCGCCAAATGGAAAACAATCTCCGGTTTGAAATCGTTGAACAGTTTTTTCAAGGCCTGAGAATCACGGATATCGACCATCTCCGAGCGTATATCGAGATTGAGCAGCCTCCAGTGCGACGGTTCTGTTGACGGTGGCAGAGCACAACCGCAAACCTCGGCGCCGAGCCGCTGCAACCAGCAGGTCAACCAGCTGCCTTTAAACCCCGTGTGTCCGGTCAGCAACACCCGTTTTCCCTGATAAAAGCCGCCAAACATTATTTCCAGCCCTTTGTCCAAGGAGCCTTGCCGGAATCCCACAGCTCATTCAGCAACTGATGCTCGCGGGCGGTATCCATGCACTGCCAGAAACCCTGATGCTGGAAGGCTGCCATTTGACCGGCCTTCTGAATTCTGCGCATCGGCTCCTGCTCGAAAACAAGCGATCCGTCCGTACGCAGATAGTTTTCCGGCATGGCCCGATCAGCCACCATAAACCCGCCGTTGATAAACCCCTGTTCGGTCTGGGGTTTTTCGTGAAAACCAGTCACGTTTCCCGTCGCATCAATTCCCAGCTCGCCGAAACGGCCGGCCGGGTGCACAGCACTGACAGTGAGGACTTTCCCTGATTCACGATGCAAATCCAGCAGAGCGGCAAAATCAATGTCGGACACCGCATCTCCATAGGTTATAAAAAATTCGTTATCATCCGGTTCCAAATATTTGGAAGCACGGGCAATCCGCCCGCCGGTCATTGTCCGGTCGCCAGTATCAGCAAGTGTCACCTCCCAGCCCTCTTCACAATGCCCGTTATGATAGATGATATCGTTTTGTCGTCCCAGTCTAATGGTAACATCCGCCGCCCGGGCATGGTAGTTGAGAAAATAGTCAATAAACGCCTCGCGCTTATAGCCCAGGCAAAGAATAAAACGCTTCACACCAAAGGCGGCATAGCCTTTCATGATGTGCCAGATGATCGGATGCGGGCCGACAGGCACCATCGGCTTGGGCAGAATCTCCGTAACATCCCGCAACCGGGTTCCCTGCCCACCACAAAGAATCATTGCTGCAGGTACTTTTTTTATCTCAGTCATTGCTTTTCCTTAAAACTGCCCACTCCGTGAAAACATATTAGCAAAATAATCCTCTCGTAAAAATGTTCCAATCATATCTAGAATACAAGATGAAAAAACAGCCTGACTTGTACATCAGGAATGCAATAATATAAAGCTAAAGTCGTTTTTTGCGTAAAAGAGTAAAAATGAAATTCACAACGGACAATATGCCGGCTATTTCTGTAATCATCAGCACGTACAGCAATATCCGGTATGTAGAGAAAAAATTTGACGAAATTCTCCGGCAGACTGCGTTTCAAAAAGCGGAATTTCTATTTATAGAAACCGCCTCTCCTGAAAAGGAAAGAAACCGGATCGAACCATTCTGTAAAAGACACAAAAATTGCCGGTTAATCACCTTTGACGACAGAAAAACCTTATATGAATGCTGGAATATCGGATGGCAGGCTGCAACGGCTCCGCTTGTCTGTTACAGCAATATGGATGACTACATGCATCCGGCACTTTTAGAAAAGGTGATTGACGCATTCTCCCAGTCATCTTCGATTGATGTCTGCACCCCGCTTATAGCCTACCAGCAGGAAGACGAATATAGAAACAGCTTTGATCTTTCCTGCATGAAAAAGAGAAGATTAAGCATCCGGCCGGGTCCGTTTACTGCGTGGAGAAAAGATATTTATAAAAAAACCGGTTATTTTGACCCTGCTTTTTTCTCTGCCGGTGATAAAGATTTCTGGGCCAGAATCTGTAAAAAGAAACTGCGGATCAAAATCATCTGGAAAGTTTTATACCTTTTCACAAAAAGCCCAACGCAACTCTCTAAAAACCCTTCTCCGAACCATGTAAAAGACAAAATCCGGCAAAAGACTAAACCTTATCGTCCCGTATGGCCACTTCGTTACAAATTATCGATAAAAATCCTTCAACCAGTTTGGAATTACTTCCCACGCCTTTTTCTCATGAGAGATTCCGATTTTCTTGCATCCCGCCAGCGGGATACATCCAGGAGTGAAAAATGAAACCATTATTGTTTTATATCGCTAATCACCTGCCTAGCCGACCGAAAATTGACAAATTCCGCTCTTACTTTTATCGGGCCGGCGGCATCAAAGGACATGGGCGCAGTACGATGATGGGAAATCTGACCATTGATAATAAAAAAAATTTTAGGATCGGGAAAAAATGTATGATCAACAGGGATGTCCACATCACCTGTCTAAAGGAACGGGTTACTATTGGAGATTATTGCCAAATCGGGCCAAGGGTTTGCTTTGAGACGATCTCTCATGGAACCGCTTCGATCCCGGGAAAGACCAGAGGAACCACACATAAACCGATCACAGTACAAGACAAAGTCTGGATCGGCTGCGGTGCCATTATTCTGCAAGGTGTCACTATCGGAACCGGTGCCGTTGTGGCAGCCGGAGCTGTTGTGACAAAAGATGTGCCCGCCCATACAATCGTCGGCGGAGTTCCTGCAAAACATATAAAAGACACTGGCGGCTATTCAGAGTGAGCCTTCTGCGAACCGTACCTCTTGAATACCCGTGAAAAAGCACCCGCACCGGCACTAAAATGCAGTGATATGCAAAACAGTTCAGACCAAAATGCAATATACTGTAAAATGGCCAAATCAGTTTTTGATTTTAGTTTTTAAACCGCAGATCACACAGATGGAGGCGGATTCCCCGCGCAAAGGCAGCATAGAGTGTTTAATTTTCAATGTTCGATGCTCAATAATACATGCAGGTAACATTTAAGTGTAACCGCGCAAGAACACCAGGAGCACAAATTATTATGTACCTTTTACAAATTTCTGCGGCGATAACTTTTCTTGATTTGTTCCATATTTAAGAAATCAGCCTTTTGGACGCACCTGCTTTTTACAATATAATCGTCCGGCAACAATGCAGTATGCTGCAGAATGGGTCGGGCCAAAGTGCAACATATTGCAGAATGGGTCCTGCCGTAAAGCACTCTGAGCATCAGGGGCACAAATGACCGAGTGAAATTACATGGACTCCGTCCGGGCGGGTATAACTGACCTGTCCGCCAGTAATAATGCTGAGTGAGGCCAGGCGTGCAAGCTTCGGTTCTGTCAAACGGGCGCGGAGTTTTTTAAAATTTGCAACAGCGTCTTCGATTGCTCGCTCACCGCCGAGTTTCACCTCTATTCCGGCCCACATACCATCGCGACGCTCAACAATTGCATCAATTTCTAAATTGGTCGAGTCGCGGTAGTGAAACGCCGTTGCATCTGCACTATCGGCATAAACCCGGATATCACGGAGCACGAGCGATTCAAACAGCAGTCCCATCGCATTCAAATCGTCCAGCAATCTATCAGGAGATGCACCGGTCGAAGCGGTTGCAATCGATGGATCAATGAAATGCCATTTCGGCTTTACCCGCATACGGATGCTTGACCGGAGATGCGGTTTCCACGCAGGGAGCTCATCCAATATAAAAATTCGCGCAAGCTGATCCAGATATTTTCTGACTGTTGGCGTTGAAAGTCCGCCGGACGAAATTTCAGCTTCAGCTGCCAGTTTTTCGAGAGAGGCTTCTGTGGAAATATTTCTAGCCAGCGCTTTAATCAACGCGGCCATTCTGACGGGTTCCGGACGCCCGTCAATTGTCCGGAGATCAACTTCCGCAATATTATCCACATAGTCCGCCAATGCGTCCATCGCGGCGGAAGCATCCAGTTTTTGCAATGCAGGCCACCCGCCTTTCACAATGAGTTCTGCATATTCAGAGATATCCGGTCCGCCCGCACCGCCAACCGTTGCTTCTTTTACAAAAAGATCCGCAAACCGAACCTGTCCGGTGGAGTTCTTTTGTTCATATAAGGTCATCGGGCGCAATAACAGTCGAGCCATACGACCTGCGCCGGTGTGTCGCGTTTTATCTTCATCCGGCGCGGCGGAACCGGTTAAAATAAACTGTCCGGGCAAAGCACGTTCATCAATTTCAGCCCGAATAGAGTTCCAAATTGACGGAGCGAGCTGCCATTCATCAATTAAGCGCGGAACCGCACCGGCCAGCAATGTTTTGGGAGTCAACTCCGCCGCAATAATTAAGTCCTTGCGTTGATCCAAACGAACCGAACTGGCAGCGTGATGCAACGCTGTCGTTGTTTTCCCAACCGCTCTGGGTCCGCGCAAAACAACAGCACCTGATGACTTGAGTTTTCGCTCAAGTAACTCATCAATTAAGCGCGGCTCATACTTTTTCACAGGGATACCCTATATCTTTAATTCCTGTTTTGCAATGTTTTTGTTTACTGTTTTGCAATAAAAATAATTTCGATTTTGCAACGTTTCCGCTGGCGAGAAATTTATCCTTTCGGACAAATCTGTTCTTTCCGATATAATTTTAAGGCAGTCCACTGAACGGAATAGAAAAATGAAGACTGCGTATTCAAAGCATTCTCCAATGAGCATCCGGAGTAAATTTTTAAGAACCGGAAGAGATCACGCTCTGTTAATCCGATATCCATTGTTGAAAAATAGAGCCCGGCGAGATCTTTGATGATCCAGCGGCGCGGTGTTTTTTTACGAAGTTGAGTGCGGTGCAGGTCGATCAGATAGGCAAGGACGCCCTCTTTCTGCCAGTCGCGTTTTTTATCAAAAAGAAAATGGCAGATGTAATAGTCGCGATGGTTTACGCCGTTCCGGTGCAATGTCCGGCTGACGGCTGCAATGTATTCTATCAATGCTTTTTTTAGCGCAAACGGCGACGGGTTCTCTTTCCAATCACGGCAGAAATCTTCGAGGCTGATGGTGTTTTTCAGCTCTTCAGTAATGATAAATGATTCAATTTTTGCCGGATTTTTACCGCGCTCACCGAAGGCCGCAACGGTCATGGTTGCCACACCAAGCTTTTCCAGCCGCCGGATAGCGTCATATTCATTTCGCGCACTCAGCACCGGCTTTTTAAACTGGAACAGATTTTTAAAAATTTCTTTCCAGCCGGCACCCCGATGTACTTTCGCAAAATAACTCTTGCCGTTCAGTTCAAACCGGAATGTCCGGCGCGATTTTACCGACCGGAAAACTTCTCCATCCAGCCGGAATGCTTCTGCAAACGGATCTTTGCCACGCCATGCGTTTTGGAAATCAGAATTTAGAAATATTTCCGATTTCCGATTTCCGATTTCCGATTGATAAAAATTTGCCGGCGAACTCCGAGCCCCAAACCCTGGACAGCTCATATCCGCCGCTTTTTGATTTCCGGGTTCTAAACAAGTCATATTTCTCTCACAAAAACTCTACTGAATTCAGAAGATATATCTCCTAAAGACCGGTAAGGCCTGCCGGAATATTCTCATAGTCTAAAGAAATCACCGGAAATATCAGAAAAAAACTCTTCCAGTGGAATTCCGTTTTCTCCTACAAGCAGTACCCGGCTGTCCGGATAATATTTTTTGAACGTAGCTAATCCATTTGTTGCTCCGGAATGTCCGCTCTTTACCTCGACCGCAATCGTACGCCCGGCGAGCTCAACAACAAAATCAACTTCCAGATTGCCTTTGCGCCAGTACATGATTGAAGCATTTGCCGAATGAAGCGTTTGCAGTAAATGCGCGCCAACGGCGTTTTCAACTAACCGTCCTCTCCAGGCAGAATCCGTTATACACTGTTCCATACTGCGCATTCCAATGGCATTAATCAGCGCATTATTCCACAAAATCAGTTTCGGACTGCTGCCGCGTTTCCGGCGCTGTCCTTTTGAATAGAGTTCTAATCCGCTGAGTAGAAATGCGGATTCCAGCAACGTTAAATAATGCGCCAGTGTGGTTGTATTTCCGGCATCCTGAAGCTGTCCTAACATTTTATTATACGAAAGAATCTGCGCCGGAAACGTCGTCGCCAGACCAAACAGATTCCGCAATAACGCCGGCTTGGCGATATTCTGAAGCTGAAGCACATCCCGTGAAATAACAGTTTCGATTAATGAGTCCGAAACATATTGCATCCATTCTGCCTCATTGTTCGCAAAACGGGCGGCGCCCGGATAGCCGCCGAAAAACAACCAGCGATTCATATCCCAGCCAAACGCCTCTCTGCATTCGGGAAATGACCAATGCGGGAAACGATGCAGAAAAAACCGTCCGGCAAGACTTTCCGTCAGGCCTCGTTGCAGCAGCATGGCTGACGAACCAAGCACCAGTAAACGTATATCCGACCGGCGCTGATCCCATAAAAATTTTAATGCGTCGCTCCAGCCGGAAATCTTCTGCAGTTCATCCAGCACCAGCAAAACAGGCTTTCCGGTGGTTTTTACTTCGTATTCCGCGCGGTGCCACTGAGTCTCAAGCCATTCTGTTCCGAGGGGCACCGCACTATCCGCTGCTGCGTAAAGTGACGGAATTCCGGCATCTTCCATAATCTGGCGTGCCGCGGTGGTTTTCCCAACCTGCCTCGGACCGCAAATCACCTGGATAAACGGTGAATTTTCCTGAATCATCGCAAGAGCACTCCGGGAAAACTCTCTTGTTATCATCTTCATACTGTTGATATTAAACAAAATCAATCCAGTGTAAATAAAAATTACTCATTTATTGAGTATTTTTACTCGTCTATTGAGTATTGCCCTATTGGCTTCTTTACAAATCGCATCTGCCGCTTCTTCATGCATTCCGGTCAGGTTAGTTTCAGCAACATATTTTTCCGCATTTATCCTGTAACGAAGAAGTTCATTATTTTTCAACAGCATCTCAAGTTGTCTGTTCAGTTCCTGCTGGGAAAACGGTTCATGCAGGATAATGCCGGCATCCGCGTCACGAATATACGGAGCGTATCCGCAGTTTTTACTGCACAACACCGGGAGTCCGCAAATCAGGCTCTCAAGCAGCACCATACCGGCAGCTTCATTCCGCGCCGGATGAATCAATAAATCCGCCGCACTCATTAACGCCGGAATATCCGTTTGCACTCCGCCGAAAATAACCCGATCTTCAACGCCACGTTTCCGCGCCAGCCGTTGATACGACTTAATTGCGCCGTCTCCAGCGATAAAGTATATACTTTTCCCCCGAATACAGGCCGGCAATGCGGCAAAAGCCTTTATCCCGCGATCTACGCCTTTAGTTTTAAAAGCAGACCCGACATGCAATAAAAGAAAATTATCATCCGCCAGCGATAACTTTTTCCGTTCTTCGGCCCTGTCTTTTTTTTCTGCCTGCGTTATAAATTCAGTAGTCATTCCCGGCGGTAAAAGAACGAACCGGTCGGGCGGTATTGAGTAATAATGCCGGAAATCCTCAACCTGCTGTGGCGCAATCATCAAAACAAACGTTGACGAATCGGCAGCGAAAACTGCGGATTCAAATTTTAAATAGGTCCGAACCCGCGGCAAAATGCGACAGAACATATTCCGCCGGGCAATGCGTTCTGCAAAACAGGAATCCGCTGCAAAATACATATCCAGTCCCGGCATTTTGTTGAAACCAACGATTAAGATTGAAGATTGAGGATTGGAGGTTGGAGATTGGGGGTTGGGGGTTGGGGGTTGGGGGTTGCCACTTCGTTGCTTCGCATTCGCGAAGCCCGGCGCGCTGGAGGCTCGGTTGCCGATTGCCGATTGCTGTTCACTGGCTGATGTTTGAGAATTTTCTAATGCCTCATGCCCAATGCCTCGTGCCTGTCTCTGCGCCTCTGTGCCTTTGAGCCTTTGTGCCTCTATCCATTCTGAAAACTTTTTGACACGCCGGTGATTGCGAAATGCACGAACCGGAACAATGTGAATATCAAATCCGTCCGGAACCGGACCCTCCCACGCAAGCGTATAAACAATAATTTTTGCTCCGCGTCGCTGACACTCCAGCGCAATACGCAGAAAGTCACGCTGAAGTCCTCCGTACGGAAAATATTTAAACAGACAGAATATAATTGTCATTTATACGTTTTTATACAGTTCAGAGTTCAAAGTTCAAAGTTTAGAGTTTAATATCTACAAAATTATTAATTAATTGGCAGTCACATTAGAAACGTTGCATATTAGAAACTTTTATTCGCGAAAATCCGCGTTCATTCGCGGTGAAGAAACCGGTCTATAAATGAGAGAAATCAGCACAGTTGAGCTGCGGCGCGCCGGACGTGCTGTTCCTCCGGAGTTTTCGATCACGACCAAAACCGGCGAAGTCATTCAATTTCTTCAGCCGTTTCGTATTCTGCCTAAAAAACGGATTACAGGGAAAGCCACTGTGAACGGTGAAACTGTCCTGGTGAAACTCTTCATTTCAAAGCGCGGCAGAATACATTGCCGGCGCGAATTACGCGGACTTATCCTGCTCAAAAATGCCGGAATTCCAACGCCGGAAATTAAAGGGTGCATCGATCTCGCTTCCGGCGGGAAAGTGCTGATCATCAAATTTCTCGAACAATCCGAAACACTCCGTAAAAAAATTCAAATATCGGACAAAAACGGAAAAGTATGGTTTGCATCAGAAGCTGCACGACTGACCGGAAAAATGCACAATGCCGGAATTATTCACGGCGATTTACACACTGGCAATTTCCTCTCGAACGGAGAACATCTCTGGATGATTGATGGTGATGCAGTAAAAACCACATTTTTACGAAAACCTGCGCACAATCAAAAAGCCATTGCGAATCTTTCGTCGCTTCTTTTTTTACTGTCTGCCGCCTGGAGCGAAGCCCATCAGAAGGTAATGGAAAGTTATCTGCAGGAAAATCCGTCCATTCGTCTTTCACCCGAAAAAGTCTGGCATACTGCAAAAATCTTGCGCCGGAATTTATATGAAAAACATATAAAAAAAAGTTTCCGGAGTTCTGCGGGATATTCTGTTCAAAAAACATTTTTCAAATTCACTTCAACCCGCCGCGACGCTTCAGGAATATTACAACCTGTTTTAAAAAACCCGGACGAATTTATTGAAAACGGATTCCGGTTAAAGACCGGCGGCAGCAGTACGGTTGCGCAGTTTGACTGCGTCGGGCAACAACTCGTGATTAAACGGTATAATCTAAAAAACCGGCGGCACGCTTTTCTGCGTTTCTGGCGTCCAAGCCGCGCGTGGAATGCGTGGAAAGCAGGACAGCTTTTGCAGCTCGAAAGTTTAAACACACCGGCGCCGGTGGCTCTGATTGAAGAACGGTTTTGGATTTTCCGGCGACACGCGTGGATTATTAATGAGTTTTGCGCCGGCAAAACACTGCAAGAAACTTTAGATCCGCAGCAGGAACCGGCATCGGAACTGAAAGCGGCTCTGCTGAATCTGTTTGATACACTGCATACAGAGAAAATCAGTCACGGCGACATGAAAGCCACCAATCTGATCTGGAATGCTGAAAAACTTTTTTTGATTGATCTGGATGTAATGAAGTGGCACCGCTCCGGCTTCATGTATAAAAAGAAATGGGCGCAGGATCGTGTACGGTTCTTGCAAAACTGGCCGCCGGAAAGTTCGTTATACCGCTGGCTGGATGCAAACCTGCCGGAATAATTTTTGACAGGATATCGGGATAAAAAAATCCTATGAACCCTGTCATCCGGCCTGGAATTTCCCCGATGGCTTAAATTCAGTCAATGCGCTGTTCACGCTGCCGGAAAAACGTTTGCCGGCGCCGTTCAAATAACCATCGATAAAATTCTGAATTCCGGTGCGGTGCAAAACTTCCAAATCCTGTGAATAACGGAACAGATTAACGAAATTCCGGCGGCGTGCGGTAAACCCTAACGCCCACGGAATAGTTTTCATGTTTGAAATATCAATCAGCCCGAAATTTCCATCCGGACACAGCAGTACATTCCCGAAGTGCAATGAACGGAAATAGATGCCTTGCCGGTGCAGCTCCGCAATAAATTTTCCCAGCCGGAAAATTAATCCGCCGGAGATTCCTCCGGCGGCAGCCAGCTGCCGGATGGTCTGCCCTTCCAGCGGAATATAAATCACAGCGGTACGGTTTAAATGAGGTATGCGCAGTGTCTCAAGCACGGTCACAGTAGGAATTTTCCGCCGGTGTAATCCGGCGGCATTCTGTTTAAAACGCAGCCATTCAGGGAAAATACGGCGCGATGTAAATACACGACGCAGCCAGAATGTCTTCAGAAAATTCCCGTCCGGCATGCGAATAACTTTCACGCCGTAACCGTCCTGTTCAATAATTTCAGACTGTCTCAGCAGCTCTTCATATTCTATTTTCGAAAGTGTGCGCATTTTATTCGAATGAGAATTTGCCACAAAGTAACCCCGTTTTTAAGTGATTTCTGTCATAGAACAAGGATATTTACGGTGCAGACATGCCTGTCTGCACATGAAACACCAAAAATAAAATCCGCCGCCCGTAAAAATCAGATGAACGCAGATTCTGTTCATCTGCGAAAAATTTTTATCTTCCCGGCCCTCCTTGACTTAAAAAGTGTGCTTTGGCATGGTGCGTAAAATGTTAAGGAATTTTAAATGGCTGATTCTGTTACGATTCTAGGGCTTTCCGGACTTTATCATGACAGCGCGGCGGCGCTGATCCGGGACGGAAAAATTATTGCGGCGGCGCAGGAAGAACGTTTTACGCGCAAAAAACACGACGCTCGCATGCCGGTGCATGCCATTGAGTACTGTTTAAAGGAAGCCGGAATTTCCGCCGCCGATCTCGATTATGTGGTGTTTTATGAAAAACCGTTTCAAAAATTTGACCGCCTGCTTGAAACATGGATTGCATACGCACCGCGCGGATTTAAACAGTTTTTAATGGGAATCCCGGCGTGGCTGAATGAAAAGCTGCACATCCCGCGCGAAATCGATCAGGCACTTGGGGACAAATTTTCCGGCCGGTATATTTTTACCGAACATCATGAATCGCACGCCGCAAGTGCATTTTTTCCCGGTCCGTATCATGAAGCCGCGATCGTCACGCTCGACGGCGTCGGCGAATGGACTACTGCCAGCATCGGCACCGGACACGGCAATAAAATTAACCTGCTTTACGAACTGCGCTTCCCCCACTCGCTCGGCCTGCTCTATTCGGCATTCACCTACTACACCGGCTTTAAAGTGAATTCCGGCGAATACAAACTGATGGGACTCGCGCCGTACGGCAAACCAGTCTATCGCGATCTGATTCGCAACCATCTGCTCGACTTGAAAGACGACGGCTCGTTCCGGCTGAATATGGATTATTTTGCCTATTGTTACAGCGACGTAATGATCAGTAAAAAATTTGAGCAGCTGTTCGGTAAACCGCGCCGCACGCCGGAGACACCGGTAACGCAGCATGAAATGGATATCGCGGCGTCAATTCAGGCGGTCACCGAAGAGATCATGCTGAAAATTGCCCGCTTCGCTTATGAGAAAACCGGTCTGAAAAATCTGGTGCTCGCCGGCGGCGTGGCGCTCAACTGCGTCGGGAATGGAAAAATTCTACGCGACGGCCCGTTTGAAAATATCTGGATTCAACCGGCGGCGGGTGACGCCGGCGGCGCGCTCGGCGCGGCGTTGTTTGTACAGTATCAACTGCTGAATAATCCGCGTACCGCTGATGATACAAATGATCTTCAATCCGGCTCACTGCTCGGCCCGCAATTCACCGAAAGAGAAATCCAAGCGTTTTTTGATTCCACCGGCGCGGTGTACGACTTTTTCTCCGATGAAACAGAGCTCGTTGAGGCGGTGACTCATGAAATTAACAGCAGCAAAGTAATCGGCTGGTTTCAGGGGCGCATGGAATTCGGGCCGCGCGCACTTGGCAGCCGCAGTATTATCGGCGACGCACGCAGTGATGAAATGCAGTCAAAAATGAATCTGAAAATCAAATTCCGCGAATCGTTCCGGCCGTTTGCGCCGAGCGTTCTGCGCGAAAGCGCCAGTGAATATTTTGATCTCGATCCGCGTGTTGAGAGTCCGTACATGCTGCTCGTTTCACCGGTACAGGAAAATAAACGCACCGCACAAAATGCATCCACTGACAATCTCACCGGCATCGATCTGCTGAAAGTAAAACGCAGCGAAATCCCCGGCGTTACGCATGTGGACTATTCTGCCCGCGTTCAAACGGTCGATGCAAACCGCCACGGCCGTTATCATAAACTGCTCGACAGACTGAATCAGAAAACCGGCTGCCCGCTCGTCATTAACACCAGCTTTAATATTCGCGGCGAACCGATCGTCTGCACGCCGGAAGACGCATACCGCTGTTTCCTTTCAACGCACATGGACGTGCTCGTGGTCGAAAATTTTGTGCTGCATAAAGACCGGCAGCCGGAAATAAGTCAGCAGGACATTGAAAAATATATCGCAAAATTTGAACTGGATTAAATCATGGCACTTGTTTCTTTAAACCTTAAACCATCAGATAAACAGCTTCGCGAATTCGGTGAAGTTACACTGTGCATGCTGAACATTCTTGGACTCTTTTTTATGTGGATCGCCGGAATGTCCGTAAGTGTATTTGTCGGTTTTTGCATCACCGGTGTTGTCATTTACCTGCTCAGCCGGATTTCCGTCAAACTTATCAGGCCGGTTTACATTGCGCTGATTGTGGTTGCGTTTCCAATCGGCTGGGTGATCAGTCACATCGTCATGGGAATCTTTTATTATGTGGTCATCACCGGAACCGGACTGGTTTTTAAACTGCTGCGCCGCGATCCGCTGCACCGGAAATATGATGCAAGCGCCGCCAGTTATTGGGTGCCGTATGCGCAAAAACGTTCATTAAAACAGTATTTTAATCAATTCTAAGGAGCCGCGCAAATGACTCAGGAACCCGAAGATTTTAAACAGCTTTCACAGGAAAAACGCACGTCACTCATCAGCGAGTTTTTTGACTTTCTCAAGCATAACAAAAAATGGTGGCTGCTGCCGGTTTTACTGATTCTGCTCGGGCTCGGTCTGCTCGTTCTGCTCAGCAGCTCGGCTGTCGCGCCGTTTATCTATCCGCTCTTTTAAGGAGTTTTACATGAAAAAAGCCACCGCCGGCCGGGTTATTCTGACGGCTTTGATTCTTATGGCGCTCGCCGCGATGTGGGGTGTTCAAAGCGATCTGGCATATTACGTCGCACAACAGCGCCCGATTCTGCTTGGACGTTATACGCTCAGCAAAACGATCTCCCTGCTCATGTTCACTCCGGTGTTATTGATGATTCTCCGCGCAATGTGGAAAAAGAAAGTCGCCGATCCGCGCGCGCGCCGGATTGAGCGGTTTAAAGCTGCGTCAGCAACACTCTCGATTATCATCGCCATCATGATCGCCGACGCGGCGCTGCGCACGATTGGAAAACACCGTGCGGCGGCGTACGTCGGCACCGCAACATCATATCACCGCACGCCGAATCAGGTATTCACCGGCGTGTTTCATGATTTTCCAGAATTTGCATTCTGCTATCCGAACGCAACGCCCGGATATCCGCCGGTGGAATTTACGCTGAGCGTCGACAGCAACGGCTTCCGCAATCCGGTTCAAGCTGAAACATATGACTGGATTGTGCTCGGCGATTCGTTCGCCGAAGGCTCCAGCGTTTCGGATTTCGACGGCTGGGTGCCGAAACTGGCGCAAATGCGCGGAGTAAAAATTTATAACCTCGGTATGTCCGGCGGCAGCCCGCTCACCTATCTCGACACGCTGGAAAAATTCGGCACGGCGCTCAAACCCGGCGTTGCACTCTACATGCTTTATGAAGGCAACGATTTCCGCGATTCAAATTTCCGGCAGGAAAAAATCTCGGCAGTCGAAGACTCAAAAAAAGCCCGTTCGAATCCGTTTAAAACGTCGCCGCTGCGCACGCTGTTAAAAAATTATCTCATAAAACATCTCGGCCCGTCCGGTAAAAACCGCTTCAGGAATGATCCGGAGATTAATAATCCGTCGCACAGTATGTATCCGGTGGCATGGCTGCCGTTCCGCCTGCCCGACGGCGGCGCATACGGGTATGCGTTTGACGTCAAACGGCTTGAACAGCACTACATTACTGCCGAATCGTTCAACGCCACAAAAGCCTGCCGCGAATCCATCCGTCTGCTCCAGGAGGCGATCGACGTTTGCCGTGCAAATGATATTCAACTGGTCGTCCTTTACGCACCGGACAAACCGCACATCCTGATTCATGACATTGCCGCACAGGTTCCGGCAGGACAGGTACGCGCATTTCTGAGAACACGGCTGAACGATCTGCCGCCGGCGCCGGAATTCATGGATGCACTCATTGCCGGTACTGCTGTACGGGAAAAAATATTTCGCGATCTCTGTCAGGCAAACGAAGTTCAATTCATCAGCCTCACCGAACCGCTGCGGCAGCAAACCCGCGCCGGTGTCCGCACCTATTACACGTATGACCAGCACTGGACACCTGAAGGCCATGATGTTGTTGCAGATTTTCTGCACGAAACCATCCGGAGCCAATAAACGCGTCCGGACACCGCTTCTAAATATGCGACAGCGGACTATTCATAACGCAATGCCTCGATTGGATCGAGTTTGGAGGCTTTGACCGCCGGCCAGAGTCCAAAAAAGATGCCAATGAATATAGAAAATCCGAAGGCAACAACGGCGGAGAGCCCGCTGATTAAAATCGGCCACGCCATTACTTTCCCGAGTCCGAGGCTGGCGCCGATACCAATAATTAAACCGGAAAATCCGCCCAGCAGGCTGACGGCAAGCGCTTCGATAAGGAATTGCATCAGAATGTCCTGCCGGCGTGCGCCGATGGCTTTGCGTAATCCGATTTCGCGCGTCCGTTCCGTAACGGATACGAGCATGATATTCATGATGCCGATGCCGCCCACGATAAGCGAAATTCCGGCGATACTGCCGAGCAGCCCGGACATGAGACGCGTGGTCGAACTCAGCATTTCCTGTATTTCCGCCATATTACGGATATTGAACGGATTTTTAGCCGGATTGAGGCCGTGACGCTGTGAAAGAAGCACCATAATTTCGTCCTGCGCCTGCGGAATATTTCCGGCATCGTCAATTTCGGCATCAATGGTGTCGATATAACGTTTGCCGAGCAGACGGTACATGGCGGTGGTGACCGGAATTTTAATGTGATCGTCTTCGTCGCGCCAGCCGCTGGAACCTTTTTCCGGCAGTACACCGACAATTTCATAGGAGGCACGGTTGACGCGCAGTTTTTGTCCCACAGGATTCACTCCTTCGCCGAACAGTTCGCGCGCCGGCGTCATTCCAATAATTACAATACGGGAACGTTTGCTCACATCTTCTGCGGTGATGTAACGCCCGAGAGACGGCTCATCTGCTCGCATCGGTGCGTATTCCGGCGATACACCGTAAACAGATGTCGCCCAGTTTTTTGATCCGGCCTGAAGCTGTACACTGCCGTAAACCGTGGCACTGGCGCGCTTTACAGATGGAATGCGCGTAACGAGTGCCGGGACATCTTCCAGTTGAAGCCGCGAAATTTCTCCGGCAGAGAGACGAACCCCCTGGCTGACGCGCGACGCCGGACGGATGCTTAACATATTCGAACCGAGCCGAGCGAACTGCTCGCTCATGGATTGTTTTGCCCCGAGTGTAAGTGAAACAATGGCGATAACCGCGGCAATCCCGATCATAATTCCAAGTGCTGAAAGAAAGGTACGTGCTTTATTATACCATAATGCGCGCAGACTTTGCCTTGCCAGCGCGGAGCTCTCAAACAGCAGCGAAAGCGGATTGCGTTTTTTATCGTCCTGCAGCAGCGTCAACCCGTCTTCTCCTTCGGTGGAATGAATAACGGGATTTAAATTCCGGCGGTCTTCAATAATTTCTCCATCACGCAAGGTGATGATCCGGTCGGCATGTCCGGCGACGTCGTTATCGTGCGTGACCAGAATGATGGTGAGTCCCTGCCGGTGCAGCGCACGGAAAAGCGCCATAATATCTTTAGAGCTTTTCGAATCGAGATTTCCGGTCGGCTCGTCGGCGAGGATAATAGACGGAGTATTCACCAGCGCGCGCGCAATGGCCACGCGCTGCTGCTGTCCGCCGGAAAGTTCATTGGGGCGGTGGTGCATCCGGTTACCGAGCCCGACACGCTCCAGCATCTTCTGTCCGCGTTTCCACCGTGCAGTATTGCCTGAATAGAGCAAAGGCAGGTTGACATTTTCCAATGCATTCATGCGGCTGAGCAGATTGAACTGCTGGAAGATAAAACCGATGGTCCGGTTGCGCAGCCGCGCGGTTTCCACGTCCGACAGTTTCATCACATTTCTGCCGTTGATTTCATAGATCCCGCTGTCCGGTCTGTCGAGCAGTCCGATGGCATGCATTAATGTAGATTTACCGGAACCGGACGCTCCGATAATGGCAATAAATTCGCCGCGGTCAATGTTCAGTGAAACGTTATTCAATGCGCGAACGACATTGTTTTCGCCCATGTAATACGTTTTACAAATGTTTAAAAGCCGGATCATTTAGCGTCTTTGCTGTGAAGAGCTTGAGCGGTTGCGGTTATTTCCACCGGGCATAAACGGATTCCCGGCGGCTTCACGGCGCAGCGAAAGCTGCGGAACCAGAATGGCATCGCCGGGCTCAAGCCCTTCCAGAATTTCTGTGAACGAATTTTCGCTGATGCCGGTGCGCACCGGTACCGCCCCCGGTTCGGCACCGTCCGCCGCCGGGATTAAGACAACATTGCGGCGGTCTCTGAACTGAATGGCGGATGTCGGAACCACCGGCACTTTTTCGCGGCGCTCAATGATAAACGTCAGTGTCGCCGTCATGCCGCTGCGTGCAAAATCCGGAATATTTTCCGGTCGTACATCTACCTCATACATCGTCACATTGCTGACCATCTTTGAATCGTATGCGATGCTGTCGACTTTACCTTGAAACGCAGAATCCGGATAGGCATCGAGTTGAATGTTAACCGTCTGCCCCGGCACAATGGAACCGATATCTGTTTCGTCCACCTGACCGACCACGATCAGCCGGTCAGCAATCACAATCACCGCATCACTCGCTGTCACCGTCTGCCCCGGCTCAAGATTCCGGACAATGACCGTACCGCTGAGCGGCGACAGCAGCGGCGTGGCTTTATAAATTTCCTCCCAGTATTTCAATTCCTCTTCACTCGTTGCGCGCGCGATATCCAGCAGGCTTGCACGTTCGGTGGAGCTTACCCATGCAATCAACTGGCCCTGCACAACATCTTCTCCTTCGTCCACGAGAAGTTTTTCCAGCCGTCCGGCGATCGGGGGTTTAATTTGCAGCCGGTTTTCCGGACTCACCGTTCCGGTGCTTTCGACCGTCCGGTTCAGTGTGCGGAGCGTTACCGCCGCCGGCGTAAATTTGTTCTGCGCCGCTTTCGCTTCTTTTGCTTTTTTCTGCTGAAAATAATACCACGTTCCGCCGCCGGCGAAGCCGAGCAGAATTAGAAATAAAATAAATTTTTTCATAACACGTTCCTTATTTCCAAAGACATTAGGCTTTAGACCTTAGACTTTAGATTTTCAAAATTTAAAAATTATTTTAACCACTAATTCACACTAATGATTTGAAACTCTTCTTTTCCTTTTGTTTCCTCTGTGTAAAAAATATTTACGTCCATTTGCGGTTAAAAAATTATTCTGCCCTCAATTATTCTGATCTATTGAACTGATTCCCTGCGCATTGCGCCATGCCGCCATCGCCTGATCCGCATTCCGGCGGCTCAGCAGCCAGCTTTTCTGACTGTTAATCAATGAATTTTCAATCGTGTCCCAATCCTGAAAACTGATCAGTCCCTGCTGATATTGTGCGCGCGCAACTTCGGCGCGCATTTCGGCGGCGCGCAGCAGTTCTTCCTGCACGCCCATCGTTTCATAGCGGTCGGTGTATGAATTCAGTGAATCCTGCAGCGTATTCAATAATTCAAGCATCGTCTGTTCCGCATTCAGCCGTGTGCGCTCACGTGCCAGACCGGCGGCGATCGTGTCATGATACAATCTGCCGCCCTGAAACAGCGGAACTGACGCCGAAATTGACGCTGACCAGCTTTTATTCTCCAGCTCGCTGTTGCCCGACCGGCCGGCGGAGCCGCTCGCTGTAATCGTTGGAAAATGCGCACTGCGCGTAATAACGTAGCCCTGCTCCGCTGCTTTTACATTTGCTTCGGCGGAGCGGTACGTAGGTGTTTGTGCCGCCAGTTCATTCAATGCCGCGCGTTCCGGCGGGATCCCGGCGTACAGTTCGCCTTCAACGAAAAACTCATCCGGTTGATACTCGCCCATCAGCGTCGCCAGCTGCCGGCGCGCCAGAACCAGCGCGCGCTTTGCTTCTTCAACATCATACAACGACTGCCGGTGCTGTGCCTGATTCAACAGCAGCGAACCCTTGTTTTCCCGGCCGCCTTTATAGCGCATATCAATCAGCCGGACGTTGTCTGCACGGCGCACCGCAATATTTTCAGCGAGCGCGATCAGTTCCTGTGCATAAAGCTGCTGCGCAAACGCGCGGCGCAAATTATATTCTAAATTCGCGCACGTCTGATCAAAGTTTGCATACTCTGCATAGAGTTCTGCCTCAGCGCGCGAAACGCGTGCGCGGTCGCCGAAACCGTTAAACAAAACGTAACGTGCGCTCAAACCGACCGACGATGTGTCGTGTGCATGCCAGTCAGAATCATTTTTATTTTTGGTGCCGACAGAGCCATATTTACCGTCCGCGGAAATTTCCGGCAGATACACGGATTTCTGTGATTTCAGCGCCACTTCCGCTTCCTCCAGCTTCAGCCGGCCGGCGGAAAGGTTCAGATTATTGCTCACCGCGCGCGCAAAACACTCTTCCCACGTCAGTGTTTCCTGCGCAAATCCGGCAACACCGAACAGTACCGTCAGTGTCAAAAAAATGTCCTGTTTCAATTTCGACATAATGATAAATATAACGCAACCATTGCAAAAAACCGTACCGAAAATCAAAAATTTTATCCGAAAGTGAACGGGCGAGTTCCCGTTTTTAATGCGCAGGGGCTGGAAGGATTTGTCCGGGATTATATCCCGCAACAGGCAAACCGGCGCGAAGCGACAGCAGAAAAATGATTTATCACACTCTCCAGCGCGCCGGCTTTCTTTATTCATCAATGCAACAGTTGTTCATAAGAACTTTGGAGTCGGCGGTAAAGCGCAGGCGTACCGCCGCTTTCAAAGCGGTGATACGGCGGGTACGCCTTAATCATCGCATTCCAAATCAGCTCAGCGCAGCAATCGCCGCATCATAGTCCGGCTCATCGGCGATTTCCGGCACAAGCTGCGTGTAGACCGTTTTGCCGGCGACATCAATCACAATGACTGCACGTGCATAAAGTCCGGCGAGCGGGCCATTTTCCATAGTAACGCCGTAATGTTCACCGAACGACGAGCGGAACCCGGAGCCGGTTTCAATATTTTTAATTCCCGCTGCGCCACAAAACCGCGCTTGTGCAAACGGCAGATCCATCGACACACAGAGCACAACGGTATTTTCAAGCGCAGCGGCGCGCTGATTAAACTGCCGGACACTCGTGGCACAGGTCGGCGTATCAAGACTCGGAAAAATATTTAAAATCAGGCGCCGGCCTTGATAATCCGTAAGTTTCGTTTCGCTGAGATCCTGCTTGGTCAGTGTAAAATCCGGCGCTGCGCTGCCGGTTTCCGGCAGTTTGCCGGCGGTTTTTACCGGCGATCCTCGAAATGTTACCTGTGTCATACTCATCCTCCTGGGGTTTAATTGTAAAGTGATTGATTCAAACAAAGAAGATTGCTTTTGCAAGCTGTAAACCATTGAATGTGCACTGTATTTTACGAGCTTGATTATGAAAAACCGGGAAATAAAAAGAACTGTAGCAATCGTTGGACGGCCGAATATCGGGAAATCCGCCCTTTTTAACCGGATTGTCGGGCGGCGCGTGTCAATCGTGCATGAGGAATGCGGCGTTACGCGCGACCGCGTCGTTTGCAATGCGGTCTGGGACGAACAGCATTTTGAACTGATCGACACCGGCGGGCTCGGTACCATGGATTCCGGTTCAGCACACGACATTATTGTCGACAGCACCAATCAGCAGGTCGCCGTTGCAATTGAAGATGCCGCCGCCATTATTTTTACCGTCGATATCACCGCCGGAATTCTGCCAATGGACGAAGAGGTTGCTCTGCTTCTGCGCCGCGCCGGACGTCCGGTATTCCTCGCCGCAAATAAAGCTGATAACATGGAGCGCGATGACAGTTCAGTTGAATTTGCACAGCTCGGCTTTCCGGTATTTCCTGTTTCTGCATTGCACGGCCGGGGTATCGATGTTCTGCTGGATGCCGTACTTTCTGCACTGCCGGAAGCGCCGCCGCCGGAAGAAAACAAGCCGCTGCGCGTCGCAGTTGTCGGCCGTCCGAATTCCGGCAAGTCATCTTACATCAACAGGCTGCTTAAAAACGACCGCGTGATCGTTTCTGATATTCCCGGCACAACGCGCGACAGTATTGAAATTCCGTTCACCATCGGATCCGGACCGCAGGCGCGACACTATCAGCTTATCGACACCGCCGGCGTGAACCGCCGCAATCGCCGGTCCGGCGCGGTGGAACATTACAGCAATATCCGGGCTGAAGAGAGTATCGACAGTGCCGACGTAGTCGTTCTGCTCATGGATGCCGCTGAAGGGCCTAAGCTACAGGACAAAAAACTTGCTGCCAAAATCCTTGAAGCAAAAAAAGGCTGCATTCTCGCCGTAAACAAATGGGATCTCACGGACGAAACAGAGGTTACGCAAACACAATATGAACCGGCTCTCCGCAAAGAGGTGCCGTTTCTTGACTTTGCTCCCCTGCTTTTTATCTCTGCTAAATCAGGTTTTAATATCCGGCGCAGCGTGGAACTGATCGACTACGTTGCCGATCAGGTTCAAATGAAACTCACCACCGGTGTATTGAACCGCGTTATCCACGATGCCATGGAAAAATATCCGCCGCCGATTGTAAAAGGCCGACCGCTTAAAGTCTATTATGCAACGCAGTCCGGGACGGGCCCGATTTATGTTAAATTATTTGTAAACAATACATTACGCGCGACATCCTCATATAAACGCTTTCTGATAAACGAAATCCGAAAAGCTTTCGGACTTGAAGGCGCACCTGTCGAACTCAAATTCGTTCCGCGCCCTCGCCCCGATTTGGAAGAAAAGAAAAAACGGAATGCATAATATTCTGGTTTTTAATTAGAACATTTTAAATTAATGTATAGCCGCAAAAATCGCCAAATAATTATGGGCCGAATAATTGATAAACCGCAGAGCACACTGAGAACTTTTTAACTCTCAACTGTAAACTGAAAACCCTGAACACGGAACGCCGCGAGGGCGCCGCGTCTACTGCTCTGCCTCTCTGCTAATCCCTGAATGCCTGATGCTTTCTGCAAAACTTCCGTGTGTTTTGTGTATCCCGTGGTTTAAACATCTGCGTTATCTGCGTTATCTGCGAATTTCCCAAGGCAGGCAAAGATGCCTGCGGTGCACTACACTTTTGTGTATTCTTGTGTTTTTTGTGGCTATAATTTTTCTTAATACGCTCTAATCAATTAAAAGAGACCGGAAATCAGGAAAATTTAGAATACTCGCATTGTATTGTAATCGCCATGACGCCAGGAAGGGAAAATTTTTGTGTTTCCATGATTATTAATTTTTTGATCTGTTTTTAAATGACAATTTACTGATAATCAATAAGTAATAACTTATAACTAAACCTTCCCCATCCCCTTAATCCAAACAGACAGAATTGAAATATCCGCCGGATTAACGCCGGAAATGCGTGACGCCTGTCCGAGATTTTCAGGTAGGATTTTTTTCAGTTTTTCGCGCGCTTCAAACCTCAGTGCTAAAATCGTATCATAATTCAGTGCCGCCGGAATCCGTTGTTTTTCCAGTGTGTTGAAATCGGCAATACGTCTCTGCTCGCGTTTAATGTACCCCTCGTATTTGATGCAGGTTTCAATTTGCTCTATTGCTTCCGGCGGCAGATTCGGATTTACTCCCGGCAGATTGCTATATGAATTGCCGGGCCGGCATAAAATCTGCGCCAGCGAAGCTCCGTCTGAAAATTTATGTTTTAAGCGGTCGATTTCTTTATCAATTTGATACCGTATCTTGGAAATCTCATTTAATTCATCGGCAGAAACTATGCCGAGCTCTTTTGCGCGCTCATGCAGCCGGAAATAAACATTATCCTGCCGGAGTGTTAACCGGTGTTCCGCGCGCGATGTAAACATCCGGTACGGCTCATCAGTACCTTTTAAAACCAAGTCATCAATTAAAACGCCGATATATGCTTCATCGCGCTGTAAAACAAACTCCGGCTGTCTTAAAACTTTGCGTGCAGCGTTAACTCCGGCAATAAATCCCTGTCCGGCAGCTTCTTCATAGCCGGTCGTTCCGTTGATTTGCCCTGCAAAATAGAGATTTTCCACTGCTTTGGTCTCTAAGGTATGAAATAGCTGCTCCGGCGGCGCATAATCATATTCGATCGCATAACCCGGGCGAATAAACACTGCATTTTCCAGGCCTTCAATGGAATGAATCATTTGGTGCTGAATTTCTTCCGGCAGACTGTTCGACGTTCCATTCGGATAAATCCGGAGAGAATTCCGGCCTTCGGGTTCAATAAATACATGATGCGCGTTACGTTGTGGGAATTTTACAATCTTATCTTCAATCGACGGACAATAGCGCACGCCGGTTCCTGCAATTAACCCCCCGTAAAGTGAACTTTTTTTGAGATTATCAGCAATAATCTGATGCGTCGTCGCATTTGTGTGTGTCAGCCAGCACGGAACCTGTGGCCGCCGCACAGAAACCAGCGAAGCCCGATCCATTGTACGGATGTTCCACGTGGAACATGAATCGAACGGTGATCCGGCAGAATCATAAGCCGGCATACCCGATGTTCCACGTGGAACATTGGAAAAAGTATTGATATCCATCCAGTCATAACGTGCCGCGCGCGAAAAAAAAAGTGGCGGCTCATCGCCGGGATGAATTTTCATTTTTGAATAATCAAGTGAATCTTTATGAATCCGCGGCGGTGTACCGGTTTTCATACGACCGAGCTCGAATCCAAGTGATTGCAATGAAGCGGAGAGGGCGTCTACCGATTTTTCTCCCCAGCGACCTTCACTGATCACCTGCTGCCCGATCAGTATGCGCCCGCACATAAATGTACCGGATGTCAGAATAACAGTTTTCCCGGCAATCTTTTCTCGGTTATCCAGCTCTATGCCTTTCAGTATACCCGATTCTGTCCAGATGCCGGCAGCGGATGCTTCCAGAATGCTAAGATTTGTCTGCTGCATTAAAACTGCTTGCAGGCGGGCTGGGAAGGTGTCTTTATCGCTCTGTGCGCGGAATGCCTGCACCGCCGGACCTTTACGGGTATTGAGCGTACGAAACTGAATTCCGGTGTAATCCGTATTGCGTGCCTGTTCTCCGCCTAATGAATCTAACTCTTTTACTATGTGTGATTTAGCAATGCCGCCAATTGACGGATTACAGGACATTCGTCCGATCATCCGTTTGTCCAGGCTGATCAGCAGCGTTTTTACGCCGAGGCGCGCAGCCGCCAGTGCTGCTTCACACCCGGCGTGTCCGCCGCCTGCAACGATTACATCAAAAGTACAATTCATTTTCTTATTAACCACTAATTCTCACTAATATCCACTAATTAAACTAAAGCCGGAACAGGAAATTAATGTGAATCAGCGAAGGTTCGTGGTTTAATGGGGTTATGAACCTGTTTGATCAAATTCCGGCGCATGAGCCGGAGGAACTTTTCACAGAATTGTTTTCAAATGAAAACGTGCGGATTGAACGCATCGTTTCATTCGGACAAAAATCGGCGGACGGATTCTGGTACGACCAGCGGGAAGGGGAATGGATACTGATGCTGGAAGGATCGGCGCAACTGCGATTCGAAGACGGACGCATAGTTGATTTAACTTCCGGCGACACACTGAATATTCCGGCGCGATGCCGGCATCACGTCGAAAAAACTGCACAAGATGCCCGGACGGTCTGGCTGGCGGTTTTTTATAAAAATGATTAATTTTTACTAAAAAATGAAAATTCGAATTAAAATTTGTTGTATCTCGAGCATTTTAAATTAATGTATAGCCGCAAAAACGCGCAAAAATCACCAAATAATTATGGACCGAACTGATTGATAAACCGCAGAGCGCACTGAGAACTTTTCAACTCTCAACTGTAAACTGAAAACCCTGAACACGGAACGCGGCGAGGGCGCCGCGTCTACTGCTCTGCCTCTCTGCTAATCCCTGAATACCTGATGCTTTCTGCAAAACTTCCGTGTGTGTTGTGTATCCCGTGGTTTAAACATCTGCGTTCATCTGCGTTATCTGCGGATTTCCCAAGGCAGGCAAAGATGCCTGCGATACATTACACTTTTGTGTTTTTTTGTGTTTTTTGTGGCTATAATTTTTCTGAATACGCTCTCGACAAAAAATGACGCGGTTTTGGCAGTTCATGCCGGGGCTTCAGCGCTGGGTTTTGTGTCGGCAATGCCTTCGGGTACTGGCGTGATTAGTGAAAAACAAATTACCGGAATTTCAAAAACGGTTCCGTCCGGTATTTCCCGGTTTCTTCTGAGCAGCCGGATTGATACACCAAAAATTATCAAACAGGCGATGAATACCGGAGCGGATGTTTTGCAACTGGTCGATTCCGTCAGCGCCGACACTCGCCGCCAATTACGGAAGGCGCTGCCGAATGTACGGCTGGTACAGGTAATTCACGTTTGTAATGAACGTGCTATTAACGAGGCCAGACAGGCATCAGAAACTGTCGATGGCATTCTGCTTGATTCTGGAAATCCGGCGGCAAAAATCAGGACGCTCGGCGGAACAGGACAACGGCATAACTGGGAGATCAGCCGGAAAATTTGCGAATGCGTTGGAAGGCCGGTGTTTCTTGCCGGAGGGTTGACGCCGGAAAATGTTGCGGATGCCATAAATATTGTACATCCGTTTGGCGTTGATATCTGTTTGGGCGTCCGGAGCAGCGGGAAGCTTAATGCCGAGCTTCTCAAGCGATTTATAACGGCAGTCCGGAGCGCTGAGTGTTAAAAATACACCCGCGATCAATTCCCAGCGCAAAAACTCTGTTGCATACGGATACGCTGAATTATATGCTGTGAGTGTGTTGAGCGAATATCCATTAATCAGGATTATTTTCCCAAAAATTCTCCCCAGGCATTTACAGCCGCAGCAAGCGCACAGGCGCGGTGAGAAATCCGGTTTTTAATTTCTGGCGGAAGTTCGGCAAATGTTTGCGTATAACCGTCCGGCACAAACAGCGGATCATAACCAAAACCGTGTTCTCCGCGCCGCTTGTGAATAATTACTCCCCGGACCGATCCTTCGACTGTCTGCGGCGGAGCTCCGAGGCGAACAAGCGCCAGTACCGTTCGAAACCGCGCACACCGGTTTTCTTTGCCGGCCAGTTCACGCAAAAGTTTTGTATTATTGTCGTCGTATGAACAGTTTTCTCCGGCCCAGCGCGCAGAATAAACCCCCGGTGCGCCGTTCAGGGCCTCGACTTCCAAGCCGGAATCATCGGCGAGTGCCGGAATTCCGGTGGCCATACACATTTCTGTCGCTTTTTTAACCGCATTGGCTTCAAGCGTACCGCCGTTTTCAACCGTGTCTGGAATTTCCGGGAAATCGAGCGCCGACCCGATATCACCCGATGCAAAATTAAATATCGCGCGAATTTCTTCCAGCTTATGTCTATTGCGTGTTGCAATAACCAGTTTCATAATTTTATTATTAGACCGGATGCGCAGAATTTTGCAGGATAAAAATCAAAAATCCTCAGCGCGGTCGTTAATGATTTTGAAAATCTTTTTCTACTGACCGGCGTTTCGAGTATTAAAAAAGATGTAACAACTTGATTTAACTTGCGGCGCAAAAGTCGTCTGCCTATATTCACGATTCTTCTGTGGGGCGGTAGCTCAATTGGTAGAGCGTCGCGTTCGCAATGCGAAGGTCGAGGGTTCGATCCCCTTCCGCTCCAGATCATGAACGAAACATCCCTTAATTCAAAGTACCCGTAATAAAGCAAAATAAAGCTTCATTTTAAAATCCAGCCGTCATATGAAATTCCAGGGATAACGAATGTGTCACCGGTGCTTTTAAATTCAGCGGCGAGCTGTTCGCGGCACTGCTGTAAAATTTCGCCGGCGGCGGGATCGACGGCAAGGTTGTGTATTTCGCCGGGATCATTTTTCATATCGGTGAGCTGTTCGCGGATTTTCCCAGTAGAGTAAACGGTGTATTTATATTTCAGCGTGCGCAGTGAACGTCCTTCAATTCCGGCGCTGCGGCCGTATTCCGGCGAAAGATCGTTTTCAATGATAACACAGTCGCGCCAGTCGCCGGCGCGGTTTTCAACCAGTGGGCGCACACTGCGTCCCGGCAGATCCGGCGGCATTTCGGCACCGGCGTAATCGCAGACGGTTGGAAAAATATCAATGCCGGTGGAAATCAGATGCGCACAGTTTACACCGCCGGGATTTGCGATTCCGGCGCCGGAAATGATGAACGGAATGCGCGCGCACTCATCGTAGTGCAGTGTTTTTTGATTCCACTGGTGCGCACTGTTGCCGTCACCGTGGTCGCTCGTAAAAATAATCACGGTGTTTTTATCAAGCCCTGCATCACGCAGTGCATCGAGAATTTTTCCGATTTCCATATCAACGCGCTCAGTTAATCTGTTGAGTGCCCAACGGTACTGCCGCCAGCGTTCATCCGGCCAGCCGCGCGCCGGATAGGTGCCTTTCTGCCACGTCTGATATTCGCGGATAATGTCCGGTTCATACGCCGGAATTTCAAAATTTTCTGGTAATGGCGGGCAGTTTTCCGGCGCCGGTGCCGGTGGAATTTTACCATTCCACAGTCGTGTTCTGGCCTCCGGGAAACCGCCGGCGGCACCGCGCGCCCATTCGCAAATGTCATGAGGGTTCGTAAACGATGCGACGAGGAAAAACGGTTTGTTCCGTTTTGTTTTAATAAAATCGATAGCCGGTGCGGCGAAGTGCTGGTCGTTAAACTTCTTTGTGCCTTCCAGCATCAGATTAAAACCGTGCCACTGCTGATTTTCAGCCGGCATTGGAATATGCCACTTGCCGATGTACGCGGTGTCGTAGCCGGCGCGCGTGATGAATCCACCGAGCGACGGTACGAAAATATCAAACCGGTCCATATTAAATGTCACGCCGGTTTCGTGCGGCATGCGGCCGGTCATCATGGATGTACGCGACGGCACGCAAATCGGATTCGCGCAATAGGCGAGTTCAAATCGCACACCGCTGGCGGCGAGACTGTCCATCGCCGGAGTTTTCAGTCCGGAGTTGCCGGTGCAGCTCATCAGGTCTGCCGGCTGCTGATCCGTTATAATCCAGATAATATTCGGACGTTCTGCAATCCCGGCGCCGGTAAACGCCACGGTGGACGCAAGTAAAAGTTCGCATCTCATGCGGGGCAAAATAAATCTGCCGGCTGGAAAATACAACTATGCAAATGATGCAAAACAGTTTAACCGTTAACTGAATATGACCTGTTAATTGATTGCTCTGTTTCCGGCGGGATGTGATTCAAATTAAATCGTAATTCACGCGACATCATTTTTTAAGAATTCCAATTCGAATTGAATGAGTAAACGATTTAACCATACAACTGATGTTGAGGTTTTGCATATCTAATATCTCTTAATTATGTTTTCAGAAGATCAGCGAGTGCTGATAGAGGCTATGGAACAAAAACAAGGAGGGTTCTAATGAGTAGCTGGAAAAGAGTAATGACTGGAGTTCTGTCTGTCTGTTTACTGTGCGGAATAGCCGGAGCAGATATTTCACAAAATGTTTATTGTCTTATTCCATCATTTGGCGAAAACACGTTTGCAAGTTCTGTTATTCTCACGAATCAGATTACGATTGAAGACATCAGTTTTGATGCGCTGTTTTCTTTGACATCAACGGATGGTTCTGATGTTGGTATGAGAAGCAGCTACGGGTCAGCCGGCTTGTACGGGGGACTCAATAATTTGCTTATTGATCCGAATGACACAGGAATGTTACGACTCTCATTCGTTGGTGTTACGAACGTTTCCGGCGCATCGGCTGGCGATGTTATTTTTAACGGATTTGCCTCTCTTCGAATCGGAGCCGGAACTGGAACAGATGCCGGAACCATTTATGGCAGCGGTACAAATGTGGAGTTGTACTCATGGACAGGAGGATTGCCTAAATCGCCGGCAGACATTCTCTTAGCGGAAAATTCTTATCAGTCCATTGATATCGGATCAACAGCTGGAGATGGCTTTGACCTTCGTGCGTATACGGCATCCTTTACCATTATTCCAGAGCCGGCATCAATTACGCTTTTTATTGTCGGAATGGCGGTTCCGTTTGTAATTCGCTATGTTAGATAGACAGTATCATATAATTCACGGTTACAGTTTTCAAACAGTGATAAAGCTCCGGGCTCCCCGGAGCTTTTCTGCTATAAAACGAGCTGTTCAGCAGTAAACTTATGGTTTTTATCTTCTGTATCCAGGCTGGCTGCAGATGTGTTTGGGCTGCTTTTTCACTTAAAAAACATCTGCTCATTTTTTACAACACATTCATCTGCATAGAACTATCGAGCCCGTCCCTTTCCGGAGCCTTCTGTCGAGAAAGTCGAAGTATGAGTATGCCATGCATCTCTGGTTATAAAAATGGCTGCGAGTTTTTCGTTCTATGATAATTATTCAGGTTCAAAACAAGCTGATGGGATTGAAATAGCCCTTACGGTATTTTTGCCTTAAAATAAGTAACAAGCGTGTTTTCCGTTTCATAGATTTAGGAGCACGACTCCCTGCATGTTATCTGCTATTTCCCGATGGATTAGTAAAACACAAAAGAGTGACGTCCTGACAGGATTAAATCGCAATACAGTCAAATTGCGGCACGCCGGCAGACTGCTGAGTGCTGCGAACCGGACACGTCGAATCTGTTTAAATACGGCGAGACAGATGAAAGCTGTTTCACCGCCCGGCGCATATATGACAGGGGCGCGGTCATGGCGCGGAAAAAAATCATTGTGGTCGGGGTGATTAAACGAAAAGATAACTCCTCCCGCAGATGGAACGACATTGAACTCTCTTGGGGTACTTGCCAGGGGGGTACGGAGACTCAAAGCCCGGAGAGATCACAGGTCGACGGCTCTTGTCTTAAAGAGTATAAGTTCTGCCGAATCATCGCCGCAAAAACCTCTATTCGCCACCGCTTTAAGAGCATTCAGAAAACAGTCTGTCAACTTATCTTGAACTTTATTTAAATTTGACTTCGCAAATATAAGTCCACTTCCCGTTGCCTCCACCGCCTTTAGAAGGATTATAGCCCTGTGTGAAAATTTTCACATAGCGCGCAGCTCGCGGGGCGGAAAACTGATAATTTTTAAACACTCTCTGAATGCCGTCGTGTTCGCCGGAATAAGCGCGTTTCCATGTGTTAGAATCGATAGAAGTTTCGATGGAGAAAATATAGCATCGCCCCTGAGTACCGCCCCACATGATTGAAATTTCTGAAAGCAATTGCTCTTCTCCCAGATCGATTTGGAGCCATTCGCGTCTTTCTTGGGCACCCCACATGGTTGCCGGATTGCCGTCTATGGCATATTCCGGCAGCATTTGTCCTTTATCTGTCGAGGCGAAACTGCTGGCTTCCGCCGTCATGTTTCCGGCGATGACGTTAACCGTTAATGAAGTTGCCGCAGCTGCGGTTCCCAGCATTTTTGTGATGTTTGTATTCATGATATCCTCTCTTTCGAATGTTATTTGTTGATTATTTGCCCATGCCGTCAATACCGGCCCGATATCCGTCCAGCGAGCTTGAAACCGGTTTCCATCCATAACTTCCGTGAAATATACCCGTTGCCCGTCGCGGCTGAAAGATGGATTTACATGCACGGTTGAGTTCCAGCAGCGGGCCGCGCCGTCGGAGTTCTGCATGAGAAGCGCTGCCGGAACATCGGAATATTTACGGTAGAGTTTCATGATAACCGTTTCAGTCCGATACCAGTTTTCAGACACAAACCAGTTGCCGTCCGGCGACCAGGCGAGATGGTTTCCCATCGGTGCAAGCCGTTCGATGAGTTGCGACGGGCGGACTTGAAAAGCATATACACCACCGCGCCCGTCACTCCCCTCCATAAGCGGCGAGTCTTGCATCGGCCCCGGGAAGCCCATTCCGATTGACGCATCAAACCCGGCGTGCCCGGCAATGATATTTTCCCCATACCAGTTAAAATGCAGTGGTATTTTCCCCCGCCAGAAGATCGGATCGGTTCCATCCGTATTGATGATCACTTGTGAGTTTAATGTGGGTAATGAAGAGCCGGCAAGCGGCAGCATGTCCATTCTCATGGCTGCCATCTCCCCGTCGGGACTTAACGCAACATGAAGCAATCTCCATTTTTGTGCCGGTTCGCGCCCCTGCTTTAAATCGTCCGGCACAACGGCATCAAACTTTTCCGGCTTGCAAATCAACCGGATTTCTTCGGAATATGCATTGACCATATAAGCACCGTGAAATCCGTTCATTGGATGCATCACAGAGAGCGGGAACCATCCGTTTACTGCATCATGTCCCAGCCGCCCCTGAATAGGGAATGTTTTCTTCTCGCCGGTTTTTATGTTAAACGAGTTGATTTCATCCCGTGGAGGATAGCCGGAATACGTGTCGTATTCCGGTGGAACATTAATTGGACGAAGTTTGCCATCCTGATAAACAATCAAATCATTATCAATCCACATGGCCATTGCGCCGTCATGAGTACCAACACCATATAAATCGACCAGCTTTTCCCGTTCGCCGGTTTCGCGCCGATAAATCCAAAGAGAGCCGGCAGTGATACTTGAGGGGGATGCTGCCGGAACGCTATCAAAACAAAGAACCAGGATATTTTTACCATCAGGGCTTTCCGGTATCGTGTGATAAGAACCGAATGTACTGCTGGCAGAATCCGGCATCACATCGTAAACCTTCAGCGGCTCCGGAGAAATTCCGGCAACGCAGAACAGCCCGAGTTTAAGAGCGATGAAAAAATTCATAAAAGATCTCCTGTTTGTTAAATCTCCTTTTGTTTTTACAGAGCTATGATAATTAAATGCTCCGGCGCTGTGCAATTAGACATTTAGTTAAATCGTTTATTTATTCGTATTTTCAACGAATCAGGCTAAACTGCCTCATATGAAGAATACAGAAAATCAGATAACCATAAAAGATGTTGCTGCCGCATGTGGTGTTTCAATCGCCACGGTATCGCTGGCGCTCCGTAATCATCCGCGCATTTCATCGGAAACAAAAAAAATAGTCCACGATACAACGGAACAACTGGGATATCGCCGAAACCCATTGGTTTCTGCGCTGATGTCAAATGTGAGCCGTTCCAGTAAAATTCATTTTCCAATTCCGCTTGCTGCAATCTATAACGGTGTACGAGAACAGGTTGAATCGAGCGCATACCATCGCCGTTTATGGGATGGGATTGTTCAGCGCGCAAAAGAAACCGGATTTTCTGTGGAACCGTTTTTTCTACGGGACAAAAAAGTGGCGAGTTCCCGCCGGCTGTCAGAAATTTTATACGCACGTAATATTACCGGTGTTTTAATCCCACCATTGGCATTCGGCGGCGGACATTTATCGCTGGACTGGGAAAAAATTTCAGCGCTGGCAATTGGACATTCCATGCTGAAACCCACACTGCATCGCGTCTGCCCGGATCAATATCAAGGAATCCGGATGGCGCTGCATCATATTCGTCGCAAGGGATATTTACGCCCCGGCCTGATCATCGCAGGACACGGCAGCGCACGGACATTGCGGCGGTGGAGTTCCGGGTTTTACGGGCAGGAATATGCGCAGAAAAAACGAGGAATCATTCCGGTGCTCGAATGCGGCGAGGTTGATTTAAAACAGCTGCTTGTCTGGTATAAAAAATACAAACCGGATATCATTATCAGTTCAGGAATAGACAGGCTGGTTTGGAAAGCATTGCAACAAACGGAGATCCGTATCCCTGAAGAGACTGCATTTGTTACATTGAGCCGGAGCGGCGCAGAATCACTGGTCGCTGGAGTTAATGAAAACGAAAATCTGGTTGGGCGGGCGGCTGTCGATCAACTTGCTCGATTGTTGTACAACAATGAGCGCGGGATTCCTAAGCATCCGACGGTTACACAGATTGCGCCGGCATGGGAAGACGGCGCAACCTGCCCATGCAAAAAAACCGGCACAAAGAATTAAACACATTTTTGTAATTTAAACGATTTAACCGGCACACCGGTTCTCTTCCTGCACTCTTCGAACTATAAAACTCGAAACGAGGAGGTCTCCGGATGGGAACAAATCTGGATCTAATCATTATCGGTGTTTATTTATGTGTGCTGGTATGTGTCGGAATTGTTTTCGGGCGTATTGTAAATACGGGAATTGATTATTTCCGCGCCGGCGGACGCGGCTGCTGGTGGCTGGTTGGCGCCAGCATGTTTATGAGCGGAATCAGCGCATACACATTTGTCGGCAACGCCGCCGGAATTTATCAATCGGGCTGGAGTCCGCTCGCAATCTATCTGGCGAACATTACCGGGTTCCTGCTGGCAGCGCTGTTTCTCGCCGCATGGTACCGGCAGATGCGCGTGGTTACGTTTGCTGAAGTTCTCAAAGAACGGTTTGGAAAAACATCAGAACAGATCGTCACATATCTGCTGGTATTGAACGGATATATGTGGTCCGGCGTCGTACTGTATACGCTCGCCGTATTTACAAAAACGGTGATACCCGATGTTTCCGTTCAGTTGCTCATTGCCGTTGTCGGCACGGTGGTTGTTTTCTACTGCACAATCGGCGGGAACTGGGCCGTGATGGCAAACGACTTTGTTCAGGGACTCGTTCTGGTTGCGGTGATTTCAATCGTAACCGCTCTTTGTCTACTCAAGTCCGGTGGTGTCAGTGGATTTATTTCCGCAATGAATCAGCCCGGCGTTGCCGATGATTTGACATTTATCACACCGGTTCCCGCCGGAGAAACCATTTGGACAGCAAAATATACGCTTGCCTGGATCGTTATTGCGTTTGTGATTCAATTCGCAAATCAGACCAGCCTGTTTCAGGGCGTCCGTTATTTTTCCGCCAAAGACGGGCGTGAAGCACGGAAGGCCTCTGCGTTCGCTGGAATTTTGATGGTGCTTGGTCTTGCTGTATTTTTTATTCCGCCGATTTATGCGCGGTTGTTTCTTCCAGAACAGGTACTGGCAATGGATACATCGCCGGCAAAAGCGGTGGAGTATGCTTACGCTGTTGCCAGTTATAATGTTCTTCCGCGCGGAACGTTCAGCATCATGCTCGTGGCCATTTTTGCGGCCGCGATCAGTTCGCTTGATACAGGACTGAATCAAAATGCCGCATTAATTGTACGCGATTTAATGCCGCCGGTAAGAAAACAATTCGGATTCGCTGCGGTGTCGCCGGAGCGCGAAGTTTTTTTCGGAAAAATTGCCACCGTCATTTCCGGCGTTATCATCATGAGCATCGCACTGATCTATTCGTATGCAAAAGATGTCACCATTTTTGATTTAATGATGCAGCTTGCCGGCCGGCTGATTTTTCCGCAGATGATTCCGCTGACGCTGTTTTTGTTTTTCCGGAAAGTGCCGCGCTGGGGTTTGCTGTCATCAATTGCCGGCGGATTTCTTCCAAGTATTCTTGAATTTATTTTTGGATGGCGTTTTTCATATCAGATCATGGGGCTTTCGGTGCTTGCTGGAGGCTGCACCGGATTTTTCATCGCCTGTGTTTTCTGGAAGAACGTTTCACCGGAAGAAAAAATGGCAGCAGAAACTTTCTACCGGAAAATGCGTCAGCCAATTGATTTTTCTCGCGAGACCGGCAATGCAAACGATGCGTTTCAGCTGATTCAAATCGGACGTTTTGCAGCGCTGCTCGGAGGGTTAACACTGATTCTTTTGGTCCCGTTGAAACTTCCGGCGGCGCGGCTGGTTGTGCTAATTCTGGCCGGGTTCATCGGCGGCATCGGATTGATAATGATGCACAGCGGAAAACGGATTGCGAGGAAAGCGACAGAAATTGAAGGAGTGAATTCATGAATGCAGCATTTTTTTGTGATGGCGCCGACTGGTCGCCCGATCGCTGTGTAACAGATATCGTTTTTAATGCCGGGTGGAAAGCGGCGCTGACTGAGCAGGCACATTTGTACCCGGTTGTTATCACAACCGGAAATTTTAATGAACACGTCGAAAAACTGCACAGCCTCGATGTCATTTTTTCGACTTGGCACGCGCCGAAGCTGACAGCGGAACAGATTCAAAAGCTTCCGAACTTAAAAGCCGTTTTCTATGCCGCCGGCGCAACCGGGTATTTCCGCGACCCGTTTCTGAACGCCGGAATAAAAGTCTGCAGTGCCGCAGCAGCGAACGCCATTCCGGTTGCACAGTTCGCCTTGAGTCAGGTCCTGCTCGCCGGTGCCGGCTATTTCCGTAACAGTCGCGAATGCAAAACACCGGAGGCGGCGACAGTGCAAAACAGTTTCCGCGGATTCGGGAATTATGGCGGCAGTGTTGCAATTCTTGGGAACGGAATGATTTCGCAGCTCCTACAGAAATGGCTGAAGGAACATTGTTTGGTGCCGGTGGTTGTGCCGTTCCGCGCAGAACAAAGAACTGTGCCGTTGGAAGAAGCATTCGAAACATCATTTGCCGTCGTGAATCTGTTTCCTGATCTGCCGGATAATTCGCAAATTTTGAATAAACCCCTGTTTGAACGGATGAAGCCCGGTGCGGTATTTATCAATGTCGGGCGCGGGCGGCAGGTGAACGAAGATGATCTTGTTGATGTCATGCAGCGCCGCCACGATCTCACCGCACTGCTGGATGTGCAATGGCCGGAACCGCCGGTTGCCGGATCAAAACTTTACACTGTGCCGAATATTCAACTGAGCGCGCATATCGCCGGATCAAAAGGAGCTGAATTGAACCGAATGGCGGATTACATGATGGATGAATTCCGACGTTTCAAAAACGGCGAATCACTTTTGCATGAAGTGCGTGCAGAACAATTATAAATTTTGTGTACTTTGCGGTATTCGATAATTTCAATCCGGAGGTTTTGCTAAAAACAAAGTTATTGCGAGACCAGTTCGTGCTGTTTATGTTGTACGAATGAATCAGTCCGGTGAATTTGATTTTTCGGTGCTGCGCGATTTGCGCAGGCGTGACGGTTTCACGATCGCGGATTTATCGCAGCGCACCGGGATTTCTCCGGCAGTGATTTCAAAACTGGAGCGCAACCAAAGCGCGGCAGAGCTGAATACGCTGTTTCGTTTTGCAAAAGCATTTGGAATTACGGCGGCGGAGCTGATTGCGCTGGCGGAATCCCGCACGGCACACGTTACCAAAGAAACAGCGCGAAAAGTCGGCGACTTTCGTTTCCGGCAGATTGAATTTGCCAACTCACGCTGTTTGTATGCCGAGGCAAAATCCGGCGCGATCCGCAACGACCCGCGTGCTCACAGCGCCGACGATTACGAAACCTGCTGGGTGCTCGCCGGAAAAGTAAAAATTACCCTGCCGAATGAGAGCTATCTGCTCGAAGCCGGCGACAGTGTACAGTTTGACACGCTTTTTGAGCATACCTATGAAGTTATTGAAGATTGCCGAATTGTTATTCAGCACATCCGGAAAAATAAACGGTTTTAAACGCCGGCGCAGAGAGGCCGGTGTCCGGGATGCAAATAATCAGGTAGAATGTAAAGCAAGTGTCCGGTTGGAGTCCGAAGAAATTCCATGTTGGAATGAGTCGTTCTTCATTCAATCAAGATAAAGGAAAGGGACATCGATATGGAACAGGCAGAGCGCAGCACGCTTTGCCCGTGAAAAGGAAAACATTTGGGTCAGGAAGAACGCATTCAAATTGAGTGCTGTTCCGCAGCGGAGCAACAGTACGTCACATTGCAGGAGTGCAGGAACGGCTGAAACGCACTTTGTAGTCAAACGATGTTCCCCGGCAGTAGCCGAGCATCGGATGAAAGATGAACCGTATGCGGTCTGTATGAAAACGAGTTCTAACTTGATTATGAGGGGATAGAGCACTCGGTTAATTCCGAAAGGGAAAACGTCAGGATGAATCAGCAGAAAAATGTTTCAGGAAACCGGAATCTGGATCAACACCGATCCACGCAAGACACTGAATTCTGGAGCAGCCGAAGACCGGTTCAATCAGGAAGCAGCGACAAGAATCAAATGTATTAGTCACGATGAGATCTGACAGTCCGCCCTGTCAGGATCGCGATTTTATCAGGCTGCCGCCGGTACGATTTCTTTCTTTCTATTCAATGCATCGACTTTTTCAAGTCAGATTTCTTTTCCATCTGCGAACGCAGCCATTGGAGTACGCCCACAGCACATCTTTCCCTGATGCGTCCGGTCCGTATTATAATACACGAGCCATTCATCCAGACCGGTCTGCGCTCATCCAGCGTCCGGTAGATTTTCTTCCGGAACGCGATTTGATAAAACTCATTCAGGATCGTCCGGTGGAACCGTTCACAGATCCCGTTGGTCTGAGGTGATTTTGCCTTGGTTCGGGTGTGTTCGATGTCATTGATCATCAGATACAGCTCATAATCATGCGTCGCTTTCCCGCAGTACTCCGTTCCGCGATCGGTGAGCATGCGCAGTAAGCCCATCCCGTGTTCTTCAAAGAACGGCAGCACCCGGTCATTAGGCATATCTGCAGCAGTTAACGATGTTTTCATCGTATAAAGCCTGGCCAGCGCCACTTTGCTGTAGGTATCCATGAACGTTTGCTGGTATATCCGCCCGACACCTTTAATCGTTCCGACGTAAAAGGTGTCCTGTGCACCAAGATAGCCCGGATGGGCGGTTTCGATTTCACCGGCGAACGCATCCAGCTCTTTCTTTTTCTCCAGTGCAACGATCTGTGCTTCAGTGAGTACGAGTCCTTCTGATGCGACCTTCTTTTCCAGCGCCGCCAGCCGTTTTTTCATCGTCTCAAGGTTATGCCGCAGCCAGACACTGCGTACACCGCCCGCTGAGATCATCACTCCAGCTTTGCGCAACTCATTGCTGACACGGAACTGACCTAATGCCGGATTATCAAGTGCGATCGTTATCACCGCATTCTCGATACGCTCATCCACGCGGTTACGGTGATTCGGAACACGCCGGTTTGCATCCGGCAACGCGTCTACACCGCCGGATTCCACCGCATCTCTATAGCGGTAGAACGTATCTCTGCTGAAGCCCATCAACTTGCAGGCTTTGGATACATTGCCAAGCTCTTCGGCCAGATTGAGCAATCCAAGCCTGGTGCCGATACTTTTATCATTTACTGTCATCTCTGTTACTCCTGTTCGTTCCGGCATCCACGCCGGAGGGATTTTTGTTTTTGACCCTAACAGGGGTAACATTTCTTCTGCCTGACTGTCAGATCTCATCGTGACTAATACAAATCAAAAATCTTCAATAGGTCACTTGCTTTTATAATCTACCTCATTTACGATTTATTTTATCGAATAATAGGAAGCACTTCGTATGAATAAATTTTCCAAGTTACTTTGCTTATGCGGTATATTACACGCTCCAACCGACCTGTTCGCGCAGAAAACTTCAAAAATATCCGATGAAGTTACTTCCTGCTATAACATCCATTATGTTTCCGGAGGAAACGAAAAACAGACGCTGGATATTTATTTGCCGAAAAATGAAACCGGACAGTCTTTGCCTCTCATTATTTGGGTGCATGGCGGTGGATGGGGCGGGGGGGATAAAAATAACTGTCCTCCTTTAGAAAACGGTTTTGTCCGGCATGGATACGCCATCGCAAGCATCAACTACCGGCTTACACCGGACAACCGTTTCCCCGCGCAACTTGAGGATTGCAAAGCCGCCGTACGTTGGTTGCGCGCAAACGCAGCTGACTACAATCTTGATCCCGACCGCTTTGCCGCATGGGGCAGTTCGGCAGGAGGTCATCTCGCATCCTTGCTTGGTGTTACCGGGAATACCCGGCAGTTTGATGCCGGCGAAAATTTAAATTTTTCAAGCTGTGTACAGGCGGTGATAGATGTTTGCGGTCCTTCCGATCTCACTGCCAGGGAAATGTGGGATCCGTTTTTTAATACGCGGGCACAATTGCTGGGCGGCACTCTGGAAGAAAAACCGGAACTCGCCGCTGCCGCCAGTCCACAGCTTTACGTCACAAAAGATTCAGCGCCTTTTTCCATCTGGCACGGGACAAAAGATCCCCGCGTTCCTATCTCGCAAAGCGAACGCCTTCATGAAACATTGTGGAAAGCCGGTGTCCAAAGTGAATTAAACCGCGTTGAAAATGCCGGACATAGTCTCCATCAGCATCTGGCAGAAAAAGAATTAACTGACAAAATAGTATTATTCCTGAAAAAACACCTGTAGGCGGTTCACTGATCCGTTCTTGTTGCGCTGGTTTATTCCGAAAGAGAGAACGTTGGTGGAACGAATCAGCAAAAAATGCTTCACGAAATCGAAACATGGACTAACATCTATCCGCGTAAGATATTGAATTTTGAAACAGCGGGGGAATGGTCCGATCAGGAAATCGCGGCATGAATCAAACATCTCTACCCGGACACTTGCTTTTACAATCCACCAAACAAAATAGTTGTATATAATATTCAGTTGAATTATTAAGAACGCTGATTTTTGAAACTATCCGGCAAGGGAGTGTTATGACGAATACGGTTCGAATTTGTGTGGCTGGTCTGATTTGTATGTTGTCCGGCGGGAATCTTGGTGCGGCGGCGATTCATGTGGTTCCTGTTGAACCGGAATTGATTTTGTCAACGAATGCAGTTTCGGTCGGAAGCATGTCCCGCGGTGCGGTGCTTATTGAAGAGCGCGGCGCCCGGCTGATTTCAGTGGATGACGGTTCTGTTATTGCAGAAACGGAATTTCAGAATGCATTGCGTTTTCCGGCGGTTGCAACAGCCGGTCCGGACAGTCTGATTCTGGCTGGCGGGATTGTTGACGGAAAAATTTCCGGTCAGGTTTTTTGTCTGCAGTTTGATGGAACGGAGTTGAGTATAAAAGAATTGCCGACGCTGCCGGTGCCTTTGGCGGCAGCAGGTGCACTGGTGATGGACGGTGTTCTTTATATTGCCGGCGGATTAATGTCGTTTGATCCGCTGCTCACATCGCCGGAACTTTTTTCGCTGAATATTTCCAGTCCGAATCCGGTCTGGGAACGGCAGATTGCTTTCCCGGGAACAGGCCGGATTTTTCCGGCGATGGGTACGTTGAGTTCTGAGCTGTATATTTTCGGCGGATGGTCACCGGAGCAGCGCTGCGCATTAAAGGACGGCTGGGGATTCCGGATTAAGCCGCTCGACGGAACGGTTCATACCGGCTGGCGGCAGTTGAATGATATGCCGGAACCGCTGGCCGGTTCTCCGATTTATTCTTCCGGTCAGGCGCATTTCACACTGTTCGGAGGCTGTAAAAGTATTGCACCGCTTGATTCGGTATTTTCCGGCGAAACTGTGGCGGAAAAATCAGAGCAAATCTGGATTTACCACACGGTAACCGATACCTGGATTTCCGGCGGAGAGCTGAATCAGCCGGTTGCCGGCGGCGCGATTGTTCAACAGAAATCCGGTACGTTTTTGATTTCGCCGGATGTGCCGGTTGCGCGAATTGAACTCGGGCACACCGTTAAACGGTTCGGCTGGGTGGATTACAGTATTCTGGCGGCATACTTTTTGTTAATGGCGGGAGTCGGCGTGTATTTTGCGGCGCGGCAGAAATCCAGTGTGGCGTATGCGCTTGGCGGACGTAATGTGAAATGGTGGGCGGCGGCGGTGAGTATGTTCGCCACCGGAACGAGCGCCATCAGTTTTATGGCGATTCCGGCGATGGCATTTCGAACGAATCTGGTCTGGCTTACACCGCTGATGTTTACGCCGGTTGTGGTGCTGCTGCAAAGTTACGGTTTGTTTCCGCTGCTGCGCCGGCTGCGGTTAACATCAACATTCGAATATCTTGAACAGCGGTTCCATCCTTCGCTGCGGTTTTTGGCGAGCTTGCAGAATATTGTGTTTAATGCCGCCGGACGGATCAGCATTTCACTGCTGCTGCCGTCGCTGGCAATCTCGGCGGTGAGCGGTATCGATGTTGGAATGAGCGTGTTAATTATGGGCGTGATTGCTACGTTCTATACGGCGACCGGCGGATTTGAGGCCGTTGTCTGGACGGATGTGATTCAGGGCGCATTAATGTTTCTAGGTGTTATATTAATGATTTTCTGCGCGGTTGACGGATTACCGGGCGGCTGGGACGAATTTGTTTCAACGGGAAAAGAGTTCGGTCGGTTCGATATGGCCATCTGGAGCTGGGATTGCAGCAAGCCGGTGCTGTGGATGTATTTTTTTGCAATACTGGTTGAAGGAATTTCTGTTGTATCAAATCAGCCGGCGGTGCAGCGCGTATTTTCAACTCCGCTGAAGGATGTCCGCCGGCTTTCAGCAATGAGTATGGCGTGCGGTGTATTGATCGCAGTGCTGGTGACGATGGCGGGAATCTCAATATTTGCTTATTTCCATGCGCATCCGCAACTTCTTGATCCCGGGATGCGTAATGATCAGGTGATTCCTTTATTTGTTGTTCAGGGTGTTCCTGCCGGAATTGCGGGATTGATTATTGCTGGAATCTTTGCCGCGGCGCTTTCAACACTGGCGGGCAGTATGAACAGTGTTGCAACGCTTGTCGGAGAAGATTTCTATAAAAGAATTTCGCGGCGGGCGACGGATCGTATGCAGCTTGTACTGATGAAGGTTTCTTGTGTTCTGACCGGTGCGTTCGGCACAGGCCTTGCATATGTAATGGCGCAAATGCCGATGGATTCAATTTTCAGGGTGTGGATGGAAATTATTGCGCTGCTCGGCGGCGGGTTTGTCGGAATTTATGTTCTGGGAATATTTACGCGCCGGACATCAAGCATCGGCGCGGCAATCGGAGCAATCGGCAGCATTGTTTGTACGGTGCTTGTGAAAAATTATACCAGTCTGCACTGGATTTTTTATACTCCGTTTGCAATGATCGCCTGTATACTTCTTGGTTATACCGCCAGTTTTATTTTTCTGAGAAATGCAAATAAAGAGTTGTCCGGGTTAACCGTTTATGATGTGTTGAAGCGTGGTGACTCAGAGGAGATATAAGCATCGGACACCAGCTTATGTTTTGCGCCGCCGGTAGAAACAAATGTGAGAAAGATTCGGTTGAAAACGACAAAAGAAATGGATTTGCCCCAGAACACACGGGTTGCCAATAAATACAACCGGGTTGTTGATGCCATACTCATAAAAATCGCCTCTGGCGAATATGCCGGCATGCTCCCGGGCACAAAACAGCTGGCGGAGGAGTACGGCGTCAGTTTGATGACTGCAGATAAAGCCGTTAAAGTTTTAGAAAAAGAAAAACTAGTTGTCCGCCTTCCGCGTAAAGGAACATTGATTAATTCTCCAAAAAAATCACGCACAGAAACGCTGGCGCTGATTGTCCGGAATGTGACCATGCCGCTGACATCCCGCGTTGTCGGAGAATTCGGAAAACTGGCCAGGGAAAACGGATATCAGGCATTGTTTTTTCAGCACTTTGACGACAGCCGGAAAGAACTGGATATTATTCAAGAACTGCTGGCCGGCGACAAACTGGACGGTGTGGTGATTGTACCGTGTTCCCGTAATGAAAACGGAAAAGCGCTGCGGCGGCTGGTCAAAGAAAAAGTTCCGGTGGTGATACTAGATCTGGCCCGCCTGACATGCAACATCACCGGATGTCACATTATTGCATTTGATGAGCGCGAAGCATTTGAAAACGGAACGCAGAATCTTATTGCGCTCGGGCATAAAAAAATCCGGGTTGTTTTCCCGCGTATATGGGACGGCATACCGCTACCGGCGGATTACAAACATTATCCCCGCTGGATCGGATATGCTGATGCAATGAAGTCCGCCGGGCTTCGGCCGTTACCGCCGGTCTGGGTGGACGCAGAACAGATGCAGGGACATCTTGATAATGCATGGATTACAAAAACCATAAAACCCTGCACGGCGCTGTTTCTGCACCACGACACGTTCGCCGTTACATTTCTTTCATTTCTGCATCAGGCCGGAATACGGGTTCCAGAGGATGTTTCACTGCTTTCATACGACGGTGCTCCGCTGGTTGACCCGTTTGAACTGTCCACCATGGAACTGCCGATGGAAGAGGCGGCGCAGTATGCGGTTCATGTTTTGCAGAAAGCACAGGAACATCCTTCAGATAAGGATGCGGAAACTGCGGTATTTAAAGCGAAATTCTGTCTGCGCCGGTCGGCATCAGTTCTCCCGTCTTGACGTCGGGCTGCCCGGGCAAACCGGTTTTCACAAATTACGCATTGACATTGACGAGGATAACTTTTTTATTATAGCTATATATGACATTCAACAGAATATGAGTTGCGCCAGCAAAATGGATTTCTGGCACTATGTATCTGTTGATTCATAAACTGATTTTACATTGTAACGGACGGGTGAATGAAAAATATTGCTTTAGTCGGTGTCGGCGGATATGCGCGGTATCATTATCATTTAATTCGTTCGCTGGAACGGCGCAACACGGTGAAACTGGCGGCGGTGCTGATTCTCGAACAGTTCATGGATGAACAGGCGGCAACGGCCGGAGCAATTGAGTCTGCTGGCGGCCGGGTTTACACAAACTATGAAGAATTACTGGCCGGCGAATGCGGGCGGACCGATATTATTGTACTGCCGGTCGGGATTGCTGATCATTGTGAAATGAGCATTAAGGCGCTGTCCGCCGGCTATCATGTGATTTGCGAAAAGCCGGTTGCCGGAACAGTAGATGAATGCATGCAAATGAAATCGGCGCAGGAAAGCGCAGGAAAAATTCTGGCGATCTGCTTTCAGAATATTTATTCACCGGTCTTGAAGCGGATTAAACAGATCGTATTGAATCAAGAATTAGGACGATTGGTTTCAGCAAAAAGCCGGGTGCTGTGGCAGCGTGCGGATGCATATTACAGTAATGCGTGGCGGGGAAAACTGCGGTATAACGGAAAAGTAATCAATGACTGCCCGATGATGAACGCGACGGCGCATTACCTGAATAATATGCTGTATGCCGCCGGAAAAACAGAGAACAAAACAGCGGTACCGGATTCGGTGTATTGCGAAAATTACAGAGTAAAACATATTGAATCGTGCGACACACAGTTTCTGCGCGTTCATACCGATACAGATGTTCACATCACATATATCGCGTCTCATTCCACGGATGTACGGCGCGATCCGAAGACAGAGTATATTTTTGAAAACGGCAAGATCGTTTGGGAGTTCAATAACGATGCGGTGGTTTACCGGCGGACAGAAAACGGATTTGAAGAGTGTGAGCGCATCGGCGACGGATATAGAAACGGCGATTTCTGCCGGATGATTTATGAACAGGTGTGCGATGCAATTGATTATGGTGGTTCCCCGGCGGCCACCGTGGCGAACAGCTGGCAGCATGTCTGCTGCATCGAAAAAGGGTTTGAATCAGGACGCATTGTTAACGTGCCGGAAAAATTTATCGGCGAAACCCGGGTTGGCGCAGATGACGATTGTTTAAAGGCGGGGGACATTAACCGGTATATTGCCGGGATTGATCCGCTGACTGAAAAAATGTTCGTCGAAGAGAAAAGTTTCTACGAGGCGGGATGTCCATGGGCGGTGAAATCCGAACCTGTGTTTCTGCCGGAAAACAACTAAAACAGATTGAGAGGATGTGTATTGTGAAAACCACGCAAACGAAAACATTGGCTTTATTATTATCCGGCGGACTGGTCTGTTCTGCATTCAGTCAGGTAAAAAATAATTCACTGATTACCGGATTTCTGCTGTCGCTGGCGGTTTCATCAAACAGTATCGGCGATACAGTTTCCGGTGCAGATTTTGCCGCCCGCAGAAACGAAATCATGGCGCACATGCTGGAACAGCCGGTTGCTGCTGGATGGTATAAAGTGAATCGCGGCAGCAATGCGTCAACACTGTTGAAACGCCAGATTAATCCGGTCAGTGCCAGAATTCTGAGCGGACAGCCCGAAAAAGACAGTGCCGGTGCTGTGTTCCGCACCGCGGTCAGCCTGTGCGATAATACGCAAGACGGTCCCTGGTCGACAACCCGTTCGCTGTGGACGACATTATTGGGACAGGAGTTTCTGCCGGACGATATGATGACACTGCAGAAAGAACTGCTTCAGCGGTGGAATTATGACTGCTCCGCCGGAACAGTGAATATGCGGCTGTATCTTTATGTCGCCGGATATCTGGCTGCAGAATACTGGCCGGATTTTCGCGATGCGGACATGCCGGTAAATACAGATTATGCCATTGATTTTCGCGGCAAAACCGTCAGTTCAAAATCAGCGGCGGAGATTAAACAGTACTGCAAAGAAAACATTGATGAAATTTTTCAGTACTTCGCCGTTAAGAATCAGGTTGAGCATTCGCAGATTTATTTTATGTGCGATATCGAAGCCGTAAAAATGCTCGCCGAGTTTTCAAAAGATTCCGAAATGAGAAAACGCGCAACGATGGTGCTGGATTATTTCATGCTCAATCTTGCCACCGACTGGAATCAGGGATATCAGGCCGAAACATTCTACCGCTGCAAATATTATAAAAATCTGGCGCAAACCGAAGGTCTGCTTAATACGAAAGCAGTCGGCTGGCTGTATTTCGGCGCGCGCTATCCGCAGGTGTTCGACGATCTGCCGGTGATGTTTCTGTTCGGTGAATATCAGATGCCGCCGGTTTTTGAAAAAATTGCACACGACCGTTCGGCGGAACGTGAAAAATTTGAAAGTCACATTTTCAGCTCTGAAAGAGAAACGCTTGAAGAAGCGGTGATCCGGAAAACATTTTATCATACGCCGGCATATTCTCTGACGATCGGTGAGACTGACTATGATGGAAAAAAAGGAATTAAAACCGCGGTGTTTAAAGAACAGCGCGCGCTGAATCTGACGTGGATTTCCGAAAAACCGTCCAGCCATTTTTATGTGTTTCAGGAAAATTACCGCCAGCCGTATTTCGGCAGAACAGATTTGAATAACTTCGGTTCCGGCGAAAACCCGTACAGTCACCGGATGCAGCACCAGCGTACGGCCATTGGATTATATGATGTGCCGTCTGGTTATGAATTTTATAAACAATACATTACATTTGTAAAATCCGGCGCCATCGTGAAGCAGGTTGAAACGAATTCATGGATATTCAACCACGCTGGAAACATGCTGTTCGGTTTTTATTCCATGGCGCCGACGACATGGGAAAGAAATACAACCCAAGCCGACGTTGCCTTTCCGGTAGACATCCGCTGGGCCGACGCACGCAAAAATGCGTGGGTGCTGGAAACGGCGGATGCCGGCCGGTATGCAGGTAATGTTGACGAACAGCTGGCGGCGTTCATCAATGATGTACTGAAAGAAAACCGCACCGACGTTTCGAAGATGAACAAAAGCCGCCCCGAATTTTCGTATAAAACCATTTCCGGCGATTCACTGCGGATTGTTTTTACAGAACTCGGAAAGTCGCCGGACGGGAAGCATTTCATCAACGAACAGCCGGTTCATTATAATCAGTGGAAAATGCTCGATTCACCCTGGGCGGTTCAGGACTGGAAAAGTCCGGTGGTCACCGTTGATTTTGCCGGCGTTCAATTACGCTATGATTTTGAAAACTGGACGGTGGATGGCGACCGGCTGGCGGTGCCGCAGGAGTAAATTATGAACAATTTTAAATATATATTCATTGTACTTTCCCTGCTGTCCACCGGATATGCGGCGGATAACAAATTAATCCTGCAGCGCTGCGCTGATTCAGTTGAGCAGGTGAGCGCCGCCGACAAAGCAACGCTGATTAAACAGTTGAAACCGAACATGGAAGTCCGGCGGTTTATTGCCGATGGATTGGCGGAAGTTGCGGAAAACACTGAAACCTCAAAGCAGAAAGCTTTATTGCGGCTTTGGCTGTTAACGGAATATCTGCAACTCGATGAAACAGAAAGCGGGCAGGTTGTATTAAACGCTCACACCACCAAGTCGGTGACCGCGACGATGGCCGGATGCTTTTTTTCTCAGGCGCGGATTATGACGCTGTACGATGCTCTCCGGCAGGACGGCAGAGTAACGCCGGAGCTGAGTCAACGGATTCAGCAGGTTGCCGAAACATATTTTTTTCCGGCGGAACGCGGCCCCAATAACCGTCCGCTGCATTTTGCAATTGCGCAGGCATACGCAAAAACACTTTTTCCGCAGTCTGAGCGCGCCGGAAACTGGGCGGAATATGCGGAAGCGGTCTGGATGGATTTCTACGGCCCCGGCGATAATTATGAACCGGGCTATGTCGCGCACTGGTTTCCGCAGATTTTGCAGCTCGGCGGAATCCTCGGAAAAGAAGAGAAACTGAAGGGCGGTAAAATGCGCGCGATGCTGTACCGCCTGCGCGATCATGTCAGTCCGTCCGGTCTGGTTGTCGCGCCCGGCGACGGACACGGGCAGGAGGCGTACGTCGACGGTTTGATTGCGGCCGTTGAATGCACCGGCGATCCGACGCTTCTTTGGGCGGCGGAAAAAACACTGCTCGCCGGAACCGCCGGATATGCGCGCGACCATAAAGGCGAGCGCGTGCCGGAAAATCAGCAGCGTGAAGTACTGGAAAGCCGCTTAGGAGCTTTTTATCGCGCCGGAATAACGGCAGAGATGCCCGGTGTTTCATCCGCGGTTTCACTGCTTTATCCGGCGACCTATAAAATTCCGGACCGGCTGATTTTAAATCCGGCGCGGACAGCGGGAAATCCGTATGCGGCGCTGTATTTGAACGACCGGCAGAACACCACATTTCACGGACACGAAGACAATCGCGTTGAAGTGTATCATTATGAAGTCGACGGAATTCTCTATTTAAGCCGTTCGCACTGGAGCAAATGGCCGGGGCAGGCGAACACATTTGTGGTGAGCGATTCGACGCTGGAGTTTCCATACAATCAGACCGGTGGAATGGCGTCGGATTACTGGTACCGCATGTCATCCAATTTGCGGCTGATGCTCGATTATCAGGACAGCGCGGACTGGCAGAGTGAAACGCCCGGCCGGCGCTTTCATGAAACCCGGCGCAATCTCGGCTACAGCCATACCAATCCGGATGGACTGGAGGGCAAATGTGACAATCTGAAACTGAACACCGTTGCGATTCAGCTGGTGAATTTTCCGCGCGCCGAAATTGAAAAAGAGAGCGACCATTATTTGCGCGGACTTTCATTTGATCGCGGCGGTGTTGCGTGGTACCGGGATTACCGGAAAATTGCGCCGTCGGACGGTCCGTATGAACTGTTCCTTTCCAAACTTTTTGTCGCCGGTAAAAGCGGCGAAAAAATTATTGAGCGGTTTGACCGGATTTCGGAAAACCTGAAAGTCTGTTATTATCCGCCGGGTTCAAAAAATCAGGAACCGCAGATTCTCAATAACGATCAGCTGCTCTCCATCGTCAACGATCCGCAAACCGGCGAACGCGTTTTAAAAGTGATCTGTCCGCCGGGACGGATTGATTTGGTTCTCGATACCGGCGGTCTGACGGTTGATTTAAACAAAGAATATCAGCGGCTCGGCTGTTTAATAAATTATCAGAGCGATGTCTCCGAGTTTCTGCGCGCGCCGGTAAAATTCGCCGTGAACGGATTTGCACCGCGCAGTATGTATGCCGACAATCAGCAGGGCGGTTTGCTGACCGGTTTTTCTGTGGAAGAAAATGAGAACGGCTGTTTTGGATCGGCAAGCTACGAAGGCGTCTGGACATACGATTCGTCGTGGACCCGCCAGACGCTGTTGCGGCCGGAGGGAATTTTAATTGTCGTCGACCGGTTTATTCCCGGAAAAACGGCGGACGGAATGATCGGCGGCCCGGTGTGGCAGCTGTTCAGTCCGCCCGGATCAGGACTGCACTGGTTCGATGCGGCGCAGGATTTTGTCTCCGGCCGCCGTCTGATGGTCTATTTCGATTATAAACGCGGAACGCAGTATGGCGTTCAACTCCAGCCGAAACTGTGGGGTATGAACGATTACGCCGTCTCCTCCCGCCGGAAGTTCACCGCCGGAAAAGAAGAGGTCTTTGTCACCGTACTGGTTCCGCATGCGGCGGATTCAACCGGTATTGATGTTTGCGGAAAGCCGCATTACATGGGCGTGGAAACCGGACGTGCCGCCGGTTATGGCATAACGGCAGGTGTGCTGGAAAACGGCGATGTGTCCGTTCAGTGGAAACCGAAAAAAGGATTGGAAACGGCAGGAAAAGAATTCACGGCGCTCATCTCGCCGGCCGGTGCGTGGCAGGTTAAATGATGAGTTTAAAAACAGAATTTTCAGCTTGCAGGATTAACATTTAGCATATACAGTTGAATATAAGATACAGCTAAATATAACAAGGGCGAAAACATGAAGAAAAAACTCATTGCAGTTCTGTGCTTATCCGGCGTCGCCGGAATGGTATCCGGAAATTATATTAATATGACCGGCAAAGGATTTTCGTATACAGAAGATTTCAGTTCGCTGGGCGTTGTCGCGTCGGGCTGGAACGACGGCATCACCGTGCGCGGTGTATATATGATTTCCTCCTCCGTCGGCATTCCTGAAAGACTGGGTGTATCGTATGGGCAGCATTCCACCGGCGGTGCATATCACATGGGCAAGGAAGGTTCTAAAGACCGCGCGCTGGGCTGGCTTACCACCAGCGGCATCGGACAGTCTTATATCGGTGTGCGTTTCAGAAATCAGACCGGCAAAGACGATCTGACGTTAAAATATAAATTTGTTTTGGAGCAGTGGGGCGCCCGCAACGACAATCCGGAAACCTTTGTCCTGCAATATAAGATTCACAGCACAAACGGGACAGAGAACAATCTGAATTCAAAATCGTGGACGGATCTTGGCAGCGCAAAGGCGCCGGCGGATTCTTCTAACTCTGAACGGTACATCGACGGTAACAGCAATCAGTTTGCAATCGAGGGATCAGTGAACGTTCAGCTTAGAAACAATCAGTTCATTACATTCAGGATTATCGACAAATATATCTCTAAGGGAAATGCAATGGTCGGACTGGACAGTATTACGCTGTCTGTTGAGCTGTAATTTCGGGTAGTAAATTCCGGCGCAGCAGGTGCTGTGAAGCCGGACGGAGTAAAAACAGAACAGAAAGGAAGGGTTATGAAGAATAGTATTATTCGATTGGTAACAGGTTTGATTGGTTTCGCCGGAATGGTTTCAGCCAATTTTATTGTGATGGACAGTAAAACATTTTCGTACACTGAAAATTTCAATTCGTTAGGTTCGGGAGATGTAACCTGGAATGATGGAAACACGATTAAAGGCGTGTATATGATGTCGACAACAAATAATAGTTTGTCAGCGGCAAACTGGATCCCGACGACTGTGGCGGCATCTGATGGAAATAAAAGTGGTGGCGGCCCTTTCAATATGGGGGAGGCCGGTTCTTCGGATCGTGCGCTGGGCTGGTTTACATCAAGCGGATTTAAAGAGTCATATACCGGAATACGCTTTCAGAATAAAACCGGAGAAACAAATAATATAACGCTTCAGTATAGTGTTGTTCTTGAACAGTGGGGAACTAGAAATAAAGTCGATGATCAATTCATTCTGCAATATAAAATCCACTCCTCAAACGGAGATGTTAATAATTTAATGTCAGCAAACTGGATTACTTTAGGAACAGCAATTACGCCTATTCACAATAATTCAGAAGGTACCGATCCAAATTATGTTAATGGAAATACGAATCAGTTTACAATATCCGGAGCATTTGATGTTGAACTGAGAAATAATCAATTCATAACATTCCGTTTAGTTGATAAGCATGATGCGAATAATCAAAATTCAATGACCGGGATAGACAGCTTTACACTGACGATAATTCCTGAGGCATCATCGTTACACCTGTTCTTAATCAGCAGTGCCGGCTTTTTTGTTGTGCGGCAGAGATTGAGAAATCGTGAATAGAAATATATTTCCGAAACGTTGGTGTGACAGAAAGGGAGGGGCGGTCACGAAAAACTTTTTTCGAATGGGAATATATTTGCTTGGTTCCGCCGGACTGGTATCTGCCGATTACATTGTGATGGACAGTAAAACATTTACGTATACTGAAAATTTCAGTTCGCTGGGTACGGGAAATGTGACATGGGATGATGGCAATACGGTTCGGGGAGTATATCTGAAGTGCGTAAAGACAGATATATACCCGGATGGTATTCCAGTGAGCTTGGCGGCATCAGTAGGTGGGAATATTTCGGCAGGTGCTTACAATATGGGGCTGCCCGGTGATACGGATCGGGCGTTAGGGTGGTTTACGACATCTGCCACAGGTACCGGCTATACCGGAATCCGGTTTCGGGATCAGACCGGAAAAGACGGCCATACAAATTTAACCATCCGGTATAGTTTTGTATTGGAACAATGGAGCGATCGTAATACGGCCGCGCAGATTTTTATGCTCCAGTACAAAGTCCACAGCGCCGGCGGAACTACCAATAACCTGATTTCTTCAAACTGGACTACACTGGGAACAGTTGCAACACCGGTTATTGGTGATGGTGTTGAACCTGGTAAGTTGAACGGAAATTTAAACCAATTTACGATTGCCGGAACAGCAGGCATTGGTATTCGTCATGGACAGTTTCTGACGTTTCGACTGGTCGACAACGACTTTTCCGGCGGCGACGCAATGGTTGGCATAGACGCAATCTCAGTGAGCGTTGTTTCGCCGCCGCCGACTGAATAAATTCGGGAAAAACGTACAATATGAATAGGCGGTATAATATGAAAGTAATACGCATCTTTTTGCTGATGGCGGTTTCAACTTTTGGCGCTGAAATGGTTGCACCCGAGTTTAAAACGGTTGGTGACTCCAAATATGTCCTGTGGAAGGGGCAGCCGATACTGGAGCTTTTTCAGGGCCGAACGTTGCGTTTCAGAGCTACACCGGAAAATGATCATTGGGTCGGTGATAAGAGTATGCCTAACATCTCAATGACTCAGGACGTGATAACCGATGATGCCCGCATAGGATTGACCTGGGGTTCACGAAACGATCCGGATTACAAAATGGAAACCGTAAATTTTGTTCTGTCTGACGATGGTTTTACAGTGACCGTGAATGCGCACAAAACCAAGCCGGCGGCTAAAATCATATCCGAGATCAAAGCGCGCTACCTTTCAGATGAAGAAGGGTTTGAATATATTTTGCGTTCGACGCTGAACGGAAGTCTTTCTGAATGGCGTGCAGGAAAAAAGATGGGAGCAAAAGGAGAAAGAACGATTGAGCCGTTCAACTATCATTTGCAGCGCATCAGTATGCCGGAACGGTTGCGGTCCGCTCAGCAGGGTGAATCAGATTTATACATGGGTTTTGTGCGCTCACCGGATGGGAAAGATTGGATTTTTACCCCCAAGATGCATGTGCCTGCGCATCCGATAAAGACCGGTTTTTATCCTTTAGGGAATTATCAGGGAAATTCATATCGCGGTGAGTTGCCAATGGCTGACGTCGGATCATTTTTTGGTATACTGGATCCGAAAGAAGGCGGGTGGATGACAGAAGTTCTTGAATCTCCCAAGCCTTTGAAGTTTTCGTTGTGCTGGATGTTCTTTGATGTTCATTGTTATCTTTACCAGGGAGTTCCTGAATCGGCGCCGGATGATATTCTGAATTTGTCGTGTGCCATTCGTTTTTCTCCTGTGACCCCGCAAAAAGCCAGAGAACTTCTGAATAAAGCGGAAGAATACCCCTGGAAAGAGCTGCCGGAATATCAACTGCCTGTTTTTTCACGTTACAATACGTTTTCTGAGAAGATCAGTTCCGGAAAATATGGCTGGCTGAAAAGTGATTTTGATTGTCTTTGGGATAAGACATCCGGATATGATGATCATTATTCAATCAGCATAAAAAAAGAAGAAAACACAGCACCTTCTGCCTGGTATGGCTGGTTCTGGGGACCCGGATATGAGTTGGATACTCCGCTTGACGGAGTTTATCGGATTTCCGCACGGATTAAAACCCGTGATTGTACGGGAGTTGTGCGAATGGGTATTAATGAAGGTAGCGGGGACAACTGGTTCGGACGAGAAAAGCCCGGGAAGTGGAGTGTCCCAAAATGCATCATTACATATGCCGATCAAGAGCTGACGGGAACAACGGATTGGACGCTTATAACCATTGATGTGCCGATTGATAATACAAGAGTGTCCGCTCTCAAAGGTCGGCCAGTGTCTTACATGCATACTCATCACATCATTTTCTTTGAACAGTCCGGTTCCGGACAGTGCTGGATTGACAATGTCAGAATACAGCAATTGGAAGATATTTCGGAATAACGTTCAGTAGTTTTTCTATTAGAGTTAGTACATTTGATGAAAGGTCATTATGAAGAACCGCGGACTGATTGCGGGTTTGAGTTTGGTCATGGGAAGTGCAGGTGCCGTGCAGCAGACCGGTCAGCCAAACTGTCTTATTATCACAGTCGATGACATGAGCGCTGAATCGGTCGGTGCTTTCGGATGCAAACTTGCGGACACAACGCCAAACATAGACCGTCTGGCTGCGAACGGGATGCGCTTCAATTATGCCCATGTGGTGGTCGCCAACTGCATGCCGTCGCGTAATGTCATGTGGTCCGGCCTTTATCCGCATCACAGCGGGGTCGAGGGATTCGATCCGGTGCCGAGCGCAAAATATCCCCACTTGGTTGATCTGATGAAATCTGCGGGATACTTTACCGCGATTCGCGGAAAAATATCTCACTCTACTCCCTATACGCCTTACGGATGGGATGCCGAGCTGGATGTTCTTCCGGACGGCCGCAAGGCCGACCGGAAAAACGCAGAATCATACGGAATCTCAGCGCGGGAAGGGATCCGGCTCTCCAGGGAAGCAGGGAAACCGTTTTGTTTGATGATGAATCTTTCGGATCCGCACAAGCCGTTTTATGCGCAGGCTTCCAACGGCGAGACGATTCCGGATCCGAATGTTCCTTCCCGTGTATTTACTCCGGAAGAGGTTCCGGTTCCCGGATTTCTGTTTGACGATCCGGTTGTTCGCAAAGAACTGGCGCATTATTATTCCAGTGTGCGGCGCGCGGATGACTGCGTTGGGGAAATTCTGGCCGCACTTCGAGGCTCAGGTGCGGAATCAAACACGCTGATCGTTTTCCTTTCGGATCACGGCATGGCGCTGCCTTTTTCCAAAACACAGGTTTATCACGACAGCACACGTACACCGCTCTTTTTTGTCTGGCCCGGTCATCTTCCGGAAGACATCGCTGACGATATGCATATGGTATCGACTGTGGATCTGCTGCCCACGCTTCTTGATCTTTTGCAAATCAGTAATCCGGGCGGGATGGATGGACGCTCCTTTGCTTCATTGCTGCACGGCGGGCGGGAAGGCGGGCGCGATTTTATCATTAAAGAATACAGTGAGAATGCAGCCGCAAACCGGAATCCAATGCGCGCGATTCAAACAATGGATGATCTTTACATATTTAATCCATGGTCTGACGGACAACGGATCATGTTTTCCGCCACAACCTTAACTCCCACCTATCGCCGGATGGAAGAACTTGCAGAAACAGATGCACAGATTGCCGGACGTCTGGATGTGTACCGGTTCAGGGCACTGGAAGAACTATATTTCGTTTCCAGTGATCCGGATTGTCTGAAAAACCGGATTGATGATCCAGAAGCCCGCCAGCGTCTTTCAAAACTCAGGGCAATGTTTATCAAAAAAATGACCGAAACGGATGATCCGGTGGCAGACGTGCTTGCACAATGGACGAATTCACCTGTCCGTGAAGCATTTATGTGCGAAGAAGAAAAGTTAACGACAGAAAAAATAGCTAAAAGACGCCAAAAGCGCGCGCAGAAAAAACCGGAAAAAGAGGTTGTAATGGTGTCTGGAAGTTATATCAATATGACCGGCAAAGAATTTTCATATATGGAGGATTTCAGCTCGCTGGGTGTTGTTGCTTCGGACTGGAATGACGGCATTACCATTCCCGGCGTATACATGATTTCTTCTATAACCGGTATTCCGGCGAGAATAAATTCGTCTTATGGTCAGCACTCGGCCGGCGGTGCATATCACATGGGCGCGGAAGGCTCCAGCGACCGCGCGCTGGGCTGGCTGACTACTGGCGAAATCGGACAATCCTATATCGGTGTGCGTTTCAGGAACCAGACCGGTACAGATGACCTGATTTTGAAATATAAATTTGTTTTAGAACAGTGGGGCGCCCGTAACAGCAATCAGGAAATGTTTGCCCTGCAGTATAAAATTCACAGCGTAAACGGAACAGCAAACAATCTGAACTCATCATCATGGAAGGATCTTGGCAGCGCAACGGTGCCGGCGGATTCTTCCAGGCCGGAACGTTATATTGACGGTAACAGCCATCAGTTTTCAATCGAGGGAACGGTCAGCGTTCAACTCAAAAACAATCAGTTTATTACATTTCGGATTATCGACAAATATATCTCTAAGGGCAATGCAATGGTCGGACTGGACAGCATTTCGCTGTTTGTTGAACCGTAATTTTGAAAGCAAGGAAAACTATATGATTTCACAAATGAATACCCGTCGCAATATATGTGCTGCTTCAGCAATGTTTGCACCGCTGATTGATTTGTCTGCGACGGCGGTTGCGCCGAATTTTATCTTTTTTATTACAGATGACATTTCTCCTGAGCATCTCAGTTGTTATGGCGGGCCGGTTCAAATGCCGAATCTGGAACGGCTGGCAGCATCGGGAATGCTTTTTCAGAATGCGTATGTGACAACCAGCAGTTGCAGCCCAAGCCGTTGCAGTATTCTTACCAGTCGTTATCCGCACAATACCGGTGCGCCGGAACTGCATATGAATTTGCCCGGCGACCAACAGAAGTTTCCGGCAATGCTTCGACAAAACGGATATTACTCTGTGCTGAACGGGAAAAACCATATGTCACCCAAAGGAAAAGCAGCGCTTGAAATCCTGGGAGATGCGTTTGACGAAATTATGGAAGGCGCAGGTCCCGGCGGAGAGGAAGAATGGATTGATGTTCTTCGAAACCGGCCGAAAAATAAACCATTCTTCTTCTGGTTCGCTTCCCATGATGCGCATCGTAACTGGCAGTTCAACGACAAAGCCCCGCTTTTTCAACCGGAAGACATAGAGATTCCTTCCTATCTGTTCGATGGTCAGGAAACCCGGAAAGATTTTGCCGGCCATTACCATGAAATTGCCCGGACAGACTATTATTTAGGGGAGCTGCTGGATGAATTGGAACGGCAAAAGATAGCTGATAACACCTATGTTATTTATTGCAGTGACAATGGTAAACCGTTTCCGCGTTGTAAAACCTGTCTTTACGATACAGGCGTCAAGGTGCCGTTGATTATGGCAGGACCTGGCATTCAGGCAGGAACAGTTTCCTCTTCCTTGGTCAGTACCATTGATATCGGCCCAACCATTTTAGAATTAACGAATGTTCTTTCTCCCAAAGAATTTCAGGGAGTCAGTTTTGTGCCGGTTTTGAAAGATCCGTCTGTTTCGGTGCGTGATTATATTTTCGCCGAACACAATTGGCATATCAATCCCGCCAATGAACGCATGGTGCGATACCAAAACTGGGTGTATATCCGCAATTATCGCGTTGAAGAACAGAGCCTTTGCGCTACGCATTTTCCGGCCGGGAAAGAGCTGTGGAATGCAGAACTCCGTGGTGAGCTTACGCCGGAACAGCGGAACGTATTTTTAAAACCGCGGCCGCTTGAAGAACTGTACTGTGTGGACAGTGATCCCTGTCAGTTTGTCAATCTTATTGAATCTCCCGAATGCGCATCCATCTTGAATGAGCTTCGGGGTGTGATGGATGCCTGGCGGGAAGCCACAGGTGATACCGTGCCGGAAAATCCGACATCAAGTATTGGGAAAATTAACGCGCAATTGCGTGGAGAGATACCCGGAGAATCGAAAAATGCAGCGTATATCTTAAACCCTGGCCCAATTAAAAAACAAAAATTGTAGATGGGTGTGAAATTCGACATAATTGTTCTACGGGAAGGCAGATCCGGCTGGCAAATTAAATGCAAAAAAAGTTTGCATAAAACAATCATAATTTATATATAACTGAATACTGGATACAGTTGAATTTCCGGAACGGATCCGGAAGCTGTAGCCGGGAAATAAACAGGGAGGAACAGAGATGAAGAAAATATGTTCAGTAATTGTTGGTATTGCCTGTATAGGCACTTTTACATTTGGTGATGCCATCAACATTGATTCTACGTCATTCAAATACACGCAGGACTTCAGTTCGCTGGGAACAGAAGATGCGGTCTGGGTGGATGGCGAAACGATTCAGGGGGTATACCTGAGATGTACGGCAACCAATCTATATCCCACAACGATCCCGACAACCGCGCTAAGATCACAAGGTGCACACGGTTCAGCCGGTGCTTATAATATGGGCTTGGATGGCAGTTCAGATCGGGCACTGGGCTGGTATACAAAAAGCGGAACAGGAACTGGTTATACTGGGATTCAGTTCCGGAATCAGGTCAGCGGTACTACGAATCTGACAATCGCGTACACCTTTGTGTTGGAACAGTGGAGTCTGCGCAATACTTCCGCACAGGAATTTACACTTCAATATAAAGTTACTAATTATGGAGCCGGACCCACCAATAATATATCCTCAAGTGGCTGGACTACGTTGGGATCGGCTGTTACGCCAGTCGTTGGAGACGGAACCGAGCCTGACGTTAGATTGGACGGAAATTTGAATCAGTTTATTATTTCCGGAACAGAAACGATTAATGTCAGAACCGGCCAGCTCCTGACATTCCGACTGGTTGATAACGACCAGTCCGGTGACGATGCCATGGTCGGTATCGACAGTATTACAATAGAAATCGTGCCGGAAGCATCATCGTTATCACTGTTCTTAATCAGCAGTGCCGGCTTTTTTATTGCGCGGCATAGATTGAGAAAATAACAGACCCGGAATAATATGCCGGGAGTGAAACATATTTCACTCCCGGTTTTTTATTGAGATGAAAACGGTTGAAACAAGACGATGGCTGTCACTCGCCGCATCCGGCGCGATGGTTTCTTCTTTTGCCGGAACGCAAAAACCGAATGTGGTTTTTATTCTTTCGGACGATCAGGGCTACGGTGATTTTGAGTGTTACGGCAATCCGTATCTGAAAACGCCGCATCTGAACCGTCTCCACGATGAAAGCATCCGGATTCCGGCGTTTTATACTGCGCCGGTTTGTGCACCGACACGTGCGTCGTTAATGACATCGCGTTATAATTACCGCACGTCGGTCTGGGACACATGGCAGGGCGGGCTCAATATGCGCGACGATGAGCTGACGGTTGCCGAAGTGTTGAAAGAAAACGGTTATAAAACGGCGCTCTTCGGCAAATGGCATCTGGGGTATAACTGTCCGTTCCGTCCGGAAGATCAGGGTTTTGATGAAGTGCTGCTGTGGGATATGTTTCACCGCGCTGAAAAAAACCGGCACAATCCGGTGATGATTTATAACGGCGAACTGGTTGGAGAAGCCGGTTACGAAGAAGACGTCGTGTTTAATTACGCTATCGATTTTCTGCAGAAGAACAAAATTTCCGGTCAGCCGTTTTTCATGGTTGTTGCCAGCACGCTGCCGCACACGTGGGTGGATTATCAGGTGCCGGAGGAATACGTTGAACGGTTTGCGCCGTATCGTGAAATCAGCCGGTTTAATGCCGAAATTCTGGCGATGGTGGAAAAGCTGGATGAAAACGTCGGGCGGCTGCTGGAGACGCTTGATTCAACCGGACTGACTGAAAACACGATTGTTATTTTCACCTCGGATAACGGACCGGAGTTTGATCCGCAGCAGCGCCGGTATAATGTTGGACTGCGCGGGCGCAAAGGAACAACGTATGAGGGCGGAATAAAAGTTCCGTGTTTTATCCGCTGGCCGGGCGTTCTGCCTGCCGGAAAAGATATTCAGCAGGTCGGAACAATTCTTGATTTTATGCCGACGGTTCTTGATATGTGCGGCATTCCGTTTAATGCGGAGCATCCGGCGGACGGAATCAGTTTGTGGCCGTACATTTCCGGTGAAAAAACAGAGCCGGTTTCCCGCTCGTTCTGCGGTCAGTTTTACCGTCCGGCAGTTCCGGCGATGTGGGAAAACTGTTACGTCCGTTCCGGCGATTATAAACTGGTGAACGGAACGGAGCTGTTCAACATTGCCGCCGATCCGTTTGAATTAAATGATCTGGCGGAAAGCCTGCCGCAGAAAAAAGCTGAACTGCGGCAGCAGTATGAACACTGGTTTGCGGATGTCACAAAAAACACGGTGCAGGACGGCGAGTTTGTGATTCATCCGATTATCGTTGGCGACGGACGGCAGCGGCTGGTCAATTTGCGCTACAGCGATAAAAGCCCAAAACACGGCTGGCCGATGACGGTGGCATCGCCGGGGCCGTATAAGGTCACCGTAAATCTGATGCAGAATGAACTGTTTGATGACACATCGGTCTTTTGCATTCAGTTCGGCGATCAGGTTCACAAAAAGAAAATTCTGCCGAATTCCGGTGCGCTGGTTTTTGACAATGTGATGATTGCGCCCGGCGAATATGAAATGCAGACCTTTGTTGAAGGCACATTTATTTCCAGAATATTCAGAACCAATCCCGACATCGGGCACCGGAATATTCATATTGAACCGATGCACTGATTTTTGAGGTGACTTATGAAAACAGGAATGTTGATTGCGGCGACCGGTTTTGCGGCATCATTGTATGCGGAAAGCACCGCGCAGAAACCGAATGTTCTTTTCATCGCGGTGGATGATCTTTGCACCTGGATTCACGAGCCGGGCACGGACATGGAGGTGATTGCGCCGAACTTTAAACGGCTGATGAGCGAGGGCGTTTATTTTTCGAATGCACATTGCGCTTCGCCGAGCTGTCATCCTTCGCGCGTCGCCATCATGACCGGCGTCAGTCCGCTGAAAAGCGGCATCACGCAGAATCCGGGCAAAAATATCACGCGCCCGTCCTGGCGGTTTTCGCCGGTATTGGAAGATGCGGTGACCATCCCGGAATTTTTTAAATCGCAGGGTTACAGCGTAAAAGGCGGCGGAAAAATTTTTCACGGTGTGCAGTATGACGCAGAAGACGAACTCGATCCGGCAGACTGGGACGAATTTTTTCCAAGTAAAACGCAGCAGATTCCTCATCAGCCGGTGCCGCCGTTCGATTATTTTGCAAAAAATAAAAGTGAGGGACGTCCTGCCGGACATTTTGACTGGACGCCGTTGAAAATTTCCGACGAAGAAATGTCCGATTATAAAGTGGTCGACTGGGCGCTGAACGAATTGCGGCAGGAAAAAGCCGCACCATTTTTTTTAGCTGTCGGATTTTTCCGCCCGCACGTTCCGTTTCAGGTGCCGGAAAAATATTATGAACTGTATCCCGATGAAAAAATTTCATTGCCGGTGTTATACCCGGACGACGCAGTTCCGGCGCCGGCGGTGATCACCGATCAGATTATCGGAAAATGGGGTTTTGATGAATATCACTGGGCGCTAAAAACCGGCAATTTGAAAAATGCGCTGCGCGGCTATCTTGCCGGCGTTACATTTTTCGACACAATGCTGGGGCGGCTGTTAGACGGATTGCGTGAAAGTCAGTTTGCCGATAATACAATCATTGTGCTGTGGGGCGACAACGGTTATCACCTCGCCGAAAAAGAACGCTTCGAAAAATTCACATTGTGGAAAGAAGCCACGCGGATTCCGTTTTTCATCAAAGCGCCGGAAACCGTCGCCGGAAAAACCTGCACAAAAGCCGTCAGCCTGCTGGATGTTTATCCGACGCTGGTTCAGTTAACCGGTGCCGCGCCGGTTGCGGGAATCGACGGTGAAAGCCTTGTCCCGTGGCTGAAAAATCCGGATTTATATAAACAGACTCCGGCGGTGATCGCCGGGCCGGAGCCGGGCAGCTGGGCTGCGGTTTCGGAACAGTACCGTTACATCCATTATTTTAACGGAACGGAGGAATTGTATGACATCTCCGTTGATCCGGCAGAGTTTTATAATCTCGCGGATCAGGAAAAGCTGTTTTATGTGAAAGAGTATTTTAAAAATACTGTTCCGCGCCAGATTCCGGCGTTTATTCTGCCCAAAAACGCCCGCCCGAATGGATAAGCCGGAACGATCTTCGCAACGAAAGGGTTACCATGAAAAATCACAGTCGCCGTGAATTTCTCCGGAATATGGGCGTTGCTTCTGCCGGCACAGTTTTGCTGCCGAAATTTCTGCAGGCCGCTCCATCCGGCAACCGTATCAATCTGCTTTTTATTATGTGCGACCAGCTTCGTTTTGACGCACTGAGCTGCATGGACGGTAAGGTGGTTGAAACTCCGAATTTTGACCGGCTCGCTGCCGGCGGTGTGCGTTTTGAAAAGGCGTACACGCAGTGTCCGATCAGTGCGCCGGCGCGTTCAACGCTTCTTTCCGGCCGTTCGATTTACAATCACAAAGTGATCAACAACAAGCAGGCGGAGAAGCCGGACCCGGCCGGCAATATTTTCCCGATGAAGACGTTTGATGAGATTCTGGCAGAGCAGGGATACCGGTGCGAATATCACGGGAAATGGCATGCGCCGGCATATCGCGCCGGATGTTACGAGAGTTTCCATCATCGCATCGCCGCCGGTAATCCGATGCGCGACCCGGGATATGACGCACACCTGAAAAACTCCGGAGCGCTTGACCGTCTGCTCGGCGCCGGCGAACTCAAACTTAATAAAACCACAATTTACCGCCCGAATCCGTTCGATCATTATTACGGGCTTTCGCAGGCGGAACTTGATGTGACGGAGAGAACACATAAACAGGCAGACCTGCACGGCGAACTGCTGATTCCGGCAGAACTGTCCGCAACGGCATATAAAGCCGATCTGACAATTGATACGCTCCGCGAGTTTGCCGGCGCGCCGTTTTCGATTACCTGTTCCTTTAATAAACCGCATCCTTCGCTGCTTCCGACCGCGCCGTATTACGGAATGTATCCGCCGGACGAAATGGCGATGCCGGTGAGCATCAGCGATCTGATGGAGAATTCTCCATACCCAACGGAAACCGGTTCAACGAATAAATACCGTGATCCGGGAAATGTGAAATACATGATTTCCGAATACTACGGACTTGTTAAAGAACTCGACGACTGGCTCGGTAAAATTCTCGATGTGCTTCAGGAAAAGGGCATTGAAGAAAATACGCTCGTCATTTTTACCAGCGACCACGGCGAAATGCTCAGTGCGCACGGACGGCACGGAAAAGAGGTTTTTTATGAAGAGTCGGTGCATGTGCCGCTGATGATGCGGCTGCCGGGAATTATTCCGGCAGGAACGGTGGTGACCTCGCCGGTTTCGCAGATCGACCTGTTTGCGACAATTCTTGATTATCTTGGCGCTGGCATACACGAATCCGACGGCGCCAGCCTGCGGCCGCTGATTGAAAAAGGAGCCGCTGAGCCGCGCATGATTTTTGCTGAGTGGGCGAACGATGATGTTCCCGGTTTTATGGCGTTTGATGGACGGTGGAAATTTCTTTTCGGACGGACGCCGGAAGCCTCATCGCTCGACGCGCTGTATGATCTGAAAACCGATCCGCACGAAATGAATAATCTGCTCGGCTCGAATCCCGACTGGAAAAAACATTTTCCTCAAGCTGAGGCAATGAAAAAACAGTTGATTGCATGGCTTGATCGTGTTCGTTCGCCGTATCTCGAACAAGTGCGCAAACGGAAGGTCAATGGCGCATCAGCAGGGGCGGTGAGGGTTTCCTTATAATCGAAGAGTTATGGTGAAAAATATAAAATCTATTCTGCCGGCGCTTATGTTGATCGCGCCGGCGCTTTATTCCGCGAACAATATGGTTTCGAATTTGCGCGCCGAAGTTCGTCCCGGTCAGGTGTTCCTTTTCTGGGATGAACAGCCGTCGCCGGCGGGCACAACGTTCAGCGTGTTTATGCACAATGAGCCGATTGATGAACATAATTTTTCCGGCGCGCAACAGATCGGACATCATATCGAACCGTCCAGCGCGTGCGACTGGTGGCAGGATCCGGCGTCGTTTGATTCCGGCGCCGCGCCGGACCGGACGCATGGATATGTTATCAACGGACGCGAATTAAATCCTGCCGGCGGACTGTTTGTTCACACCGTTCTGCCTGATGATCCGCCGGAAATGTTTTTTGCGGTGCTACCGGCGCAGAGCACCGGTGCGGTTCCCGGTGTAAACTCATTGAAAATTCCCGTGACAGCGGCGGTTGAACTGCCGCAGCCGCTTCTGCTTTCAACCAATGTTCCGGCGCAAGGCAGTGCGCGCGGTAAAAGTTTGACGTTGACGCTGCACGGTCGCGGCGGTGGAACGGATGTAAACCGGAGTGCAAATTTTATTATTTTCGGTGATGCGCGGCAGGGCTGGCGCGAAGGTCTCGCGCGCAAATTTATTGTCGAAAGCACCGACGACGGAATTTTAATTACGCCGTTTGACCGTACGTGGATCGGGCGTCCGCTGCTTTTTTCTTCGGACAAACGCGATCATGTTCCGGCGATTAATACGTGGTGGTACGGTTGCAATAATCTGATTTACGATGCGGATCGCGTGAAAGACGGCATCACGGTGAACTACACCGAAGAATATTTGCTGTATCTGGTTCGCTGGGCGCAGGAATATTTCGAAACTGATCCGGCGCGCACATATCTTCAGGGCGGCTCAATGGGCGGTTCCGGCGCAATTTCTGTCGGATTCCACCATCCCGATGTTTTCGCCACAATATTCAGTTTCGTTCCGGTGACATCCTATACAACCCGCTCGGCGCCGGACGGCAGAAGTAATTTATGGCGGCTGGACGGACTTTGCGGATTTCCCTGCGATGAAACGGTGATGACTCACGAAGGAATTCCGTTGATGGAGCGGATGAACAGCGAAAAAATTGCGCTGGAATTTTCCGGCGATCTCCCGTTTCTGGTTCTGTATAACGGCCGGCGCGACGGTTCAATTCCGTGGATCAATAATCCGCCGTTTTACGCTGCGATGAATCAAGGCCGACGCGCGTTTGCCTGCTATTGGAATAATCAGTCGCACAGCATGAGGCAATCAGGAACCGTTCCCGCTGACATTGAAAACTTCTACTCCTCTCAACCGGAAATTACATTGCAGAACAGTTTTCCGGCGTTTAGCAATTTTTCGGCGAATCGCAATCCCGGCAACGGCGACAAAAATGACGGCGATATCGAAGGCTGGATAAACCGCGGCATTTACTGGTCGGATGTTGAAGAAACCGGTGACTTATGGAACATTTGTTTATCCATTTCCGGCGATTTCCTTCCACCGGTTTGCACGGCTGATATGACCCTTCGCCGGTTAACGCAATTTCGCATTTCTCCATTTGAGACCGTTCTAGTAAATGATGTTTTCGTTCAGGCGGATATGAACGGGATATTAACGATTCCGAATATTCGGCTCTCTTCTGTCGAAAGTATCCGAATTTCAGTTTGTCGAATTAAGGAATAACTAACTCCGGCTTTATAAGATGCGTAATATTCGGCATGTTCGGCTTTCTGATGCGAAGGAGTAGCGCTTCCACTGCCATCTGTCCGATCTGTTTGCTAAAAATTCTGATTTTAACCGGATCCGGGCTCATGTGCTGGGTACAAACCATTGTATCTCCGGCAACCATGAACAAATCTTTCATTGGGATAACACTGTGCCGGCTTAATTCGTTATGAACGTAAACACCAAGATTATTTGCTACAAATAGTCCATCCGGTTTTTTATGAAGGCGAATGAGCGAATTAACTAAATTTGCGGCGGCAGCGGCCAGGTCGGATTGTCTGCTTTCCGGATTATCCGGCTCCGGCAGGTCAAGCAAACTGCAGGGAATTCCGTTTTGAGCGGCATGACTGACAAAGCTGTCGGTGCGGGATTTCCAATATTGGAAATGACCAGGTGTTGCTGCATAACTCATGCAGCACAGATTCCGGCAGCCTTTATTAACCAGATATCCGTATGCAAGTTCGCCAGCAAAGGTATGGTCCGGTTGTACGCGGTCCCCGAAATCGACTGAGCCTGTTTGAAGCAACCATACGGTCGGAAATTTTTTCAATTGGTCACAGATTGCAGGGGACGGTGCCGGACCGTTAATAAATATCCCATCAAGTTTTCCAGCCATTAATGCCCGTGGAATATATCCGCTTGAATCAAGATGATCGACTGTCAGACTGGCACCCATTTCCCGCAGAGCTTCTGTGATGCCTTGCATCATGTTCTGGCCGGTGTGGGTTAACTGGGCGTCGTCGCCGCCGACCCAGATCATTGCAGTATTCTGGTGTTTTAACGGTGATTGGAATACCGGCGCTTTCCGGCGTTTCCGGCGAGCGGGATCATATCCAACTGCTTTCATTGCAGTCAGAATTCTCTCTTTTGTTTCAGCATTAACAAATGTGGTTTCATTAATCATTCGCGAAACGGTAGCGGTGGATACGCCCGCTTTCTTTGCAACGTTCTGAATTGTCATAAGGCAGATTTCTGTAAATTTTTATTAACTGATTGCTGTTTTATTCTCCAGAGCGCGTTGTTTGTCAATAAGCATTGCTTAAAACGGAGAATACTTTGGTTGATAATATTATTCGTTTATAATTATTTATGTAATGTACATAAAAAGTAAAGCTTATTTTTGCGTAAAATATGCACATTAATTTTCTTGACGAGTAACAAATTCTATGTATTTTTGCATGAAATAAATAGATTTATTCATGATATGTTTCATGAATGCGGCAAATAAACAAATGGCGGGTTTCGCCGGAAAGGATAAGGAGGAAGAGATGAAGAATAAATTAAGTATTATTATGTCAATTGTTGCACTGATTATGACAGGTTCAACCGCATGGGGCGTTCTGGCTGTTGATTTCGGTGGTGATTATGGTTCCAGTGATGTAGATGCCAGTAAATCAGCTTCAATTTTAGAATCTGACAAGGATTTTAATTTTGATGGAAATAATACGGACCGGCGCCGGTACCAGCCAATAGACCGTGATTTTCTTGTATTGCCAGCACTGGCTAATAAAAATAATGTTTTGTATGGCGGTTATCAAATCGCAGCTTTCAGCGCGACAGTGAATCCTGGCAATGTAAATTATTATCGTTATCTTGGCGCTCAGAAAACTCTTCAAATTTCAAGCGCTGGATCAACGACGAATATGGGGCTGGCTTTTACGCCTTATGTTAAAAAGGCGGATTTTTTAAACGGACAGGCAGGCGTTGCGAATTTGAGTTTTGACAATGCCGCGAACTCTGTTTCATTTACAATTAATCTGTTTAACGGAACGTTTGCAGAAGGGCAAACCGCCCGTGCACTTGTTCAAAATGGATCGACCTGGTATGTGTCCGCTAGTGAAGTAACATCCGCCACCAGTCTCAGTTTTAACGGATACACAGAGACATGGTATGCGTTTGATCCATCCGTCAACTATTTTATAAATACTACGAATCTCGGCACAGGGATTTCTGGAGCAACGCTGACTGATGTTCAGGCGTTTGGTGTATTTATGCAGGGACTTGGGTTTGATAGCACAGCTCAGAATAATGCCGCACATTTCCGGATTACTGGATTTCAGGCATCACTTGTTCCGGAGCCGGGAACCATTGGATTATATATTATCGGTGTAGTCAGCGCATTTTTCATTCGCAATAAATAAAGCGATAATTAAACAGGACAGGCCGCAACGGCCTGCCCTGTTGTAAATATTTCAGTCCGGTAAAGTGATATCAGGGATAATTATCTAAAGTTCAGAGGATGCTGTAATGAAACCGCAATTTTATATTATACTGTTTATTTATGCAATGATGACCGCTGCTTCAACCGCGTGGGGTGTACTGGCTGTTGATTTCGGCGCTAATTACAGCGATGTAGAACAGAATGTGTCGAAGGCTGGAACGTCTACCGAAACGGGCGATTATGATTTTGATGGAAATATGAATGATCGCCGGCGGTTCCGTCCAATCGATACTCCTTTCATTGCAATCAATACAAAAATTCATGCCGAAATAAAGAATAGCGTTTTTTATGGCGGATATCAGGTCGCGAATTTTAATTCAACAGATAACGTCGGTAACGTGAATTATTACCGCTATCATGCAGGGAAAAAAGCGCTTCAGATTTCCAATAAGGCCGGTATTTCAGATATGGGGCTTGCTTTTTCACCACATGTTAAAAAAGCGGATTTCCTGAATGGATTATCAGCTATCGAAAATCTGCGTTTTGAAAATACCGCCGATTCGGTTTCTATTAATGTTGAATTGTTGAATGGCGGCAAAATGACGCGCGCACTAGTTAAAAATGGAACAAACTGGTATGTGTCAAGACGTGAATTGACTGTCGCCGGTAAGTTTAAATTAAACGGCTATACAGAAACCTGGTATCCTTATGACCCCGCAAAAAATCAGTTTTTTAATACGGCCAGTCCCGGTACTGGTGTTTTCGGGGCAGAATTGACGGATATTCAGGCATTCGGAATACTTATGCAGGGAATGCATTTTAACGGAACGAAAAATAATATCGCCAATTTTCGTGTTGCAGGATTTCAGGTTTCATTAACTCCATAACCCGATTGAATATCGGAGAAACAGAAAGTTTAACATCGATGAATGAGCCGGTAAAAATTGGGGTGATCGGATGCGGCAGTTATGCTTTTCAACTAATTAAACGCGTTTTATCAATTCCATTTAACTGCACCGTTACGGCGGTAACTTCCCGCGATCTGGACAGTGCCGGTGTGCAATATTGTCGTGAGCGCGGCATTCATGTTTTCCAGACAATTGATGAATTATTGAATTACGGCAGGTTTGATGTTGTGATGAACCCGACGCCGATTCATCTTCATGCGAGTATTACGAAGCAGTGTCTTGCTGCCGGATTCCCAGTATGGATGGAAAAGCCGCCGGTTGCTACAGTACAGGAGCTGGATGAACTGAATCAATTTGCGACATCAGTCAGACTACCGGTAGCGGTGTGCTTTAATGCTCTTTACGCCGGTTTGGTGCAGCAGTTGAAAAAAGAGTTGCTGGATGGACGTTTTGGAAAAATCCGGCGAGTTAAATCAATCGGCGCGTGGATTCGTACGGATGCATATTTTAACCGGAACAGCTGGGCTGGAAAAATAAAACAAGGCGGTCAGTGGATTCTTGATGGTGATATTAATAATCCGTTCGCGCATGGTCTTTGCAATAATCTGTTCTTCGCCGGAGCCCAGCAGAATGCGCTGGCGGAACCGGAGATTGTCGAAGCGGAGTTATATCGCTGTAATGACATTGAAAGTGAAGATACCAGTTGTTTGCGGATTCTCACTCGTAACGGAATTGAAGCGATGAACTGGTTTACACTTGGTTCGAAAACAGAAATTCCGTTGCGAACGGTGATCGAGACAGAAAAAGCGCTCATTACATTTAGTGATTTAAAAGATTTAAAAATTGAATTTGCTGATGGTCGGATTGAAATGCATGAAGCTTATCAGGAAAACCGGATTGAAATGCTTCAGCATCTCTGTCGTACCGTTCGCGGAGAAGAAATGCTTTATTGTGATCTTGCAATGACCCGTCCGTTTACGGTGACGGTAAACAGTGCGTTTGAATCCGCCGGAACAATCTGTACAGTTCCCGAACAATATCTTCGTCGTATAAATGTCGGTGACACGATACAGACAGTGATTGACGGGATCGCCGGAATAATGGAACAGGCTTTTGAAGCGAATGCATTGTTTTCTGAAATCAATGTTTCGTGGGCCGTGCAGAGCAAAAAATTTCATACTGAAAACTATAAACAGTTTCCGGTACGGTTTTGTTCTGCTTTGCTTAAAAACAGCAAGAGCAAGGTATGTGTAAACTGATTGCAGGATTTGTTTTTTTTACTGAATATTATAAATGCAATGGAGGAGTTATAATGAATACAATAATTATCGTGATGGGATTATTGTTTTTAGGTACTGGCTCATCCGGCATATCCGCCGGCGAATTAAGTCGCGAGCAGATTGCTGAACTTCGCGCTGTTACAGCGCAGCGCCGGATTGATTTTTTTACACAGGAATTCGGCAAGCCTTTGGTGAAAGAAGAAATTATTGTCGGTTGGCGGGATCGCGGCGACTTTACCCGGAATTACGGAAAATCAATTCTTGAATTTGCAATACGGGCATTCGAATTGAATGAGCAGCTTGATACTGCTAATGCGGCTCTGCAGGAACTTTGTCAGTATCACCGGGAGCGTCCGCAGACATTTTTTGAGCAGCACAGTTTCCATTTTTTGAGCCAGACTCTGGCACGGATGTATCTGTTCTACGGGCCGAACGGGTCTAGAGCGCCGGGGCAGATATCCGATGATACGCTGGAGATTCTTCATGTCACTATGTGGGAGTGGATGAACGGGCGGGCAGACATTCAAATGGCGGAAATTAAAGAATCGGAAACCTGGCGGATCACCGGATCAGAAAACCATCATTCAAACGACATCATCAGCTTCTGGATGTTTTCATTAATTCTGAAAGGACTTCCAGACTATCAGAACAAACCGTTTCAGGATGGAAGTATTGTTACCGAACATTACACTGTGTGGACTGAATATTTTAAAGAATACATCCGCCAGCGCGCGTGCAAAGGAATGTTAGTGGAAATTGATTCGCCGTCGTATTCGTCTCTTGTGCCTGGCGGTATTCTTAATTTCTACGACTTCAGCGATGATCCGATTTTAAAAGATCGTGCCGGAAAATTTATGGATTTATTCTGGGCACTCTGGGCGGAATCGCAACTCGATTTTGTTCAGGGCGGTGCGAAAATCCGCTGCACTCCCGGCCATGCACGGCACGGCTCAAGTCCCATCCGCCGCGCGTCCTGGTATTTAATCGGTGACGGCGAGCCGAACTTCATCCATTTTACAATGATCCCGTTCGTTACAACCTCCTGGCAGATTCCAGACATTGTTCTGCAGATCGCGTATAACTGGAAAAATTTCGCGCCCTACGAAATCCGCGAGCGCAAAATGGGGCTAGCGGTTGAAGGATATGACCGTCCCGACAATTATCTCCTTCGCACCGATTTCGGTGGAATTCTTCGTTACACATATTGCACTCCTGATTTTATTATGGGAGCACTGCTTACGGAAGCCCGTCCGACACGCGACTGGGTTGCCATTAGCAGTCAAAATCGCTGGGCTGGAGTAGTTTTTTCTGGACATCCTGATGCACGGGTTTATTCGACCACTTATAATAAAAAAGAACAATCGATTCTCAACGGATTTTGGGCAGTGCAATCTAAAGGTACAATGATTTCTCAGCGCATAAATCAGACGTTGAGTAATAAAACAGATGAACGGATTTCCGGCGAAGGACATGTTGATGACTGGCGCGTATTTTTTTCCAATGCCGGTCTTTCAACACCGGAGAAAGAAGGGCAATGGATTTTTGCTGAAGCAAATGACACGTATGTCGGCGTTTGTATTGTGGAAGGTGATGCCGAGTTGTCAACGACTCCCGAAAAATTTGGTCACTGGTTTATTTGTAAAGAACCTTACACGCCGGTAATCATTGAAGCCGGTCAGAAATCCGATTATGAAAGTTTTGAAGCATTTCGTAACAAAGCGCTTTCGCAGTCTTTGACGTTTAAAAAATCGGTACTCACATACAAAAGCCTCAACAGTGATACAATGGTTTTTCCTGCTGATCAAACTCGTTTGCCCGAAATCAACGGAAAGACTATTAATCTTGCACCGGAGCTTGTTTATGACAGTCCGTTTGTTCAATCGGTGTGGGACAGTGGAATTATCTCCATTCAATTTAATCATCATCAGTTAACTCTTAACTTTAATGAATAATATGTGTGAACAGAATGTATTATTAATCGGCGGCTTTGGTCATGCGTTAAGCGTATTCGATGAATGGTTACAGGAATCCATGTAATCGATATGACAAATTTTATTACCGATTGTTTGCCGGCATCCGTCACCGTGCATCATGCCAATCACGCGCATCCGGATTATGCCGGGTGTGAAGATGTTTGCGATGGAATATTTCAACTTGATAACGGCAGAACGCTGACAGCGAGTGTCGATATTCTTCGCCTCGGGATTGCGTCAACGCACGGCGATGACTGGTACCAGATTGTCGGCACGAAAGGTGTGATTGAAGCGTATGACGGGCGCGTAATTGTTTCATTGCTTCGTCCGGACCATCTGCCGCAGGAAGAAAATTGCAGAACAGCGTTATCGTCGATTTATAAAATTGTACAGCAATTAAAATCAGATTCCGCTACCGGTAGAATAGGAACATCACTAGCATTTAAAATGATCGAAGCCATTTTACAGGCATGCAAATCGACAAACACAAAACAGCAACTTATAATTAATCTGAAAAATTTGAATTTTTGATTCAATTTGACAAAACATAAAATCAGTTAGATGAATTATGATAAAGTCGTTTTTTAAGAAAACAGTTTTTACATATTTCCTTTTCAATTTTTCTGCCGGAATTTTTGCTTCCGGCACAGAGTATTTTAAATTTACAATAGATGGCGTACCGTCGGCAGAGCTGTTGAGCCGGGCGGCACCGGCCGCCGGCGAAGTGCGGATTGAGATGCACAAAATGCTTTACGTATTCGGCACGGATGAGAGCGGAACTGAATCATTCCGGCATAATCCGGTTCGTGATGAACAGATTGCTCTGGCAGTTGCGCCGGAGAATATGTGTAATTTTGTCGCCGTGCCGTGTGGCGATGCGCACATTCTGTTTTTCAATCGAAGCGCACCGGACCGGCGTATTCTTGCTTACCATCTCATTACCGACCGGTGGGTTGAAATCGGACAACTGCCGGAAGCACTGCAGGCGGTCGGCGCGGTTTCATCCGGAACTGTATTTACAGTGTTTTCAAAAACACTTGTGATTTCCGGAACGGCGATTCTGACGCCGACCAAATACGGTATTTATGACCATGCAGTGGTTGCCATTCTTGCGGTGGCACTGATCGGATTTGGTGTATTCTTTTCACGCCGTGAAAAATCGAGCGCTGAGTATTTTCGCGCCGGCCAGCGTATTCCGTGGTGGGCGGCGGGGATGAGTCTGTTCGCTAACGGAGCCAGTGCTATCAGCCTGATGGCGATGCCGGGAAAAGCCTTTGCGGAAAACTGGGTCTATTTTTCAATGGTGTTTTATATTCTTATTATTCAACTGCCGTTAACGCTGCTCGTCTATGTTCCGCTTGCGCGCCGGCTGAATATTGTCACCGCTAATGAGTATCTTGAAAAGCGATTCGGATTATCAACCCGGATGCTCGGATGTTTCATCTATTCACTAAATCAAATGCTGGCTCGTGTTGCATCAATCCTTCTTCTGCCGGCGATTGCAATCAGCGCGATTTTCGGTCTGTCGATGGAATACAGCATTTTAATTATGGGAGTGGTCGCAACCATTTATGTCACGCTCGGCGGATTGGAAGCCGTCGTCTGGACGGATGTATTGCAGGCGGTCGTTATGCTGGCGGCGGTTTTAGTTTGCGCATTATGGGTTCTGTTTTCACTGGACATTCTTCCGGCGGAAGCAGTTTACACAATACAGGAAATGAACAAGCTGAAGATGTTCGATTTCAGTTTTGACTGGACTGCGCCGGTGGTTGTAATTCTCTTCAGCAATACCGTCGCCGTTGGAATGGGAATGATCGGTGATCAGAGTTTTATTCAGCGTGTGCAGTGTACGCCGACGGAAAAAGATGCGCGCAAAACCATCATTACTCAACTTGCCGTTGCGATTCCGCTGAATGCAGTTCTGTTCGCGATGGGAACTCTGCTGTTTCTGTTCTACAGAAATAATCCGGCGGACCTGAGTCCGGCGTTGAAAGCCGATGGGATCTATCCGTTTTTTGCGGCGCAGCATCTGCCTCCGGGTATGGCGGGATTTGTTGTTGCGGCGCTGCTTGCCGCGACAATGTCGACTGTTTCCGGCGCCGTCAACAGTGTAGCGAATATCGGAATGGAAGACATTTATCGCCGGTTTTTCAAAAATACATCCGACCACCGGTGCGTGATTATTGGGAAAATCTTAACGCTGATACTGGGTGTTTCCGGAACATTCACCGCGCTGATTCTTGCGCGGAGCAATATGCTTTCAATTTGGGATCTAGCTCTGATGATTACCGGTATCGTCATTGCACCGGTAACCGGAATCTTTTTCCTCGGAATTTTCACAAAACGAACCAACCGCTTTGGAGTATGGATGGGAACAATCATTGCGGTACTGGTTAATATTTACGCAAAATTGTTCTGGGAAGTTCATTCGCTGGCGTTTTTGCCGATCGGTGTTTTTGTAACGATTTTCGCCGGATATTTTGCCAGTATCCTTCGTCCGTCAACGAGTCGTTCTCTTGACAGACTTACCGCCTTTGCGCTGTTTAAAGCAAAAGAACATTAATTCGATTCATTGAAATTTAAAATACCGGCACAAAAGGGTATATATTTACAGTCTACCAATTGTTAGACTGGTGCAAATAAAAACATTCCGCCGGAATCGGTTCACTTTATGACCCGAAGTCTGATGAAACCGGCGTGTACATTTGTAATGGGCACTTCTATGAAGACGGTTTCTATTCCGGATTCGTTTGGCAATGTGTAATACGGTGCATCACCGGTCCAGCCGGTTCCAAACACATTGGATTTGATGCTCTGCCAATCATTTAAGAGCAGTGATGTTGAAAACTCCACGTTGAGAGTAATGTCGGTCGCCAGCAAATTATGGTTAAACTGAACGTGAAACGCGTCGCCGGACGGTTGTTGTATACAGAGCGCCGCGTGGTCCGATGGATTCATCGGAGCGCTGCCTAAAGCATATTCCAGCAAATCGGAATATCCATCTTGATCGCTGTCGTTTATTCCGCCGCCGAAAACCGGCACGCCATACTCTGCTGCCCAGGATTCAAAAGTCTGCGGCTGCCAGACTGTAACCTGCACAACGGTTGATGTATTGCATCCGCCGGCGTTATCTGTGGCAACTGCTGTCAGATTGTAGATTCCAGCGGGCACGTTGTTCCACGCCAATATCCACGGGGTTACCGCTGCGCTTCCAATTTTCAGATTGTTGCTGTAAAAATCTACACGGGAAATCTGTCCGTCTATGTCCGAAACATCCGCCTGTATACTGATTTGCACCGGCACAAAAAGTTTGGCGGCCGGTTCCGGCGAGGTCAGAGTGATATCGGGAACGGTGTTCGTCCGGTAATAAAAAATATTAGTTGCATAGATCAGAGTACTGATGTTTCCGGATGAAGAATTGGTTACAGTTGTGCCATTGCGGGAATAATTGTAGAAATAAACTCCATCAATATTATATGTGTTATCAACTCCTTTCAGCAGTGATGCCCGTTCGCCGGTTCCTCGATATGTAATATCCGACAGGGTGATGTTTCGTATTTTCCCGTTGCCTTCACCTGCATTCCGTTCGTCGCAGCGGAATTGAAATACGCCGGAATTTGACGCAGTACGAAACGGGTCAATTTGAATATCATGAAAAGCAATATTTGAAATTGTGTTGTTGCCATTCGCCCACAGCTTAAAACATCCATTGAATTTATTCACATCAACGACATACTGCTGATGCAGAATATCCAGATTCTTAAATGTAATATCTGAAATCGGCTGAGTGCCGTTTCCGGTCAGTCCCAAAAGCACAACATGCGCATTATCGCTCCACAGAACGCTGTTTTCAAATGTGTTCCCTGAGCCGGGGGTATAATGATACATCACAAACAGATCATCCGGCGCGCGAAGAAATACTCCGGATACCAATCCGGATGTACATCCGGTCAGATGGATTCCGTCGGCATTCACGCAGCTTCCCATAAAATTAATGTTTTTTACAATTGGCCGGGTTGAATAGTTCATTGTAACCGCCCACATGGGAGACTCCAGCAGCGTAATACCTTCCACCCGGTTGTCTGTACCGGAAAGCAGCCAGATCAAACCGGTTTTCCCTTCCTCGCGCCCCGATGTATAGGAATAATTCAACCTGCTTCCGTCCAGAATTCCGCGTCCGCGAATCGTCAGATTGTTGACCGTATCTGAAATGATCGCTCCGTAAACGACGGCTCCCGGTGCGATATAAACGATTGTATGGTCTTTCCCGAGAAAGAACGATTCGCCGACATGCATATTATTATGTTTCGTCGTCGTCGTATATCTTGTACCGGGTTTTCCGTCGACCGCATTCGCGTAGGTCGGCAGTCCGCCGTCAATCGCATTTTTCAACGCCAGATTTGCTGATGATCCTGCAAAAACCTGAAATTCAGAAATCATCGACGCAAACGTATAATAATCCGGCACGTTATTTCCCAGTAACGTCAGCCGTACAAAACGCGCATCGACTGGTGGAAAGGATACGGACACAGTTCCGGTAACGGTGTTTCCGGTTCCATCATAAACCAAAGCATACGAATCTGTTTTCTGCTGCTTAGCTTCAACCTGAAAACGGTTCGGAAGATTCACTCCTCCGAATGCTCCTTGAACCAGCGCAATTCCGTCAACTGGATGAACGGCTTTCAGATCCACATCCACCCATAATCCTCTCGGCAGTGTGTGGTTCCCCGGCTGAAAATAATAGGTGTCTTTTCCCTCCGGCAATGCCTGTGGAACCGGGTCGCCGGGATTGATCAGATAAACGTTTGAATCGTTAACAGACGGCGCATCTGTTTCCGGCGGGTTTGTCAGAATATGTAAAACGCCGGTATCCCAACTGTCATTCACACGCAAAACCAGTTTGCGCGGAGAATCCGGCGTTTGAGTCATCGTAAAAGACAGAGTTTTACCGTTTTTTTCAGTAGAAATTCCATACGACAACGGACGGATTTCGTTAGTTGAGAGAATTAATCCATTATAAGTAACCTTCATCTCTACGCTGCCGGAAAAATCAAAACAAACCATCGATGAGTCTTTTTGTGTGCCGCTCTGAATTCCGGTTTTCACGTTGTAAACAAACAAATCCGTCCAGCTCGCATCGCCGGATTTCCGGACAGAGACAGAAAATGTATTGTTTGATGCTGTTCCCGGTGGCGGCGTCCAGACATTTAATATACTCTCTTCGGCGTGAATATGTATTGTCGCAGCGAAGAGCAGCGTCATCCGGATCGCACTGGTAATGTTTTTCATAAATACCTGTTCGTTTTAAATGACTGAAAATAAATTCAAACGTTTGAGATAAAATATAATTTTTCTTATGCTTTGACAAGCGGCGAGCGAGACTGTTCTGATTAAAATTCGTTTGTTTCTGAACACTTTTCAACTTCGCATACTAATGTAAATAAACTTATCGCCACAGTCCAAATACGGATTTGACAGAAGTCAGATGGTTAGAAATATCTTCGCGAGCAGCAGGCATCTGCGATGCGTATTCTTCCAGTCCCCGTAATCCGGCGGCAGATCCCGCCACGGCGCACCGGTGTGCAAAATCCAGAAAACAGCGTTGATAAACCGCCGGTTATCATGGGCATTACCTCCCCAACTGCCGGCTCTGCTGGGCAGTAGCGGTTCAAAGCGGCCCCCATAGGTTTTATCTGAAATATCATGTCGCCGATGTGAAGGAAGAAAATTTTTCCATGCGCCGGTTTTACTGCAACCATCTGTTTTATCAGCCGTACCTTATGACGACATGCCCTGGCGTATGATAAAGCCTTTGAAGAGGGATATTTTACTTTGGACCCCCTGTTTCGCGTTGTGACATTAAAAGATCATTCTAATAACGTATTTATAACCCGTAGCCAGAAAACCCCGGTCTTTTAAGACTGGGGATGAATGGTACCCATACTCCGGACTGCTATAGCAGGACGGAGCTATTATGCAAAAGACCAGAAGCCACGGGCTTCAGCCCGTGGAGTGGTTCACTGTTCTAAAATTAAGTCTTATAATGACAAAATAATAACCTTAGTAAGCACAATTATAAACCCAAAAATAATCCACTAAACAAATGAATTTTAAACCATTAATCTTCCCGCGCAATATCCACACCGAGTTCGCGCAGGCGGAGATCGAGAGATTCGTAGCCGCGGTCGATCATTTGAGCGTGATCGATCACGCTGGTACCGGCGGCGCAGCAGGCGGCGATGACCATCGCCATGCCGGCGCGGATATCGGGGCTGGTGAGCCGTGCGCTGCGCAGCTTTGAAAATCCGCTGACAACAACGCGGTGCGGATCGCACTGAATAATGTTCGCGCCCATTGCCATCAGGTTGTCGACGAAGTACATCCGGCTTTCAAACAGCTTTTCAAAAAACAGCATTTGTCCCTGCGTCTGCGTTGCAAGCACGATCATCACGCTCATGAGGTCGGATGGAAACGCCGGCCAGATGCCGTCTTCAATTTTCGGTGTAAAATGCCCGATGTCCGGCACGATGCACCGGTTTTCCGCCGGCGCCTGAATCAGAGTGTTGTTTTCCAGTCTCCACAGTACTCCGAGTTTGGCGAAGCCTTTGGAAAGTACGTTGAGCGTAACGGCGTCGCCGGGATTGCTGATTTCGAGTGCGCCGCCGGTAGCGGCGGCGGCGGCGATGAAGCTGCCGGTTTCAATGTAGTCGGATTGCACAGTATAATCGGCGCCGGCGAGCTGTTTTACGCCGCGTACATGCAGCCGGTTAGTTCCGATGCCGGTGATCCCGGCGCCCATTTTGACGAGCAGGTGTGCAAGGTCCTGAACGTGCGGTTCGCAAGCGGCATTGAAAATGGATGTTTCGCCGGCGGCGAGCGTGGCGGCCATCAGAATGTTTTCGGTGGCGGTGACGCTGGCTTCGTCGAGAATCAGATCGGCGCCGGCAAGTTTTTTGCGCGTAAAGCGGAACGGAGCGGTGCTGCTGATGTCAATGCCGAGCGCGCGCAGTCCGTAAAAGTGTGTATCTAAACGCCGGCGGCCGATGACGTCGCCGCCGGGTGAATGCACGATGGCGGAACCGTGACGTGCGGCGAGCGGGCCGGCGAGCAGAATGGAAGCGCGGACGCGCCGGCACAGTTCTTCGTTGAGATCCGTGGTTTTCAATCCGGCCGCGCAGAGCGTGACGACGCCGGAGTTTTGTTCGACGCCGACGCCGAGCGTTTGCAGCAGTTCAAGCATCACGCGCACGTCCTGAATATCCGGCACGTTGCGGAGCGTCACCGGTTGATCGGTGAGCGTACAGGCCGCGAGCATCGGCAGTACCGCATTTTTATTGCCGTGCGGGGAAAATTTCCCGCTGATTGTGTTTCCGCCGGTGATAATAAATTTTGCCATGCCTCTCAGGATACTGTGAATTTTGAAATTCTAAACCCGAAAGTCAAAAATTATTTCGCAGCAGCCGGGAAATCGGGTGTTTCGGCTTGAGGTGAATCGTGTTTTTCTTCTATAAACAACTTCTCTTTATCTAATTTTGAAAGGAAGCGTATGCATATTGTAGTCTGTATCAAGCAGGTGCCTGATTCGGATAAGGTGACGATTGATCGCGAGACGAACCGTTTGAACCGCGCCGGGGTGCCCAGTATTATTAATCCGTTCGACGAGAATGCACTCGAGATGGCGCTGCAGTTGAAGGACAAACACGGTGGAAAAATTACGGTGATTTCAATGGGTCCGCCTCAAGCAGAAGAGGCACTGCGTACGGCGCTTTCGCACGGCGCCGATGAGGCGATTCTGCTTTCGGACCGGAAATTCGGCGGTGCCGATACCTGGGCAACGTCCTATACGATTTCTCTCGCACTGAAAAAACTGAACGAACCGGTGGATCTGATGCTGTTCGGCAAACAGGCGGTCGACGGCGATACAGCGCAGGTCGGGCCAGGCGTCGCGCATTTCTGCGGCGTGCCGATGATTACCTATGCGAAGTCGTGCGAGGTGATTGACGGCGGCTATCGCGTTCAGCAGGTAACCGATCAGGGCTACAACGTTTGGGAAATTGAAACGCCGGCAGCGCTGACAGTGGTTAAAGAAGCGAACGAACTGCGTATGCCGTCGCTGAAGAAAAAGATGGCGGCGAAGAAAGCGGAAATTCCAACGTGGGGCGCGGCTGAGCTGCAGCCTGACGAAAGCCGGATCGGCTTGAGCGGTTCGCCGACCAAAGTGAATAAGGTTTTTGCTCCGCCGGTAAAAGTGAATAAAGAAATTCTCTCCGGCGAACCGCGGGAAATGGTCAAGGAGCTCATCTTTAAACTGCGCGAAAGGAAAGTGCTGTGAGTAAGGAAATCTGGATTTTTGCTGAACAGGAGAACGGTCACGTTGCCGGAGTTGTCTATGAACTGCTGACGCGCGGCCGGATGCTCGCCGAAAAATCAGGCTACACACTGTGCGCCGTGCTGCCGTCCGCCGCCGGTGCGCCGCTGCATCAGGAGCTGTTTAATTACGGCGCGAAAAAAATCTATAATCTGGAAGATCCGAAACTGGAAACCTATCAGAACGATTATTTCGCGAAGGTGATTCACGAACTGATCGAGAAAGAAAAACCGGAAATCGTGCTGTACGGCGCGACCACCATCGGCCGCAGTCTGGCGCCGACGGTGGCGGTGATGGGCTGGGCAGGGTTGACGGCGGATTGTACTGAACTCGATTTTGATGTTGAGCGGATGATCCTGCTGCAAACGCGTCCGGCGTTCGGCGGAAATATTATGGCAACGATTATCTGTCCCGATCACCGCCCGCAAATGGCGACGGTGCGTTCCAACGTTTTCAAAAAAGAGAAAACCGGGGAAGACGAACGCGGGGAAGTGGTAAATGTTGCGGTCGATCTCTCCGGCGTCAAAGAGCGCATGAAGCGCATCGAGAGCGTGGTGGAAGAGGTGAACACGATTGACCTGAAAGCCGCCGATTACATTGTTTCCGGCGGACGCGGTATCGGCAAACCGGAAAACTTTAAAATTATTGAAGAGCTCGCCGGTGCGCTCGGCGGTGCGGTTGGCGCTTCGCGCGCAACGGTGGACGCCGGCTGGATTTCGCACCATCATCAGGTTGGGCAAACCGGCAAAACCGTCTGTCCGATGGTTTATATTGCCTGCGGAATTTCCGGCGCCATCCAGCATCTCGCCGGAATGCAAAGCGCGGACTTAATTATCGCGGTTAATAAAGACATTGACGCGCCGATTTTTGATGTCGCCGATTTCGGTCTCGTGGGTGACGTGCACGAAATCGTGCCGGAACTTACAAAGCAGATTAACGCGTATAAGAATTAGAGAATGGAACAGCTTGTAATTATCGGAACGGGCCCGGCGGGATACACCGCCGCAATCTATGCGGCGCGTGCGAATCTTGCGCCGGCGGTTGTGGAAGGCATGCAGCCCGGCGGGCAGCTTACAGCCACACCGGACGTTGAAAATTTTCCGGGCTTCCCGGATGGAATTTCCGGTGCCGAACTGATGCTGCACATGCGGCGGCAGGCGGAAAAGTTCGGGGCGCATTTTCGGTCGGAAACGGTGGTTAAAGCCGATTTAATATCTGATCCGAAAACAGTGGAATTAAGCGGCGGCGATATTATTCAGGCGCGCTGCGTGATTATAGCCACCGGCGCGTCCGCCAAATATCTCGGGATCGAGTCGGAACAGAAACTGTTAGGGCGCGGCGTTTCCGGCTGTGCCACATGCGACGGCGCGTTTTATCGCGATATGCATGTGGCGGTGGTTGGCGGCGGCGATACGGCGCTGGAAGAGGCGCATTTTCTCACACGCTTCGCGTCAAAAGTAACGCTGATTCACCGGCGCGATCAGTTTCGCGGGTCGAAAATTATGGTGGAGCGTGTGCTGGCACATAAAAAAATTGAAGTGCTGTGGAACACGGTGGTCGAAGAAGTCCTCGGCGTGGACAGCCATGAAGTTACCGGGCTAAAAGTTCGTAACGTAAAAACAAATGAGATTGCAACTCTGCCGGTGCGGGGCCTGTTTGTGGCAATCGGACACCATCCGAATGTAGAGGTGTTTAAAGATCAGCTTGAAACCGGTGCGGCAGGATATTTGCTGACCGACGGGGTGAAAACAAAAATTCAAGGTGTGTACGCTGCCGGTGACGTCGCCGATCCGGTCTACCGGCAGGCGGTGGTGGCCGCCGGACACGGCTGTATGGCGGCGATTGAAGCGGAGCGGTATTTAAGCGGTTTGGAATAGAAACGATTTAACCAACAGAGGAGAAAGCATCATGTCAGAGATCAATTATGGATTAACAGAAGAACAGCTTGAAGTCCGCGATATGCTGGACGAATTCGGCCGTGAACGCATTATTCCTGTGCGCGCCGAACTGGACGAACAAGGGATATTTCCGGCAGAGCTTTTACAGGAGCTCGGCCGGATGGACATGATGGGGCTTTATATCGACGAAGCCTACGGCGGCATGCAGTTCGGCCATCTCGGTTTCTGTGTCGCGATTGAAACGCTCAGTAAATATTGTATCGGCGTTTCCGTCTCTTTTGCCGCCAACGCGCTCGGCGCCGACCCGATCATCATCGGCGGTTCCGAAGAACAGAAAAAGAAATATCTGTCGCCGCTCGCCAGCGGTGAAAAATGGGCGGCGTTTGGACTGACTGAGCCGAACGCCGGTTCCGATGCCGGCGGCATTGCCACCACCGCCGTAAAAAAAGGCGATAAATATGTGCTCAACGGAACAAAACAGTGGATCACCAACGGCGGCGAAGCCGATATCTATACGATTTTTGCCGTTACCAATAAAGACAAGGGCGCGCGCGGCGTCTCCTGTTTTATTGTTGAAAAAGATACGCCCGGATTTACGTTCGGTAAAAAAGAGGATAAGCTCGGCATCCGCGCTTCCGCCACGCGGGAACTGATTTTTCAGGACTGCGAAGTGCCGGCGGAAAACCTGATCGGCCGTGAAGGCGCCGGCTTCCTGCTCGCAATGAAAACATTCGATATTTCCCGGCCGGGAATTGCATCGCAGGGCGTCGGGCTGGCGCAGGGTGCGCTTGATGAAGCGGTGAACTACGCCCGCGTGCGTCATCAGTTCGGCAAACCGATTATCGCGAATCAGGGGCTGCAGTGGATGCTCGCCGATATGGCAACGAAAGTTGAAACTGCCCGCGCGATCACTTACGCCGCCTGCCGTACCATCGACGGCGGAACCAAAGACGTTTCCAAAGTTTCAGCAATGTGCAAATACTACGCCGGCGACGTCGCTATGTCTGTTACGACCGACGCCGTTCAGGTGCTCGGCGGCTACGGTTTCATGAAAGAATATCCGGTCGAGAAAATGATGCGCGATGCAAAAATTCTGCAAATCTACGAAGGAACCAATCAGATTCAGCGCGACATCGTCGGCGCCGCTCTGATCAAAGAGTACGCCTCCAAAAACCGGTGATAAAAACAGCTGAAAGTGAACGCCCCGAAGCAGTGCTTCGGGGTTTTTGTTTAATTTGTCATTTCAACGATATGGCGCTCGCGCCGGCGAGCACCAATAAAACGTGGGGCAGACATTCTTGTCTGCCCTTTTTTCATGGGAAATGAGCAGACAGGAGTGTCTGCTCTACGCGATGCGGCAAATTAAGCGGAAAATGCCCTAAACCTGTTTTCCCAGTGCAAAGGCGGCGAGGAAGCCGAATACAGTTCGGATTTCTACAAGATCATTGACGGGAAGAAATATCAATGCGGATTAATTACCGGCGCAGCCGCGTTTTTGTTTCGGTGTCGATTGAAACCAGCCCTTGCCGATAGCACTTTTTGCCTCGCCGCCGGTATTGCAAAGCTTCGCAGCTTTTAACCGGCAGCTTAATTCGATGTATTTACCGGTAATGCAAAATTCATTCATATCTTAATATTTATTTTAATCCGCAGATAGCGCAAATAAACGAAGAATTTTGAATTTTTTATCTTGCGTGATTCTGCGTTTATCTGCGGACTGATTTTTTCCATTCTGCGCGCCGGCGCCGGTACAGTGCATTAATTTTATTATCCGGCGCCTTCCAGTCTGCTGCTGCCGGCGTATCATAAGCCCACAGTTTTTCGTCCAGCCGCTATCACTCGATTTCCCCGGCGTAAATATGAATCCGCACCGTCCGTTTCGCACCATTATCCCGCCGTTCAGTCTATTCAATATCGCGTTTCATATTTTTATTGTTATTGAGTTTTAAAAGAAAGCAGTGTTATATGTTTTTTCGTAAATTACAGGCTTAAATACGCAATATTTTTTGACCAGTTTGTCCGGAGATGGAATTTTATGGGGCGAAAAAGGAAAAGTGAGCTACTACAGCTGCGGAAAGTGGCGTTGATGATAGGTGTTCAGGAATATGCTTATGGACGGCAGAAAGTGCAGGGAATTATTGATTTCTACAGCCGGCGCTGTGATTGGGAGATTCACAGAAATAAACTGGCACAGCCGTTTGTTTCAGCAAAAGATTTAGAAGAATGGACGGGAGATGGAATTATCGGTGAAATTTATACTGAGGAGAGTGCCAGACTGGTACAAGCGTTAAAAATTCCGTTTGTAAATACCGCCAGTACCAATCTTGCAGATCAGTGTTCGTCGGTAATGCTGGATAATCAGAAAATCGGAATGATGGCAGCAGAGCATCTGATTTCGTGCAAACTGGATAATTTTGCGTTTATCGGACCGGCGGAGCTGTGGCATGTTCGGCAGCGGTTTGAAGGATTTTCTACAACTATTGAACGAAACGGCGGGCATTGCATCCCGCTGTTTTTTGAAACAGGAAATTTTTTAGAGCCTGGAATTCCCCGTGAAGTGATCAACCCAAACCGATTGAAAAAACTGCTTAAATCTGTGTCGCTTCCGGTTGGTATTATGGCATCAAATGATCGCGTTGGATTTGCAGTGTTAGAGGCCTGTCGTTTAATGGGATTGCGCGCACCGGAAGATGTTGCGGTGGTTGGGGTTGATAACGACAGTATGTACTGCCAGTTAACACAGCCATCAATGACAAGTATTGATTCTTCTGCAAAGCAGATCGGGTTTTCCGCAGCTCAATTGCTTGATGCCTTAATGAATGGAACCGTTTTAAACAATGAAAAACTGCTGATTTCCCCCGGACGGGTTTTCCCACGAAGTTCAACGGATACCACTCGGTCGAACTATCCGGAGGTCGCCCGTGCGTTGCGATTTATACGCCGGCACGACCATGAATTTATTGATGTAAGTAATATCCTTGATATTGTTCCGGCATCACGGCGCTGGCTGGAATTAAAATTTAAAGAGGAGCTCGGTTGGGGGATTTATCATGAAATCCGGCGGGTTCACGTTGCCCGGGCGAAAAAATTACTGCATACAACCGAATGGCCGATCGGACGCATTGCTGTGGAGAGTGGTTTTAAAACCCAGCTTCAACTGGATGATGCATTTCGAAAACTTGAAGGTATGACTGCAAGAGAATATCAGGAAGCAGGCAAAGCATAAAACAATATCCTGCGGAGATCTGCCAGCATCGTTAGGTGGTAGATTGTAAAAGTAAGTGTCCGGTTGGAGCTTTTTGATTCATGCCGCGATTTCCTGGTTGAACCGTTCTTCCGCTGTCTCAAAATTCAGGATCTTACGTGGATAGGTGTTAATCCATGTTTCGATTTCGTGAAGCAGTTTTCTGCTGATGCGTCCCAGCCTTCTCCCTTTGGGAATAAACCGCCGGATGAACCGGTTGGTGTTCTCATTGCCGCCGCGTTCCCACGCACTGTACGGATGGGCGTAATACCGATGCGTCCGCTTTCCGGTAACGACGGAACGTTCCATTCCGGCATAATCAAGCAGTTCTCCTCCGTTGTCCGAAGTGATGCTTTTAAAGATACACCGGAACGCCTCAGCCCCCGTCTGTCGCCCGATGTCATTGAGTACACCAATCACCGCCGCCTGACTCCGGGTTCTCAGTTTACGCAGGATCAACCGCCGGGTTTTGCGTTCGGTTAATGAAAGCAGTGCGCCTTTCCCGCTGACGATCAGGTCGATCTCCCAATGACCGAACTCAGTCCGGGTTTCAACCGCCGGCGGCCGGTCCGTAATACTGTGCCCCGGAGTCACCGCGCGCTTGCGGATGCGCTGCACCGGACGATACCGGCGCTTGCGCCGCCTCTTTTCCCACAACGACTCATGGCTCACCCCGGGAACCCTGCCGTGATCCATCAGGTTATAGATCGTCTTCATACAGACCGCATAGGGCTCATCTTTCATCCGGTATGCCGCCACTGCCGGAGAACAACGTTTCACCGTAATCTGCTCCACCAGAAACGCCGCCAGCTGCGGACGCCGGTTTTCTGCGTCGCCGTTCATATACCGTCTGCCCCCGCACCGCATTATAACGCTCTTCGGCAGAATCGCGTCCGGTACGACAGGTCAGCCAGCCGCGCTGACGCTCCCGCCGGATGGTGCGTTCTGAACGTCCCAACAGCTTCGCAACATGAAGCGCTGTCGCTCCGCCGCGCAACAGCACTTCAATCTGAATGCGTTCTTCCTGGTTCAAATGTTTTCCTTTGCGCGGGTGAGGTATGCTACGGTCTGACTGTTCCATGCCGGTGTTCCTTTCCTTTGTTTTCGTTGAATGAAGAAAGGTTCATCCCGGCATGGAATTTCTACACCTCCAACCGGACACTTGCTTTTACAATCTACCCCAGCATCGTTAGGTTGATTAATTAAAGTTAATTTTTTCAACTGTTTATATTTCGCTAATTATCTATTAATTTTGCGCAAAATAGGATTTGCGAAATTCCCGCCGTTAACGTCATCATCTATGACGTTGTAAGTCATTATTATATTCAAGGAGAGTTAAAGATGAATAAGCTGTTTGTTCTGTTGCTGCAAATCTTTATATGCATAGTGCCGGGTTTTTGCGTAGAGGTTATAAATATAAATTTTGATGATCAAAAAAATGATATTAATGATATTCCGAAGCTTGATTATGCACGGAAAGCGAAGTGGGACGGAAGTCTGGCCGGGAAAAACTCACTTGGTATCATGATCGGCTCCTCGTCTGCTAAATACCGTTTTACCGTAAAGCCAGGCGTGTTGTATGCGACTGGTGGCGTTGACTTTGGTTCGAATAAAAACCGCGGGATCTACTTCGCTAATTTAGATATGACAGCTGGCGGTGCGAACGAAACAAAAATTGTCCGGGTAAGCTGGTCGTTCGATATTGTAGGCGCCAGCTCCAGTGCGAATTTTACCGGAAGAGACTGGGTAGTTGAAATCAACAGCACGAATAAAATTGAAGCGTATGATTTAATGGATCACGGCGGCGATGGATATAAAGTTGTTCAGAAATTCAATGTTGAAAATGCCGGAAAAATGCTGGCAAATTTAAATAAAGTAAAATGGACAACTGTAACCGGACATTACGATATTGCGGTTGGAAAAGGCTCGGCGCTTGGCATGATTAAAGTCCGCCCGAACAGTTTAAAATATATAGAAAGCGGTGCGGGGGCATTTGCAATTGACAATATTGTTGTAGACATCTCTCCAAAATAAATATTTCGGGCAATCGTAAATCAAAGGAATTTTTGAGATATAATTTCGCGCAAATTCTATGATTATTATGCGTAAAATATAATTTTTAATTCTACAAAGACTAGCTTAGCTTAACATAGGTTAACAGCAAGGAGGATCTGCTGTGAAAAGAGAGGAAGTTAATCAGAGAAGGAGGATGAGAGGATGAGGAAAATATCATTATTAATAGTTGGCATTTTCTTGTGTATCGGAATTGGAATGGGTGATGTCGTCATGAATATCAATTTCAATGATGACACAACGGCAATCGAAAACTGGGGGAAGGTGGATTACAATAGAAAAGCTCAATGGAACGGTTCTTTAGCCGCGAACAATACGCTTGGATTTATGACGGGATCAACGAGTACAAAATACCGTTTTGATGTTCCTGGAGCGTTAAACGTACTGTATTGCACCGGTGCCGTTAATTATAACGAAGCGAGTCGAGGGATTTATTTTGCAAATCTGGATATGACCGCAGGCGGAGCGAACACATCTCGGGAAGTTCTAGTTTCATATTCATTTGATATTATCGGAGCCAGTTCCAGCGAGTATTTTGTTAATACGGGGTGGACGGTTGAAATTAATAGCGCTAACACGATTGCAAATTATGATTTAGCAACCGACGGCGGCGGTGGATATACGGTGATTAATACATTTGATGTCGAAAATGCCGGGCGGTTAATGACAAATATAAGTAATGTCAGTTGGACGACAGTTACGGGACAGTATGCCATCGCTGTTGGCGAAGGATCCGAGTTTGGGATGTTAAAAGTTCGTCCCCAGAGTTCCGGATATATCGCCAGCGGAGATGGAATGTTCGCGATTGATAATATCCGGATCGATATTTCGCCGGTTCCGGAGCCGGGGTCGATCCAGTTATTTTTAATTGGAGCTGGATATGGATTTTTCATTCTTTTCCAGCGTTTTAAAAATAACTGATTCAATTAACAGGGAGCTGTTAAAAACAGCTCCCATATTTTTTATTTTCATATAAAAACATGATACAGCGAATAAAGGCTGCAATTTTCTGCGGAGACAATCATGGCGCAATGTCCGGAGATATTTTTGGCGAAGTTTTTTGCGCCGGACGTTGTGAAAAACTGGCTGAAATTTCAAACCTCTATCCTGAACGCATTACCGGGCAGAATTTTGAACAACATGCGGACAGACTGAGCGATATTGAAGTTATATTTTCTACATGGGGAATGCCCCGCCTCACAGATGCTCAGGTAAAAAAGCTGAAAAAGCTGAAGGCCGTGCTCTACGCAGCCGGTGCGACAAAATATTTCCGGAAACCGTTTCTTCACAATGGAATAGTTGTTTGCAGTGCAGTTAAGGCGAACGCGGTTCCGGTCGCAGAATTTGCCTTGGCACAAGTCATTCTTGCGGGTGCCGGCTATTTCAGAAACAGCAGGGAATGCACAGACTCGTTTCATACATGTCAGAAGAACAGTTTTCGAGGGCTTGGAAATTACGGCAGACGCGTTTCAATTCTGGGGAACGGAAGTATTTCAAATTTGCTGCAAAAATTTCTCGCATGCCATGATTTAGAGGTTGTCGTGATTCCGGCGCGGGCAAAACTCCGTACGATCTCTCTAGAAGAAGCGTTTGCAAGCTCATTCGCACTCGTCAACCTTTTTCCTGATCGTGATGATAATTCCGGAGTTTTTGGAAAAGATCTTTTTCAGCGTATGCCCGATAGTGCAGTTTTTATTAATGTCGGTAGAGGACGGCAGGTTAATGAGGCGGAGCTTGTAGAAGTGATGAAGTCCCGTCCGGATTTGACAGCGCTTTTAGATGTTCAATACCCGGAACCGCCAGACGATGGATCAGAGTTATATCGGCTGCCAAATATTCGCCTGAGTGCCCATATTGCCGGGTCAAAAGGTACAGAATTGACACGAATGGCTGATTACATGATTGATGAATTTCTCCGGTATTCCTGCGGTGAACCTCTATTGTATCAGGTCGAAGACCATCAATTATAATGCGTTGTATAAAAGTGCCGCTGCTGAAAGAAGTATCGGCGTAGAAAAGGACGAGTTTATGAGAAAAAAATGCATAATGATAAGAATTTCCGCATTTATAACATTATGTTGCTATGTAGCATTTGGATATAATGCTCCATTTATTACGAATGCAGAAAAGCTCGCTTATATCAATGATGCCACAGGGGTTATTGAATCTTCCGGTGACGAGATATTGATTTTTTATCCAGGAGTGGAGTCTATCACTGCAAACGGCCTGCCGGTAACGTTTATCCGCCGGAACAAAGACCTGATTTCAGTGACTCTTCCGCCGGGAAAAATCCAGGTCGAGCTGACTTCCGGCAGCGATGATATTTCCGAAAAGCAGCATCCGGTGTTGCCGGATGCTGTTTCAGCACCAGATGCATTACAGCGTGCCCTTGCGGTAGCAGTTCCGGGAGATGAAGTTATTATTCGTAACGGAATCTATGTGGACTGGAATCTGACGCTATCCGGATCTGGTGCTGCAGGGAAACCGATTGTTATTCGTCCTGAAACTCCGGGCGGCGTTATATTCAGTGGACACTCCGGTTTTACAGTTACGGGCAGCTATATAGAAATCCGCGAATTTATTTTTGATCAAACCCATGAGGATGCATTGATCCTTGGCTCCGGACGTTATAATCGGATTACACAATGTCAGTTTTTTTTCTGCGGGCCGCTTACGAATACATTTCTCTCAGTAATGAGACTAGATCCGGGGTCTGATTTTTCCAGAGTAGATCATTGCTATTTTACGGGATCAAAAGGCATGAGTCTGAAGGTATTTATTCCGAGTGAAGTGCCAGAAACCGCTCCGCAGCAGCCGCAACTGGATCATAATGTATTTCGGGATATTTTCAGGATATGGCGCAACGGGCAGGAAAATATTCAAATAGGTCAGCACCGTCCGTACAGCGGTTCCCCGCGCGCGGTGATGGAATTTAATCTTTTTGATAATGCTTCAGCGGATAATGAAATCTGTTCGTTGAAATCACATGATAATATCGTTCGGTATAATGTATTTGCAAACTGCAGAGAGAGCGGATTTGTTTTTCGCGGCGGAAAAAATAACCGGTTTGAAGGAAATATCGCTGTTCGATGCACAGAAGCGCTTCGCATGTTTGATGAAAATCACGTAATTGTAAATAATCTGATTATGGATTGCCTTAATGCGGGAGTTGTATTTCAGGGAGGACACTCAGACGGTATACCGTCAAAAACCTGCTTGATAGCAAATAATACCATTGTCAACTGTCCTGTAGGCATTGGCGTTGGCAGGCCGCCGGATTCAGCGGACTTGTATCCAGCGGAAAATCAAATAGTTAATAATATAATAGTAAGCAGTTTTGGGACGTTGATAAAAAATGACTATTTTCAAAATTTTATAATAAGCAATAATCTGTTATATGCTTCTGATATCGCCTCTGTCGGTTTTTGCGGGGCGGATCCGATTTTGAAAAACCCTGAACTGGAAGGCGCATTCCCTTTTATGCGTCCGTCAACAGGCAGCCCGGCGGTTGACGCGGCTCTTTCTTTAAATGAGGTACAGCTCGATCGACATGGACGGCGGCGCCCTGAGGGCAAGGCCCCTGATATCGGTGCAGATGAAATCGGCGCAGAAATAGAATATTCCGGAAATATTCTTCCGGAAATTCCAGAAATGCGAACATGGACGCTATCCGATTATACGGGGACGGAAATTTTTTCATCGCATGATGCCAGTATATTGACAAACTGGAGCATATCCGGGGCTGTGCAAAATACTGAACAGGAACTCCGGGCAGAAAATGCAGAGTTTGCATTGAATAAGATACTGCCTGAGGATTTCGTATTAGAATTTAACTATCGTCCAGAATCGTTCTCAAGTGAAGCCTCCGTTACATTCCCGGGATCAACAGATGAGGTAGGAGAATATCGTTTAGTTTGGGGCGGTGCAGCCGACGATGGCAAACCGTCCGGAGTTATACGCCTCTATAAATCCGGTATTGAATACCCGGTTGCAGAACATCCTGATCTCTGTTTGGTTCGCGCCAATTATGTATATTCCTGGCCAGGGCTTATTCGTATCAACCGGGACGATCCGGAAGAAAATTTATGGTATCGTATTCAAATCGTTCGTCGGGGTGCTCGTATTGCGGTATACATGAATCGAGCCGCTCCGAATTCGGGCGCAAATCCCAGGGGAGTAACTCAACCGGTTATGATCTGGGATGATACGTACAGTCGGGAAAGCTGTATGCCCGGAGACCGGCGGTTAAATGTTCGGCAGATCGGCTCTGGGCGATGGATGAATTTACGGATATGGAATTTGAAAAAGATGCCGGAGCAATCTGGTATGATGCTTAATATTACTTCTATTTTGAGTCGCATTTCTTTCGATTTTAATACGCACTCCGTTAATGATGTGATTTTTGAGAAAGGACCAAAATTTAACTATTCCAGGAAAGAATCTTACGCTGCCCAGAATGCAAAATCGAATGACCTTGTATTTTTTGTTGGTTCAAATGCTCGTGCACTGATTCAGGACAAAGGAGCCGGGCACGAAAAAGTTTTATTTCTAAATGGCGGAGCAAATTTTTCTCAGCCCAATCTTGGAATTTATTTTGTAAATATGGATATGACCGCCGGAGGCTATAATAAAAATTATCCAATCCGCATAAGCTGGTCATTTGATATTCTCGGAACAAGTGACGATCCGAATTTTGACTCATCTGACTGGGAGATTCTTGTAAATTATAAAAATAGCGACCCATTTCGTAATATTGACAAACTTAATGGAAGTATTATTGCACAAACATTCAGTTTTAATAATTCCGGAAAAAACGAGTGCGTGGGCTGGAAAACGATATCCGGGCATTATGATATTCCTGTAGGGGCCGCTGCAAAATACGGAGCGCTTCAAATCCGAGGGACAAAAGGTGAATATGTTGGTACAGGGAAAGGGCTTTTATGTCTCGATAATATGACAATAACAATTACCCCGCTTTTTAAAAGCGGATCAGGCATCTCTGAATAATCATAAAAGGGTGTTTATGGGTTCAGAACTGGATTTGATCATCGTTGGCGTTTACATGTGCGTATTGGTTTTAATCGGATTGGCGTTCGGCCGGCTGATTAAAAACGGCAGCGACTATTTCCGCGCCGGCGCGCAGGGCAGCTGGTGGATGGTCGGCGCGAGCATGTTTATGGCGGGCATCAGCGCGTACACATTTGTCGGCAACGCCGCCGGAATTTATATGTCCGGCTGGAGTCCGCTCGCTATCTATTTTGCCAACATCGCCGGTTTTCTAGTCGCCGCTGCATTTCTCGCCGCGTGGTACCGGCAGATGCGTATTGTGACGTATGCCGAAGCGATCCGCCAGCGTTTCGGAAAAACAGCGGAGCAGATCGTTACGCATCTTTTAGTGCTGAACGGTTTTATGTGGTCGGGCGTCGGGCTTTATACGCTGGCGGTTTTTATTGTGCCGCTGATTCCCGGCGCAAATCTGCCGGCGGTCATTCTCGGCGTCGGAATAATTGTGGTGATCTATTGTACCGTCGGCGGCAACTGGGCGGTGATGGCAAACGATTTTGTGCAAGGGCTGGTTTTGCTGGTGGCTACAGTGATTATCACTACGCTCTGTTTTATAAACGCCGGTGGCATCGGCGAATTTTTCAGCACGCTGGCGAATTCACCGGCGGCGGCGGATTTAAAAATGATTAACGACCTGCCGGCAGGCGAAAGTACGTGGGTGGCAAAATACGGCGTTGCGTGGTTCATCATTACCTTTATCGTACAGTTTGCAAACCAGACGAGTTTGTTTCAGGGCGTCCGTTATTTTTCGGCAAAAGATGGACGCGAAGCGTGCAAAGCATCGCTCTTCGCCGGTGCAATGATGACGCTCGGCCTCGCCATCTTTTTTATTCCGCCGATTTATGCGCGCCTCTTTCTTGAGCCGGAAGTGCTGGCAATGCACGCATCTCCGGTAAAAGCGATGGAATATTCCTATTCAGTAACAAGTTTTACCCTGCTGCCGAAAGGCACGTTCAGCATCATGATCGTTGCAATTTTTGCGGCGGCGATCAGTTCGCTTGATACCGGACTGAATCGCAACGCGGCGCTGATTATCCGCGACTTAATGCCGGCGCACCGCAAATTTTTCGGCATACAACCGTTTAATCCGGAACGCGAATTAATTTACGGCAAGATTGCAACGGTGCTTTCCGGCGCGGTGGTGATTGCGATTGCGATGATTTATCTGAACATTAAAGACGCGTCGATTTTTGACGTGATGCTCACCGTAATTGCGCAACTGATTTTTCCGCAGGTGATTCCGCTGCTGCTGTTCCTGTTCATCCGTAAAGTACCTCGCTGGTCAATTTTGTCGTCGCTCGCCGGCGGCTATCTGCCGTCGATTATTCTGTGGCTGATTGCCAAAACCACCGGCGCGGTTTTTTCCTATCAGGTGCGCGGGCTGTGGGTTTTTATTGGCGGTACGCTGGGCTTTGTGATTGCACGCCTGTTTTGGTACCGCGTGAGTGACGAAGAGAAAAAAGAGACGGAAGCATTTTATAAAAATATGCAGACGCCGGTGGATTTCAAAAAAGAGATTGGTGCCGGCAACGATTCGTTCCAGCTGATTATGATCGGCCGGTTTGCCATGCTGCTCGGCGCGCTGTTTTTGCTGCTGCTGATTCCGGTGAAAACCTGTGATGGACGTATTGTAGTTTCTATTATCGCCGGAATTATCGGCGGCATCGGTCTGCTCATGTGGCTCGCCGGAAAACGGATTTTGAAAAAAGAGCGTCATTAACCACGCGCAGGGTATTTTCATTAATTTGATATCAATACCTGTAGTAAAATTAAAACAGCGTATTTTTTAAATGTTTACAATTAAAACCGGCGCAGACTTCTGCGCCGGTTTTTGTTTTGTCATACACACCGGATTGAATTAAAAATTTAAAAACTAAGGAGCAACGATGTCTGAACAGAACACAACACTGGCGAAAAAGATTGAGGATTCTAAAAAAATTATTCTCGAAGCGTATGAGAAATTTCCGCTGGAAAAAATGCGTGTTGCCTATACCGGCGGCAAAGACAGTCTGCTGGTTCTCTGGTTTGACGAAGTCCGCGAATTCATTAAGGAGAGCAAGGCGCGCTACGGCATCACGGTGGACATGATGCACAACACTGATGTTTCGTTGCATGCCGAAGACGGGCTCGGTTCAGAGGTTCGCGTGGCGGATTTAAATGAGCACAATCGGCGCGAAGTAAAACGGCTTGATTACGAAGAGGAAACATTCACGTACGAACCGGAATCGTACGTCGGGAATCATCTGATGAAAACGGTGACGTGTATGCTGATGGATACCGTTCACTCGGTGCACACGTGACGACGAAAAGAATTACTGAAACGCCGGCGTGGGAACAGGATCTGGAAAATACCACCGAGCGCGGCGGGCGCCGGCAGGATAAAGAAAATCTGATGGAAAAACTGCGTAAGCTCGGATACATGTAAAAGGATTTTTGCAATGGATGACCGTCAAGGAATGCTGGAGTTCACGTGCAGCGTAGAACGTCTGCCGAACGGAAATACGCTGATTGCCGACACAAGCAACAACCGTATTCTTGAAGTTAATCCGACGGATGAAATTGTTTGGTCGTCCGACGACTGGACCGGCGGCACCGGAAAAATGTCGAACGACGACGGTTTGCATTATCCGAACAACATCTGCCTGATGGACGCCAATAACTAAACGGGCATGAAAAACTTCTTTGATACTGTTCAGCTTATAGTCATTAACATTGCACCGGCAAACATGCCGGCAAGAACACCATAGGTGGCGTGATGATATCTGCCGTAAACTCGGGCGACGGGCAACAGTCCGTCGAACGCCACAAAAATTAAAATTCCGGCGGCGCTGGCATTGAGAATTACAGCGGTGCCGCCGCTGAAAAAGTTATAAAACAGCGTATAGACAATCAGCGCGCCGAGCGGCTCGGATAGTCCGGTGAGCGATGAAAATCCGCAGGCCTTCACCCGGCTACCGGTGGCGTGATACATCGGCAGCGCGGTGGATATGCCTTCGGGGATATTGTGCAGCGCAATCGCCGCCGCAACACCGATGGCCACCGGCACCGGCGCGTGCAGCGCGATCACAAAGAGCGCAAAACCCTCAGGGAAACTGTGAATAATCATAGCGGCGGCGGCCGGCATACCGGTGCGCCGGAAATCGGGATCCTGCGCGATTTCTTCAATGCGGTGCGGTGTATGCGGATTGCCAAAATCCGGCACAAGTTTATCGATGAATGCGCAGAGAATAAATGCGGCAAAAAATGCAATAATGCTTACTGGTGCCGGCTGTTGCCCGGTGAGTGCCGGTTGAAACTGCACAAATGCAATCCAGATAAGCAGTCCGGAAGCAAATCCAATGATAAATGAAAACCGGCGTTCGCGCGTGTGGCGCGAAAAGAGTGCCAGCAGGCTGCCGATTCCGGTAGCCAGTCCGGCGAGCAGGGTGAGTCCGAACGCGAACCAGACAGAATCGCTGCCGGAAAATATTTCCTGATGTTGAACCAGATGTTCAATCAGCATTTTTGCGCCGAGTCCGATGAGCACCAGTCCACCGATCACTTCTATTTTCTTTTCGCTGAAACGCCGGAATGTGCGTCCAAAATAAACGCCGGCGAATGACAGCACAAATGTGATAATTCCAATGATCAGCGCCGGCGCAAGAATTTTAATCTGCAGCATGGACAGACTGATGCCGATGGCGAGCGCATCGATGCTGGTTGCGACCGCGAGCGTTAAGAGCGTCGGCAGGTGCAGCGGATTGCGCGGCCCGTGTGCTTTGTCGTCCGACTGCAACGACTGGATGATCATGTGTCCGCCGACGAACAGCAGCAGCCCGAATGCAATCCAGTAGTCCACCGCCGAAATAAACCGGTACGCCCATTGTCCCGCGAACCAGCCGAGTGCCGGCATCAGCGCCTGAAAAATTCCAAAGGTTGTGCCGATTAAAAACGCATGCCGGATTTTGAACGGTTTAATTGAAATTCCGCTCGAAATGGAAACCGCACATGCATCCATGGCCAGTCCGAGTGCAATCAGAATAATTGAAAATAACGGCATGCGAAGTACAGTAATTATTCTCGGCGCGCTTGCCAACGCAAGACTGACCATTCCGCAAGTGAAACTCCGCAAAGGCAAAAAAGCGCCGGTTTCTCTCATTCAGTGGTGTAAATAAGAAATGGCCCTGGGGTGCGATAATAAAAGCAATACCGCGTCACCGTTTTTAGATTTCATAAGAATCGCCGAAACTTTTTCATTTTATCGCGCAGCCTAAAGACGGACTTGACAGAAGTCGGATAATCGGAAACAGTTTCTTTAACAATAAAAAACATGGTTAAATTTTTTGTTAAAGATAAAAATGAGTGAGTTTAAACGGTTTGATTTGACAGACCTGGAGAGTTTGAAAGCGCGGTTGAACGAATTATCGCTGGAGCTGCCGCTGTCGGAGGATTTTTCGATTTTTACACAGCCGATTGATGTTGTCGGACACAAATTGGCGAACCGTTTTATTGTGCAGCCGATGGAGGGCGTGGACGCTGATCCGGTGACGGGCAGTCCGTCTGATTTAACATTCCGGCGTTATCGCCGTTACGCGGAAGGCGGCAGCAGTCTGATCTGGGCAGAAGCGGTTGCAGTGGTGCCGGAAGGAAAGTCGAATCCCAAACAGCTGCAGTTAACGGAAAAAAATCTGGATGAATATAAGCGTCTTGTCGACGAGACAAAAGCGGCGGCGCAACAGCAGTTCGGCCGCGATGTTCCGTTTATTGTTCAGCTGACGCATTCCGGCCGGTTCAGTAAACCGGCAGGTATTCCGGCGCCGATCAAAGCGGCGCATAATCCGTTGCTGGATGATGCGCTTGGCATGAGTGATGTTGCGCCGGTTTCTGATGATAAACTCGACGACTTGCAGGATGATTTTGTAAGGGTTGCACGACTTGCGGCACGCGCCGGTTTTGACGGCGTTGATATGAAGGCGGTGCACGGTTATCTGATTGCCGAACTGCTCGGCGCGCGCATGCGTGCCGGAAAATACGGCGGCTCATTTGAAAACCGCACGCGTTTTCTGCGCGAAGTTTCGCAGCGCATGATTGCGGAGCTGCCGGAATCGTGTTTTGTGACAACGCGCACGACAGTGCTTGAGCCGTGTCCATATCCGTATGGCTGGGGCGTCGCTGAAAAAGAGGGCGAATGGCAGCTCGATTTGTCGGAGCCGAAACGGTTGATGAAGAAGTGCCGCGAGTGGGGCATGCCGCTGTTTAATATTTCAATCGGCTTCCCGCGTTTTCAACCATACATGAACCGTCCGCACAACAATCCGCTGGTCGGTGCGCCGAAGCCGCCGGAAAATCCGCTTGAGGGCGTGGTGCGTTTTCAAAACATCGTGCAAGAAATGCAGGCGGCGAATCCGGAAATTCCACTGCCGGCCGCCGGCCTCGCGTGGCTGCAGCATTTAATGCCGTATGTCGCCGCCGGTTTATTGAAAGAGGGCTGGTGTCAGATTATCGGTCAGGGGCGCGGCGTGTTTGCCTATCCGGATTCGGTGCGCGATCTGCTCGAAACCGGCAGACTGGATCCGAATAAATGTTGCATCACCTGCTCAATGTGTTCACAGATTATGAAAGACGGCGCCGGCTGCGGCGGCTGTGTGGTGCGCGACAGAGAAATTTACGGCCCCGAACTGAAGAAGGGCCGCGAGGTTGCAAAATCGAAAGGACTGGCATAATGAAAAAAAGAACCGCATTGGTAACGGGAGCCGGCCGCGGGATCGGGCTGGCGATTGCACAAAAACTCGCAGCGGAAAATTTTAACGTCGCTATCATGGACATTCACGAAGAAAGCGCTGTCGCCGACGCACTCGCAAGCCTGCGCGCTGCCGGCGCCGATGTGCTTTACTGCCGCGCCGACGTTTCCTGCGCTGAATCGCGCGCTGCCATGCTGGATCAAATTAAGGCAAAATTCGGCGGGCTGAATGTGCTGGTGAATAATGCCGGCGTTGCGCCGCGCGTGCGCGCCGATATTCTTGACGCGACGGAAGAGAGCTATGAGTGGGTGATGAAAATCAATTTGCAGGGCCCGTATTTTCTAACGCAGGCGTGCGCGAACTGGATGATTGAACAGAAAAAAGCCGACGACTCGTTCATCGGTTGTATTATTAATATTTCGTCAACTTCGTCCACAGTTGTTTCCGTTAGTCGCGGCGAATATTGTATTTCAAAAGCCGGCGTCAGCATGATGACACAACTCTACGCCGCGCGTCTCGGCGAATTTGATATTCCGGTGTACGAAATCCGTCCGGGCATTATCAAAACCGATATGACCTCGGTTGTGACAGAAAAATACGACAAGCTGATTTTTGAGGACGGCATTCTGGTGCAAAACCGCTGGGGATTCCCGAAAGACATTGCCAAGACAGCGGCCATGATGGCGCGCGGTGATATTGCTTATTCCACCGGACAGGTCATAGAAGTCGCCGGCGGATTAACGCTTCAAAGATTATAAGGAAAAATCGGTAGGGACGGCAGTCCTTTGCCGTCCAGAAAAATGGCGCTCAAGGGACTGAGCGCCCTACCTTTAAAAAATGAAATTCGAACCGGCAGTTTATGAACACGCCGCGCGGTTGATTGGAAAAACACCGTGGGACGTTTCGCGTTCCGGCGAACTGATGGTTCAGGCGCACACCGCCGCATTCGAAACCTATCATCACACGCCGGTGGTCGCCGGCATTGATATTTATAATCTCGAAGCGGAAGCCTACGGCGGAAAAATTGAAAAACCGGCGGGAGATGCAATCCAGGCGCTTGCCAATCATCTTTGCGCCGCCGTCGCTGATATTTTAAATCTGCCGTCTTATGACCCGGAAACGTCTGGTCGCATCAAACTTATCATTGACGCAGCGCAACGCTTGAAAGAAAAACTGCCGGATGCGGTTATAAAAATTCCGGTCAGCGGTCCGTTTTCTCTTGCATCGAATCTCACCGGACTTGAAACATTGTTGTGCGATTCGCTGACGGATCCGAATGTGGTGAGCGAGGCGCTTGAAAAAATTACCGGCGACCAGTTGAACTTCTGCCGCGCGATTGCCGCCGCCGGCGTTGGAATTACAGTTTTTGAATCCGCCGCCACGCCGCCGCTGGTTCCACCGCGGATGTTTTCGGAGCTGGTTCTGCCGGCGTTGAACCGGTTGATTACTGCGGCGCAGACATTCCTGTCTGCGCAAGAAGGGCAGACTGGAAAGTCCGCCCCACTCCGGTACAATGCGGCGCAGACATTCCTGTCTGCGCAAAAAAGGCAGACTGGAAAGTCCGTCCCACTCCGGTGCAATGCGGCGCAGACATTCCTGTCTGCGCAACCGGAATGGGCAGACAGGAATGTCTGCCCCACGATTCCGTGCATCATCGGCGGCGACACCACGCCGATTCTTGAAGCACTGCTGAGCACCGGCACGAAATATGTCATCTGTCCCGGCGAAACGGATCAGGCGGCGTTTATGGAAATCATGAAAAAATTTCCGGATGTGACGGTTCGTATTAATATGAAGCCGGCGGTATTCTGTTCCGCTGAAACCGCGCCGGCGTTTGCGGAAGCGGATCGTGTGATGAAACTTGCGGCAGGTCGTGAAAATGTTTGTCTGGGCTCCGGCGTGCTGCCGTATGAAGCGGTGCCGGAAACGGTACTGGCTGTGAAAAAATATATTGGAGAATATTAAGATGAAAAAAACGAAAATGAAAATCGGTGCAACTGAAATTCCTGTGGTTTCGGTTCACTCGCTGGTGATCGGTTCCGGCGCGGCGGGTTTGAATGCCGCAGTGCAGTTGCGGAATCAGGGAATTGAAGATGTACTGATTGTGACGGAAGGGTTGAAGATGGGCACATCGATCAACACCGGCTCGGACAAGCAGACCTATTATAAAACGGCGATGTGCGGCAGTGATATGGATTCGCCGCTGATGATGGCCGGAAATTATACACGCCCCGGCAGCATGCATGGCGATCTTGCTCTGGTTGAAGCGGCGGTATCCGGCCGCGCGTTTTTGAATTTAGTGAATCTCGGCGTAAAATTCCCTCAGGATTCGTTCGGTCAGTTTGCCGGTTATAAAACAGACCATGATCCGGCGCAGCGCGCGACATCGGTCGGACCGTACACATCGCGCGATATGTGTCTGGCACTGACCGCCGAAGTGAAGCGCCGGAAAATTCCGGTGGACGAGCGCCTGAATGTGATCAGCCTTTTAATTTCCGGCGCCGGCAAAGAAAAACGTGCGTGCGGTGCGCTGGCGCTGGATGCCAAAGGCGAATGGATTGCATACGCCGCTGAAAATGTAGTGTTTGCGGTGGGCGGTCCTGGCGGAATTTATAAAACGAGTGTTTATCCGACGGTACACACCGGTGCAATCGGGCTGGCGCTTAAAGCCGGCGCGACGGCGCAGAGCCTGCCGGAATCACAATACGGACTTGCTTCCACAAAATTCCGCTGGAATGTTTCCGGCACCTATATGCAGGTGATCCCGCGTTTTATTTCGACCGACGCCGACGGCAAAAGCAATCCGCATGAATTTCTGCGCGACTGGTTTCCAACGACCGGCAAAATGAACAGCATGGTATTTCTGAAAGGGTATCAGTGGCCGTTTGATTCGAAGAAAATTTCCGGCGGTTCATCGATCATCGACATTCTGGTTTACATTGAAAGCGTTGAAAAAGGCCGGCGCGTGTTTCTCGACTTCCGCGAAAATCCGGCGGAGTTCAATTTTAAAGCACTCGACAAAGAGGCGTACGATTATCTGAAAAATTCAAATGCGTTTCAGGATACGCCGCTGACGCGGCTGATGCACATGAATCCCGGTGCTATTTCGCTGTATAACGATCACGGTATTGATTTGACGCGTGAAATGCTTGAGGTTGCGGTATGCGCGCAGCACAACAACGGCGGCGTTGCCGGAAATCACTGGTGGGAATCGACGAACATTAAGCATCTCTTTCCGATCGGTGAGGTCAACGGTTCGCACGGCGTCGCGCGCCCCGGCGGGTCGGCGCTCAATGCCGGGCAGGTCGGTGCCATCCGCGCCGCCGAATTTATCGCGCACCGTTACGCCGGAAATGAGTTGAAAGAGGCGGAGTTCAAGAAAGCGCTGAAAAAAGAGTTAACGGACGCCGCCGGATTTTTGAAGCGGTGTAAAAAATCGAAACTGGACTGGCGCAAAGTCCGCGATGAATTTCAGTCGCGGATGAGCCGTTCCGGCGCGCACATCCGTTCGCTCGGCGAATTGAAAAAAGCCGCTGCCGCAGCGAAAGCGCAGGTGGCGGAACTGGATGCAAAAGGTTGTGCCGCCGGAAATGCAATTGAAGCGGTGCAGGCGTTTCGTAACCGTCAGCTTTGCTTCGCGCACTGGATATATCTTGAGTCGCTGATCTATCAGGTAAAAAGCGGCGTTGGTTCGCGCGGCTCGGCAATGGTTCGCGGCGAGGGTGGAATTCGGGCGCACAAACAGCTCGACCGCAAGCAGTGGAGCTTTCTGCCGGAGAATGAAACGTTCCGCGCGAAGGTGCAGGAAACCGTTTTCGAAGACGGCAAAGTAAAACATCGCTGGGTAAGATGCCGCCCGGTGCCGCAAAGCAATCTGTGGTTTGAAACGGTCTGGGCGGATTTCCGCGCTGGCAAAATTTATCAGTAAATTAATGTGGATGAGGCTTCCGGCCTCACTCTTTAAAATAGAGAATTAATAATAGCCTCAAAAATGCACAAATTTAGGAATGAAGTTTGGTTGGAATGAGGCAGAATGCCTCTTCATTTGCATCCATTCGCGGTTTTAAAATATAATATATATGAAAAAATTGAGTCCATCTGAAGAATTGGAATTTCTGAAGGAAATCTACGAAGCGGATTTTGCGCGGATTTTTTCTGAGTTAAAGGATATGTTTGCAACGCTGCATACGCGGTCGCAAATGCTGCTCGGGCTGGCGACAATCTGTCTGACAATTACCGGATTTTCCGGCCCGCGCATCGCACAGTCGAGCGTATTCGGCGGAGTATTTATCGGACTTGGGTTGCTGCTCGTTCTGCTTTCGGTAACGGCAGTGATCGCCGGTCCGCTGCATTTGCGCTGGGCGAGCGCATGGCGCGCCGGAACGCCGGATGAAACAGTGATTGAACAGCTCCGGCGCCGGAATCAGAAAACCGCCTTGTATAAAACGGCCATGGTGCTATTAGTGGCGGGATTGTTTAATTACTTAATCAGTTTAATTTTATTTCTGATAACGATTGAATAAGGAGAATGCTGATGAAGATTAAAACTGCAGATGAGTGCCGTTACGATATTGTTTCTTTGGGTGAAGTGATGCTCCGGCTTGACCCGGGTGAAGGCCGCATTCGCACTGCGCGCGAATTCCGGGCGTGGGAAGGCGGCGGCGAATATAATGTAGCGCGCGGCTTGCGCCGGTGTTTCGGCAAACGTGCCGGTGTTGTAACAGCATTCGCAAAAAATGAAATCGGCTGGCTGATGGAGGATTTTATTCTGCAGGGCGGTGTGGATACGTCATTTATCAAATGGGTCGAGTATGACGGAATCGGACGCACAGTACGTAACGGAATTAATTTCACTGAACGCGGCTTCGGAATTCGCGGCGCGGTCGGCTGTTCCGATCGCGGCAACACCGCTGCGTCACAGTTGAAGCCCGGCGACATCGACTGGGAAACTCTGTTCGGCAAACTCGGCGTACGCTGGTTTCACACCGGTGGAATTTTTGCGGCGCTGTCGGAAACTACCGGCCCGCTGGTAATTGAAGCGGCGAAGATTGCCAAAAAATATGGAACAATGGTTTCGTACGATTTGAACTACCGTCCGTCGCTGTGGAAAGAGTTCGGCGGTCTGGAAAAATGCCGTGAAATCAACCGCGAAATTGCCCAATACGTTGATGTGATGATCGGCAACGAAGAAGACTACACCGCCTGTCTTGGTTTTGAAATTGAAGGCACCGATAAAAATCTGACCGATCTTGAACTCGGCGCTTTCCAAAACATGATCTCCCGCGCGGTAAAAGAATTTCCGAACTTTAAAGCAACGGGAACCACAATGCGCAGCGTAAAAACCGCCACCGTCAACGACTGGGGCGCCATGTGCTGGTACGATGGAAAATTCTATGCCGCCACACACCGCCCAAATCTTGAGATTCTTGACCGCGTCGGCGGCGGCGACAGTTTTGCGTCCGGTTTCATTTACGGACTGATGGAGCTCGGCGACCCGCAGCTTGCGGTGGAATACGGCGCGGCGCACGGCGCGCTGGCGATGACGACCCCGGGCGATACCACGATGGCATCGCTCGCGGAAGTGAAAAAACTGGTCGGCGGCGGCGGAGCAAGAGTGGATAGATAGTCGAAAGTCTAAATGTCGAAGGTCAAAAGTCGGGACCTTTGCCTTGCGACTTTCAGACCTTAAGACAAAGGAATAGTTATGTTAGAAGAACTTTTAAAACGTCCGGTCATTCCGGTGATTGTGATTGATGATGCGAACGATGCTGAACCGCTGGCGGAAGCGCTGTTAAAAGGCGGCATGGATGTGATCGAGGTGACGTGCCGCACCGCCGCCGCGCCGGAAGCACTGCGCCGGATTAAAAAAGCATTTCCGGAAATGCTCGTCGGCGCCGGCACGGTTGTCACGCCGGAGCAGGCGCAGATGTGTATCGACGCCGGCGTCAGCTTCGGGCTGGCGCCGGGATTGAATCCTGAAACGATCAAATTTTTCAATCAGCACCAAACGCTCTTCATTCCCGGTGTTATGACGCCATCGGAAATTGAAGCGGGGCTGGCGCTCGGTTGTAAAATGCTGAAGTTTTTCCCGGCGGGTGCGGCCGGCGGAACGAACATGCTGAAAAATATGGCGGCGCCGTATGTTTCGCTCGGCGTAAAATTCTGTCCGACCGGCGGCGTAAATCTTGATAATATGAACGAGTGGCTGGCGCTGCCGGTTGTCAGTGCGATCGGCGGAACATGGCTGGCAACGAAACAGCAGATTGCCGACAAGCAGTGGGATGTAATTACCGCTCAGGTTAAAGCAGCGGTCGCTAAAGCGGCAGAACTGTCATTTAAAAATCCGGCGTAAATTTCGCCGGTTTTATTCAAACGGAAATTTGTATTGCATTAATTGCTGTTCATCGCGCATGGCAATGAGCTGTTTTTGCAGTGCTTCATTCACCGGCACGCCTTTATCTTTGCGGTCAAGCCAGGCGAGGTGTTCTTTTTCTCCGCAGGTATAAATGCGTTCGGTGCCGGGGGCTTTTTCGGAAGCGCGGAGTTCGCGCATAATGTCACCGGACGTTTTTTTGAAGTCGGCCGGCTCACAAAAATGGCTGATATCGATTGCCATAAAAAAATGTCCAAGCGCATACGGTTGCGGCTTGCCGGCGCCGGTAAGCCCGCTGAGCTGTTTTAAAAATGAGCCCTGCTGGAGCGCGGCAGAAAGAAGTTCTACGACGGTGGCAAAGCCGTAACCTTTGTGTCCGCCGGTTTCTTCTAAAATTCCGCCGATCGGAGCCAGGGCGGCCGCGCCGGACACGAGGTCTTTGAGAATTTGAGCGGAATCAGTTTTAGTTTGTCCGTCGCGACCGATAATAAGTCCGGGCGGACACTCTTTACCTTCGCGTTCGTACTGTTCGATTTTTCCGCGCTGAATGATGGAGGTGGCGTAATCGTTCGTGAACGGAAACTCTTCGTCGGTTGGAACGCCGAATACCAGCGGATTGGTGCCGAGCATGTTTTCTACGCCGTGCGTCGGCGCGATGGACGGCCGTGCGTTGGTCCCGGTCATTCCGATCATATCGGCAGCACATGCCATCATAGGATAATATGCAGCAAAACCGTAATGCGTGGAGTTGCGCGCAACGACCATTCCGAGTCCGTATGCACGTGCTTTTTCAATGGCAAGTTCCATGCAGCGTTTGCTGATGACCATTCCCATACCGTGATGTCCATCGATCACTGCCGTGGCACCTTGATCACGGATGATTTCAATTTTTGAAACCGGCTGTTGAATTTTTTGTTTTACAATGCGGTCATAATAAACCGGTTTGAGACGACCGGTACCGTGGGAATCGATGCCGCGTTTATCGGAGGTGATTAACACATCAGCGCAAATTTTTGAGTCGTCTTCCGGTACGCCGACCGCCTTGAAAAGGTCGATCATAAACGACGCCATCATTTCAAAGGGGACATTGCAAATCACGTTATACCTCCACGACCGATTTGATAATTTTTTCGAACCGGCGCATACCGTCTTCGAGTGCATATTTTTTTGCTACAAGTTCCTGTGCATTTTTTGCGAGACGGCTGCTTAAATCTTTGTCGGTTAAAAGCCACTCGATGCTTTGTATGAACATTTTCGGTGTGTCGGCTACCATACAGTTTAAACCGGTTTGCGCGTCAATTCCTTCTATTCCGAGCGATGTTGAAACTACCGGCAGTCCACTGGCCATCGCTTCAAGAACTTTGATGCGTATCCCGGAACCGAGACGCACCGGCGACACAAAGATGGCGGCTTTACTGCGGAATGGACGCAAATCGGGTACTTCGCCGGTAACCACAATCTGCGAATCGGTTTGCGCCAGTTTTTTCACTACTTTTGACGGCGATGAGCCGACTATAAAAAACTTTAATTCAGGATGATTTTTTTTTAATTCCGGCCAGACGTGATTCACAAACCATTTGGCTCCGTCTTCATTTGCCGGATCCATCATGTAACCCGTCATTAAAACAATCTGCTGTTTTTCGAATGCCGGTGTATTTTTCAGATAATCGATATCCACACCGGACGGTGCAATGGACACTGCAAGATCCTGCGCATAATATTGCATAGTAAAACGGTCTTGCGGCGTTAAAACCAGCACGCGGTCGGCACTGCGGTACATATTAAATTCATACTGCCGGAGAATCCGCATTTGCGGCAGACTTTTATAATACAAACGCCAGTATACCTCGTGCATGTTCTGATATTTTTCATAAGAAGCCGTTAAACACCGGTGACATGACATAATTTTGTGTACCGCTGAAAGATATGGATTTTTATACAGATACTGTCCCATTTCAGAAAACTCTGAAATGACGACATCGTAACGGCCTTTTTCAACCACTTCGCCGGTTTTTTCCATCATTTCACGCGAAAACACTTTCCAGAATACCGCCGGACGTTCAAAAAACATTAGATAATCATGAAAGATACGCGTCCATATGTTCCGGTGCGGATGCGGAATCAGATGCAGTTCATCCAGCAGCGGACGCAGTGAGTCTATTTCCTCCGGTGTTTCGTCGGTGATAAATGAGATTAAGCCGACCCGATGTCCGGATTCTTTAAGATACCGGATGCGCTGATAAACAATCCTGTGCCCGCCGGCTACTTCAGCATAAGGATATTTTAAAGTGAGAAACAGGATTTTCATGAAATATTAAAATTTATTTTTTTTACTGCGGATCACGCGAATATCACTGGACAAGCCAGAATGCATGTCTGCATTAATCCACCAGCCTGCTCATGAGCTTCATAAATTCTTCAGGAGAATAGTCTCTTAATTCCTTTCCTTCTGCCTCAATGCAATTTTTTATTTTAACACAGATATTTCGGAGAATCTGATGCGTTTCACTGGAACCCAGATAAATATTAAATTTTTCTCCCTGAGTAATACGAATCTGTCCGTCACCATGATCAAATCCAACACCGAGTAACCCAATAACACGAATCTGCCCGCAACAGCTCATCTTTTTAACAGTTCCATCTTGAACTTCCCGGTGAACTCTGGCTTATTTTCCGTTTCTCCTGCCCGATGGTGTAACGGTAGCACAGCAGACTCTGAATCTGCTTGTCTAGGTTCAAATCCTAGTCGGGCAACCAAATAGTATTTCTAAAGTAAGCCTTTAAGATGGCAGATTTTTTCCCGTCAATCTATCCATTGTTTTTAAGAAATACGAATGGGCATCAGCACATACAGGAAGGGAACGCTGGTTTTAATGACGCTCGGACTGAGTTCATCCGACAGTTCAAAGAAAATTTCATCCGAATCTAAATGACGCAACGGCGCCTGCAAAAACCCGGGATTAAATGCAATAGAAATCTCTTTTCCTTCATATTTAACCGGAATTGTCTCACGCGCTTCGCCCACTTCCGGACTGTTTGTAACCAGTTCCAGTTTGTTTTTACTGAAATTCAACCGTACAGAAGCAGTTTGATCATCAGTTAACAAGGAGACGCGCCGGACAGCCATCAGCATTGTTTCGCGGTCGATCACAACGCGCTCTTCACATTGCGAAGGAATCACCTGCTGAAAATTAGGATAGGTTCCATCAATCAGTTTTGAAACAATCAGGATATTATCAAAATCAAACGCCGCCTGACTGCTGGAAACACGGATTTTTAAAACACCTTCATCACCGAGCGTTTTAATCAGCTCATTCAGTGTTTTAGTTGGAACCACGATTCCGGCTTCTGCGGCTTCAGGAAATTGAATTTCCTGTTCAACGAGTGCAAGACGGCGTCCATCAGTTGCTACAACGGCCAATTTTTCATCTTTAAAACTGAGCAGGGCTCCATTCAGGATATAGCGCGTTTCGTCTGTAGAGGCAGCATAAAGGACTTTCTGGAGCATACTTTTAAAAGTGTCTTGCTCTACTGTGTAAACCTGATGCTCTTCAAATTCCGGCAAGGGCGGAAAATCCTCTTCCGGAAGACCAACCAGCCTGAAGAACGCCGAGCCGCAGCGAATGGTAGCAACATCTTTTGCATCGACTTCAATTTCAACCTGTCCAGCAGGCAGTTCACGGCAGATACTGAAAAATTTACGTGCCGGCAGCGTTGTTCCGCCTTCTTCACTGATATCCGCCACGGCGCTCGTTTTCACACAGACTTCCATGTCCGTCGTTGTCAGTGAAATTTTATCACCATCGACTTTCAATAAAACATTCGAGAGAATCGGCAGGGTGCTGCGCTGTCCTACGATCGCTTGAACTTTTTGTAGCGCTTCAAGCAGAATATCTTTTTCAATTGAAAGCTTCATTAACAGACCTCCATAAGAATCTAATTATCTATTTTATTTAACTATCACTATTATATGTACTGTAAATAGTGCACGCCGTCATCCCATTTTTTTGTCTAACCGCTCTTTTATCCGGCATTTAGCCTTGTGGATATCTTTGTGTACAAAACTGATGAAAACCTGCTGGATTTTCGATAACTTAAACTTATTCTCTTTATGATCATTTTATCCACAGCTTTTCAACTAAGTTATCAATATAGAACAAACGTCTCGCTTGCTCTACATTCACCCTATCATTCCGGTCTTTTGCGCACTGTGACTGATGCGCTGCTTTAATAAGGAGATCATTTGACGCAGTTTAATATCTTCCGTCATGCGCTGTTCAACGACCTGGCAGGCATGCACGACAGTGGCATGATTACGTTCAAACGCATCACCAATGACCGGAAATGACTGATCCGTTAACTGACGCACAAGATACATCGCAACCTGACGCGGCCAGGCAATGTTGTTCGTGCGCTTGCGACTGATGAGATCGCTTAAGCGAATGTCATAATGCTCAGCCACCGCTTTCTGAACGCTTTCAGAGCTGATTGTCAACCGCTGTTCCTGGTCTAGCGTATCGCGCAAAAGATATTCGAGCTTTGAGCGGTCAATTGTCTGTCCGGTTAACGAAACGAATGATGCCACACGAATCAGCGCGCCCTCCAGCCGCCGGATGTTGGATGAAATCCGTTCAGCAAGGTAGAAAAGCAGATTCTGGTCAATTGAAAGATTCAGCTGATCACATTTTTTACTCAGAATAGCGACGCGCGTTTCAACATCCGGGCTTTCAAGTTCAACCACCAGACCCCACTCAAACCGCGAAACAAGCCGCGGTGTTAAACCGGCCAGCTCACCGGCCGGGCGGTCGGATGTCATTACAATCTGCTTATGATTTTCAAAAATTGCGTTGAACGTATGGAAAAATTCTTCCTGCATCCGTTCTTTTCGGGCGAGAAAATGGATATCATCAATCAGAAGTGCATCGCAGTTGCGGTATTTTTTACGGAATTTTGAAAGTTTATTCGATGTCAGTGCTTCAATGTATTCGTTTGTAAACGCTTCGCTGGTGGTATAACACACTGTTGTGCGCTGATTTTTAGTATAAATAAAATTTCCAATCGCCTGCATCAAATGTGTTTTGCCAAGTCCGACATCGCCGTGAATAAAAAGCGGATTATATGCGCGCGACGGCGACTGTGCCGAGGCAATCGCGGCGGCGTGTGCAAACTGGTTTGACGAACCGACCACAAACGAATCAAACGTATAGTTTTTATTCAGATTCGTTTCTGCCGGTTGAATCCGTTTTGACAGGATTGAGCGGTACTTTTCTCTTTTCTCTTCTGCCGGCGCTTCTGAAATCAGAGAATAATCCACGCCGAGCGTAATTTGCATTTCCTTACCGGCAACCGCCGTGAGAGCCTGACGGATTAAAGGAATATAATGTTCCTCGAGCCACGACTGGTAAAAGTCGTTTCCGACAACCAGCTGAATGTGGCCGTTCTCAATGCCGCGGCATTGAATCACCGCGATCCATTTCTCAAAAATTTCCGGCGAGAGCGTGTTTTCCAGGTGGCGGCACGCCTCATCCCAGAGCCTATTCTTGTCTCTATCCATAAAAATCTGCAGGTTCCCTGTAAAAATCGAGTCAACAAATATACAGAAGATATGCACAAGTTATCAACAGGGCAATGTTTCCTGTACTTTCGCGACGGTTTACAAACTAGTTGATTTATATCACATCACTCAAGAGGAAAGGCACAAACCAAACCAAAAAAGAGTACCGGTACAACATATAGACAAGCAAAAACAAATCAATACAAAATGGCGTTAACCAAAAGGAAAAGGAAGTTGAATAAAATGAATGTTTCTGTTGTAACTTCATTCTGAATATAAGGTTTACAAAAATGAAAAAACAAACTGCAGCGCAACTACTTATCAGCAGCGCACAAATGAGTGCCGATATTCGCTATTTGTGCGGCACTGAACCGCCGGAAGCGGCATTGCTCATTAAAACCGGACGCAATATTACACTCATCATATCCGAAATGGAATATAGCCGGATGAAACGCGCTGTAAAAACCGGTGTGCGCGTCGTCTATCCCGAACAGATCGGTTCAACCTGGAAGGCCGGCGCCGGCGACTGGATAAAAAAAACTTCCGGCGCAAGCCGGCTTACGGTGCCGTACGCATTTCCTGCCGGACTCGTAGAAAAACTCCGCACGGGGAAATACACGGTCGAAATACAAACCGCACCGATCTGCCCGCAGCGAGAAATAAAAACCGCCGACGAAATAACGGCGATACAAAACAGCCAGCGCGCCGCTGTTGCCGCCATGAACACCGCCGTTAATTTAATTCATACCGCCATACCGGATAACAATGGAATACTCAAAATCGGGGGGAAAATTTTAACCGCCAAAACCGTCCGCTGGGAAATCATCCAGATACTGCTCGACCGTGATTGCACCGCGAACGACACCATTGTCGCCGGCGGCAAACAATCCGCCGATCCGCATGAACGCGGCGACGGACCGCTCTATGCCGGTACACCCATCGTCATCGACATATTTCCGCGTTCCATCAAAACCGGCTACTGGGGTGACATTACCCGCACTGTCTGCCGCGGACCCGCCGCGCCGGAACTCAAAAAACTCTATAACGCTGTCCGCGCAGCGCAAACGATTGCTCTCAACGCCGTGTGTGCCGGTGCGTGGACCGATGATATGCACAACGCTGCTGCCAAAGAAATGCAGCGCCGCGGCTATAAAACCGGCGCCGTTAACGGAACACCGCAAGGATTTATACACGGACTCGGACATGGCGTCGGTCTCGAAATTCACGAAGCTCCGCGCGTTTCATCCGCCGTTCATCAAAAACTGCGCGCCGGGCAAATCATCACCATCGAGCCCGGACTTTATTATCCTGGACTCGGCGGCGTCCGCATTGAAGACACCGTCCTCGTCACTCAAACCGGGTGCAAAATTTTAGCGGCGTGTCCGAAAAAATTTGAACTAATGGGATGAACCGCTCCCACGGGCTGAAGCCCGCGGCTGCCGGTCCTCTGCATAATTATTCCGTAAAAGAAAGCCCGGCGCGGATCGCCCACTATTTGTGATAGCGAACGGCGTGTTGCAGGCGCTCAACCATTGCGGCGTCCGGTTTCCGGCACATGCCCGCATGAATTCAATGGCATCATCTGTATAAACATCCGAGCCGTAGCGAACGGGGTCAAACGGCATTGGTTCCGGCAACGAAAAAAACGAGCCCCATTTTTATCTGCCGTTCCGATAATCTTGAGTTCTTAATCTTCAACAATTTACACGTAAATAACGACCAATTTTCTGTCAATCATCTATGCCAGCCCCTTATTTTTTAGTGTAACCACGAATGGACACGAATTGTCGCGAATGTAAACTCAACACATAGCATTGACTCTACGAGTCAATCTCTCAGTCGATGCGCGAAAGAGTGCAAAAAATGAAGGCGCATTTCATACACGGTTGCATGGTGCTCTGGTTGAATGTTTCATGACGGCACGCTCTGGTCGAATAGTCATTTTACACGTTATTTAGACAGCACATTTTAAAAGCCTGTCATGGCCAGGCGGCTTACCAGTGCACAAAAATATAGAGACGGGGGAAAAAGTTTGAAATGCGTGCTAATGCGTCATCACCTGACTGTTTTCCAGTCGGTCGAGTTCTTCGCCGGTCAGGTTCGGTTTCAGGCTGAACACAAATTTATCAATCTGGTAAAACCGCTGCCGGATTTTGACGGTAAATTCAACCGTTTGATTCGGCTTTTGCACGGCGAAGCGGTTGGCGGAACGCTGTTTCAGCCATTGAAATGAATCGGAAATTTTATCGGTCTCGATATTAAATAATTTGAAGTCCACCGACGCCGGATCCACATCAAAACCATCTGAATGAAACGCACTGCGGTGAGCTGTTGTTGCGCCGAGCGCCCGAAAGTACAGGGTATAAAGTCCCGGTGTTGTAAACTGGATTTTATACGTTACATAAGCAGTGGATGATTCAGGTATCGGCGCGCCGCCTGTAACTGCCTTGATAGCGTTTCCATTACCGGCCAACGCATTCGGCACAACCTGCCATTCGGATATGACCGTTGCGGCAATATTTTTATCTTTTTCACTGACAGAAAAATCTTCGGCCTCAAACGCAACAAAGTCCGCTTTTTCCATCTGAATGATTTCCGAAATTCCGGCTGTAGAGAGCAGGGTGGCGGTAGAAATAATGAATGCAATTTTCATATGAACAACTTTCTGTTAATGGGTTACGTAAAGAGGGGGTTATTTGTCATCAGAACATTCGTAATAAAAATTAACAATTATTTAAAAGACCGTTTTTACAGGCGAATGTGCATACGCTGAACCGGTGTCCCATAAAGTTTTCAAGGTGTGCGCTGCGAGTTTCGGCTGGCGGCTTCTGGTGAAAACGCCTTTGCGGTTGAAGATCACGCGCGTGAGGGTTTGCCCAACCCGGAAGTCCGCGAAGTTCCATACATGTGCGCCGATAAACCACGGTTTCCGGCAAAGCGCTTCATATTGAACTTTGATGATTTTTGATTGAAATTCTTCACTGAACATAACTTCCGGAAGATGGTGTTTTCCGCTGACGGCATCGGCGCCGAATTCACTGAGAAGGATCGGTTTCTTAAATGTATCGTAAAAGTCCTGGAGTTTATCAAGAAGCGGCTCCAGTCCGTCCTCAATCCGGGCGGTATAGTCATACCAGCCATAATATTTATTAATACAAAGCACATCAAAAAGGTGTGCCATTGGATTGTCCGCCGGGTCAATATGCATGGCATAAGTTAACGGCCGGGATGTGTCGTGCCGGCGGACTGTTTTTATCAGTGTGTTATAAAAATGGAGGCAGGCATTTTTCTTTTTTTCATTGTCAAGACAGGCCGGTGAGTTCGGTTCATTGGCGAGCGACCACATGATGACTGACGGATGGTTGCGGTCGCGCTTGATGTGTTCTTCAGTAACAGCAACCGCTTTTTCAAGAATGTCTTCACGATAGAGGCGCGGGCCGAGTCCGACCAGCGGGTTTTCAGAGATTACTAAAATCCCATGCTCATCGGCAATGTCCAGCCATTCTTCCGCGTACGGGTAATGCGATGTACGGAATGAATTTGCGCCGACCCATTTCATCAAATCAAAATCTTTGATAATCAGCGGTAAATTAAGCCCTTTCCCAATAACATCGAAATCTTCGTGTTTGCCGAATCCTTTAAAATGGACAGGTTTACCGTTAAGCAGAAACTTGTTTCCAACCACCTCCACATTCCGGATTCCGAACCGGGTGCGGTAACAGTCAATTATTTCACCGTTTTCTTCCAGAATGATTGTTAGATTATAAAGATTTCCGCAACCGATATCCCATAGCTTCGGATTTTTTATCTTAAGTTTAATATCAGCGATTGCAGTATCTTTCAACGGTTCTGAAATTTCCTGCCCGTCAACAACAAGACGGACCGTCCCGGTAAACGGAGCGGCACATTGTATAAAGCAGGTAATGTTTGCCACATTGTTGCTGTGGGATGTTTGAATGTGAATGTCTGTCAGATAATTTTCTTGAACAGCATAAAGATAGACCGACCGGTGAATTCCAGAGAACGGGAAAAAATCATATGCAACCGGCGGGAACGAAGTGCTCCATCCAGTGCGTAAATCTTCTGTGCTCATTGTTGCCGGCGGAAGACTGTCAACATGCAGAGTTCCATCCGCCAGAACAGTGAGTCGATTCGGCTTCCCGAATTTTACGAGCTTCGTAATTTCAAACTCAAACGGCAGATGCGGGCCGGTGTGGCTTCCAACCCAAACTCCGTTTATCCATACATCGGCGTTTTGGCAGACGCTTCCGAGCCAGATAAAAATTTTCCGATGTTTCCATGATTCTGCGACAAAAAAATCTTTCTGATACCACCCTTCAGAAAAGTGATTATAAATATCCAGGTTCTGTTCATTCCAGCTTCCCGGGACGCCCAGTTTTCGAGGAGCCGGAAGACCGGTGAAAAATTTATATTCCCGGCCGGCTCCGTCAGATGTTTGGAAATCCCAGAATCCATCGAGGCTGTTTACTTCACGTATTTCATTCTGTTGAGGACGCAGCATTGCAGTTCCTTATAAGGTTTTAAATTAAGTTTTTACGATCATGGTTATTACAAGCATGGCTTATGCTGATTCCATAAATAAATCGTAATAATGTAGACAGTTGATTTCAAACCGAGCGAGTGGACTAAATCCTGCTGCTGTTTAAAAACATCCGGCAGTGCGCCGGTGCCGAAGCGGTGAAAAATATTCAGGTGAATCATTGTGCGCATTCCTTAATTTCCGGGAATTTTCCGGACGGAAAACAGTCGCCGGTTTTTCCCATCCACTGACTCAGCCGGTGCTCAAGGTCGCGCCGGATTTCCGCCAGTGCCGGATCATGGATCCGGTTACAGGCTTCCTGCGGGTCGAGATACAGATCGAAAAGTTCCGCCGCTTCACGGTTTTCATACCAGCCGATCTCTTCCATGATTTCTTTTAGCGGACCGTCGTGACGCAGCAGCGGGCCGGTTTCCGGGTGCCGGAGAACAAGCTTGTAGCGTTCGGTCCGGATTGCGCGCAGCGGATTGAGCGGCTCGTGATACGTCTGTTCCGTAAAAATTTCATCGTGCAGTTTTTCGGCATCACCGGTTATGAGCGGCAGCAGACTTTTTCCTTCCAGCCATGCCGGTTTTTCAGCGTCGAGAATTTCGCAGACGGTGGGATAGATATCGAGCTGTGAGACGAGCGGTTCAATCACTTTACCGCCGGAAAGTCCGCCGGGCCCGCGCAGCATCAGCATGACGCCGGTGCCTTGATCGGACAGCGTTTTTTTGCTGCCGGGAAATTCGATGCCATGATCGGTAGTGAGAATGACGAGCGTGTTTTCTGCAAGGCCGTATTGTTCCAGCGCATATAAAACGCGCCCCATATATTCATCCATAATATTCACGCCTTCGGCATAACTGCGCATATCCTGGCGGACTTCCGGCAGATCGGGCAGCCACGGCGGCGGCGCTGTATAGCGCCAGTCCAGTTTCTCCGGGTCATAGTAACGCGTTTTGCTGAATAGTGCAGATTTATCGTCGATGTTCATTTCCGGCCGCGCGCGATTGTTCCGGTGCGGTTCGTCAATGCCAACAGAAATGAAAAACGGACGATCCTGTCCCCGTTGTTTTTCGGCGAAAAACCGTTCTACATGATCGATTGTTTCCGGATAAAACTGTCCCGACGCTTCGCGGAAACCTGCATTTAAATCCCGCTGATATCCCAGCGGAGACATATCGGCGTGGTGTGCCTCGTGCTGAACACCGGCAAGTACGGTTTCGTAGCCGAGACGATTCAGGAAATGAACCAGGTGTTTATTGTAATCATCAAATATCCAGCCTTGTCCGGGCAGACCGAACATTCCAACCTGATGCGGATATTGCCCGGAGAGCAGGGCGGCGCGGCTTGGTCCGCAGGTTGGTGCCGCCGAAAACGCTTTGCGGAACAGTACGCTCTGTTTCGCAAATCTCATTAGATGCGGCGTTTCTACCGGAACGCCGTACGGCTGCACCCAGCGTCCTGCATCGTGCGCGTGCAGATAAAGAATGTTGATGGACGGGTTTTTTATTTTTTTACTCATATTATTTTTCTACCGGAACAATTTCTATTTCCTGAACAGAGTTCCAGCCGTTGATGTTGTTTCCGTTACCTATCAGACGGACAAAGCGCGCCGGCACCGGATTGAATGAATATTTTTCGAACCCGGCGGTTTTGCCGTCGCTTTCGCCGTTAAAAATTTCTTTCCACGAACTTCCGTCCCGCGAAGTTTCCAGTGAAAAAAATGCTTTCCGGCGCGCACCGTTCTGCCAGGCGATTTTTACCGCCGTGATTTCTGTGGTTTTGCCGAGATCAATCGTCAGTATTGCGCCGATGCCTTCGCCGGCCCAGTAGGTTTTTAAGTCCCCGTCGGCGGCGTATTGCGCTTCCTGTCCAGTACTGCTCCGGTCGGCGGAAATCTGTTCATACCAGAGATATGTGTTGCGTTCAGCCGGATACGGTTTAAGCAAAACAACGTTCTGGCTTTCTTTGATGTACTGCCGTTTTAAAAACGACGCAAGCGCCGGCAGCGGCAGCATTGTTTCCGGCGCGCCGGAGTTTTCCGGCAGAGTAAATGCTTCGCCATTTAAAAAATATTCCGGCGCGCCGGCTTTATAATTCAGCATGCGGCTTCCCGTTCCGGCAGAAAATTCTCTGCCATTCCACGCCGCATCGACCCCGGCGGCTATCAGAATGTTTTCCGGCGCGGTCCACAGCGTTCCGTCGTTCTGTTCATGTAACGAGGTTTGCAGCAGCGCGTTGTCAAGATAAACGCGGTTGTCGGTCATGCTGTGATTTTCCGGCGTCAGCGCCGCTAAATCCGGCGCCGGAATTTCTGCACAGTCTGCCGGCAGGCTGCGCGAAACGGCGTAGTTACCGGAGTTTCCAATCCAGAACAGAGTATCGGAATTTTCATCGATACAATGCTTGATTGCGGTACCGCTGTTGGCGCCGGAAACAAACCAGTCTCCGGTTTTCAGGCCGGTAATTAAAAACCATGTGTTGCCGGATTCTGCCGGAAAAGAAACGGCGAAATCATTCTCAACCGGTTTATTTCCATCCGGAAACAGCACATACCAGTTTTCAATTTTTGCGCCGGTAAATCCGGGTGTCGAAATTTTTTCGACGGGCAGGGGCGCGCCGAAGTCTGCATCCATAATCTGCATCACATTCAGGAAACGGTCGAGTTTCGCCGGTGTCACCGGCGACATCATCAGCCGCCAGCCCTGTGAAAATGAATCGCTGTTTGCATTGGGGATTGTCTGTCCGAAAACGGTGTGCGTCCCTGTTTCACCGCCGGTATTTTCCATTGTAAGATTCCCTGCGCTGGGCAGCAGCGTTGAACAGAAAACTTTTCCGGAGCAGCTGTTGCGCCGGTTTGTAACGGTGAAACCGTCCGCACGGATTTCCGCCGGGTCAAAACTCTGGAACAGCCAGTATTTTTTATGATCCGGATTGGCGGTCTCCATGCGGTCATACACCAGCAGCGCCGCCGGCAGTCCCGGGCGGTTCAGGTTCAGGGTGACGAAGCGCCGCTGATAGGGTTCAATTTTTTTGCTGTATGCTTCCGTCAAATCAACACTCATCGTGCTATAAAACGGACGTTGTTTGTTCGGCCCGAAATCATGCGCCAGCATCCGTCCATTGCGATAATCCGCCAGCAGCGATTCATACGTTTGCGGTTCTTTGGCGTAGTTCAGCAAAGCCTGTCCGCCGTCATTGCCGCCTTTCGGGAATGTTTCGTCCGGGTCATACGCCAGCATGACGTTATGCGCGATGGAGCGGTTGTTAATGCTCCAGTTATATGCCGAGCTGTAACTGCCGCCGCCGTAAATCCCGGTATCAATCGCCAGATGGCCTTTATAATAAATCTGAAAATGTCCGGCATCGACATGATCATGATTACCGAAAAAATATCCGGCGCCGTTCATTTTTATAACGGCACTTTCACTGTCGCTTCCAAAATCCCAGCCGGTACGCACAACCATGCCGCCGAGCGGTTCTGCGAAATATCGCGTCAGTGGCAAATCTGAAAATCCGGTAGCGGTTTCTGCCGCCGGGTCATAAAACAATAGGAAATCAATTGATTTGGTTCGCGCTAATATCGTAACAGAAAGACGCTGCGCCAGATAACGTACATACGGATCATTATAATAATTGGATTCCAGTAGAGCCCGATTTTGAACATTAAACAAGCTTTTGGCCTTCGCGCTGTCACCATCAATAAATATTCTATTATCCGGACACAACGTATAGATCCATTCATACGGGACAAACTGCTGTTCTCTGCTGTAGACATGAGTTCCGTTCATGCGCCCAAAAAGCCATGCCGAGTACATTTCCCAGTGAAACCGGTATGGACCGTAATGACTTCCCTGATGATGCCGGTGTGACTGATAAAAAAAGTTGCGCGGCGGAACCATACGGTTGAAAAACCGGTCGGCACAAATGTTATAAAATTCCGGTTCTTCATCATACAATGCTATTCCGGCCGACAGCAGGTCGCGCAGTAATTGTGCTTCGCCGGCGTGTCCGGTGATGTCACTCTGCTTCTCCGGCGGCCAGCCGATTTCCATAACCGCCGCATTTGTTTTTATCCCCGCGATAAGAGCCGTTTTATCAGCACTCGTAAGCAGGGGGTAGCACCAGTCATATACCAGTGCAGTACAGAAAATGGCATAGCCGTGGGCACGGGTGACGGCTTTTGCTTCCGAAAAAACAACATCATTATGGAATGCACGGATATTTTTAATTGCTGCCAGGCCGTTGATCGAATCCTGTTCAATCGCATACCGCATCGCCTGTGCTGAGATTTGCGTCAACACTGCTTCATTGTAAGCGCCGTCCAAAAGCAGAATATCTGCGCCGTCTGGTGAGGTCATTTCGGTAATCTGTTGCCACGCCGTCGCAAATAGGTCATCACCATGAATCCATTGCTTTAATGCATCGCAGCGTTCTTCTGTCAGCAGGAGGCGGGGATGTGCGTTTGCAGGGACAACGGGAATGCCATCATTTTTTTGCGTATCCGCCGGTATGATGCAAACCATATAGCCCAGCGTTATGCACAATGTTCCTAACTTATAAAAAAACATAAATCATTCCCCTGTTCTGATGCTCAGCTGAATTCGTAACATACGGTAACGTTTCGACAATCGGGTATTCGTTTTAACTGTAAAATACACGTTAAAATTCGAAGCATGATTTGTGAAAGGACTTTGTTATGAAGCGGCAAGAATCAACCTTACCGGAAATTTTTACTGGTTTCTAATGGTCGGCCCCGGGACCCAGTCGGGGTCGATCGTTATGGTACGTGGCGATACCGGAATGCCTTTTTCGTTCTGGTTAATCATACTGCAGACCAATTCGACCGCGATACGTCCAACTTCTTCCGGGCGGCCATCGGCATGAGCTATTGGATAATTTCTGTGAATTCCAAACGGACAGGCGAAACCGATATCGTCCGGGATGCGGTAACCCAGCTTTTCCAGTTGCAGCTGAATGCGGTGCCGTGCACCGATGATTGCATCAAATTTATATCGCTCTATCCATTGTTTTAATTTGACTGGATTTAAATCGAAATCGCGAAAAATTTTCGGAAGTTTTCGCGATTTCGATATCATTTCCCAAGAGGCACAATAGGCACCGGAATAGCGGTTTTGAGTGCGGGTGTCCTGATCGTCAAAAATGATCAGTCCGGGGCGTCGGTAACCGGCGGCCTGCAGTTTTTTCATACAAATCAGCATCGCTTTGAATGTTTCAGTGGCGACGACATTGAAACGCGGTGCTCTCAGTGAAAAGCCATAGGTCACCACGCTGAATTCCGACCAGTCGAATCCTTCAATTACGGTGTTCGATTTTTCCTGCGGCCCAAGGATCAGCCCCTGAATGCCGCGTGCACGTAACACATCCGCCGCGCGCTGAGGGGAAAGCTCCGGTGCCCTCAGCCAGAACTCTTCCACTTTATATCCAAGTGTTGTCGCGCCGGCAGTTGCGCCTGCAAAAATTTTCTGATGATGGGTTTTGCCACGCACCACGGATGGTTTTGTGGAGTTATTTATATAAGCGATCACGCCGGTAAAATTCTTTTTCTGTTTGCCGGTGCGATAGGTGGCCAGAGCTTGCAGTGCAGGGTCAGGCATGAATCCAAGTTTTTTTGCAATGGCTTGAACATTTTCACGCGTTTCAGCGGAAAGGCGCGGCGAGTTGCGCAGCGCCAGCGATACCGTCATGACACTGACGCCCGCTTCTGTTGCAATATCGCGCATAGAAATACGTTTTGAGTTCATCGTTTGCCATTCGGGATTATCTGCTCAGTGATCAGTGTTTTCATAAAGTCTAATATCTTTCTTTGCAACGAAATTAAAATCTCCGGCGGTTTGAATGCTGGCAATATTCCGGAAGAGGTTAAATATGTAAATAAAATAACGTGTTTTACAATTAAAACAACATGGCGCTTCACGGAATAAGTTGAAAATCTAAACTGGCACATAGCTAGAAAGGAATGTTTGATTAGATGAGGGAATCGGAATTCGCACAATAAAGAAAATTAAATTTATTACGCGTGAATAAAAAATCATGGATTCAAGTTTCAGCATTCAATCAACTTTAAATCCGCCGGCATGGTGCCGGCAGGGATAAAACAGGAAAGGACATAGAAATGAAGAAGATAGGATTGGGAATAATTATATTATACTCGGCAGCGATTGCGCTGGCAGACGTTGTAATTGTGCCGTTTGAGGCAGATTTTACAAAAATGGATCCTCAAACAAATGCCGCTGTATTTACTGTCCTCCCTCATGCGGATATCACATTAACCTCAACGTCAACGGGTCTCACAGCAACTACGACGAGCAAACAAAGTTTTGCAATTGCCGTGGACACATCCGGCGCATCCTTGGATGCAAAAGGATTTACAATAGAAGCAACATTTTTTGGCAATCAAGCTTCACAACATCAAATGCGATTGTTTGCCTTAGGCGACAATTTGACCGTTAACGGTGGATCAGTCGGATATCAGGCCAGACTTACTAAAGATATATTATATATATTGAACGGTGCAACCGAAGTTGCCCAATTTACGTGGGATGGAGGGGCCGCCATTAGAAAGACAACACAATTTGATCTTAGCCTGACCGGAACATACGACGCATCCGGCAGCCTGACCCTCTCTTTTACAGCCAAGTGCGGTGAATTAAGTGAAACACTGGTGTGGACCGATACGAATCCGGCCACGCCGACTGGAGATTATTTCGGAGTCAGTGGGCGGTTTTTCAATACGGATGAAGATCTTACAATTTCCGGGTTTTCGGTTGTTCCGGAACCATCATCCGTAACATTATTACTGTTTAGCAGTACCGCATCGCTTTTTATCCGGCGGGCGATGCGCTAAAACTGTAACAAGAACAGTTATCCCCGCGTTTCGACGGATCGTTGCGCGGGGTTTTTTATAGGTGTAAAAACAGCCGGTTTTACAATTAAAGCAGGCGCGTGCTTCCGTTGCCGGAAAAGTTTCATCACCATCAGAAAATAATATGCAGCATTTAAGAAACAGTCTTAAAAAATTGTGGGGCAGAATTGTCACTCCCGTTGGTCGTTGCTTTCGCGAGCAAAAGCCTCTCTTCGAGTCCTGTCTGCCATTTATGCACCGGAATGGGCAGACAGGAATGTCTGCCCCGCTGATTTTCTTCATTCTCTTTGCCGGCGCGGCATTCGGCATGTCGCGCGCGCCGGGAAAAGTGATTGCGGAGACGTTCGATGCGTCGTGGACAAACCGCTGGGCGGTTGAGGGCGACAGTGTTGTTACGGCGGCGGACGGACAGATCAAGGTTGAAAAAAAATTTCCGGAACAGGTGAATACGGCGACGATCTGGCTGAAGCAGAAGATTCCGGCGGATTTTGTGATTGAGCTGACGGCAGAGGTGTTTGAAACAGAGGCGCCGAACGCGGCGAATTTGAATCTGATTTTCAGCGCGCACGAAGCGGACGATTCGCCGGTGCAGTTTACCCGTTCCGGCGATTATCCGGAATATCATAAATTTCCGAATTATATTTTTACGCTGGTCGGCGGCATTCGGCCCGGCCATTCGCGCGTCCGGAGAAATCCGGGATTCAACCTGCTGAGCGACCGGCAGGATATCCGTTCTGAACCGGGACGTGTGTATCGTATTAAAGTCGTCTGCAACGCCGGCCGCATTCAGGCGTTTGTCGATGACATCTACCTTCATGATGTGATTGATCCGCAGCCGCTGCCGGGCGGCCGGCTGGCGCTGCGCACCTGGAATTCGACAGTTGCGTGGCGGGATATAAAAATCCGGCCGTTGAATGGAAATGAAAAAGGAGAAACACTATGTCCTTAACACAGCCGGGAATTATTGAATACATTGTAATTTTCACCTATTTTATCATGCTGCTGGCTGTCGGTTGGGTGATGCGCAAGCTGAACTCTGATGCCAGCGACTATTTCCGCAACGGCTGCCGCGGCACGTGGTATCTGGTCGGCGCCAGTGCATTTATGACGATGTTCAGTGCGTGGACATTTACCGGCGCCGCCGGAGTGGCCTTTGAAAGCGGCTGGTCTGTTGCCATCATTTACATTGCCAATACTATCGGGTTTCTTCTGAACTTTCTTTTTATTGCTCCATGGTTCAGGCAACTGCGGTCCATTACAGCACCGGAAATTATCCGCAAGCGTTTTGATGTTGGGACACAGCAGTTTTACGCCGGCTTCTCCGTCATCACGCAACTGTTGGTCGGCGCACTTCATTTATACGGCCTCGCACTCTTCAGTTCCGCGATTTTCGGATTTGAAATTTACAGCATTATCATTGTTATCGGGCTCGTTGTGCTTTTTTATTCACTAACCGGCGGCAGCTGGGCGGTGATGGCAACGGATTTTCTGCAGGGATTAATACTGGTTCCAATGACGTTATTAGTCTGCTTCCTCTGTCTGCAAAAAACCGGCGGTTTTGGCGGATTCTTAAATATGATTAACGCACAGGGGAGGGGCTCGCGCCGGATTTCCAGATTATCAACCCGCCAGGGCGATTTACGGCCTCGCAGTTCACCTGGATGTGGGCGATTGCCATGCTGCTGAAAACTGCAGTCAGTAGTAACTCGATGCAATCGGCGCCGCGCTACTTTGCTGTAAAAGACGGCCGCGAAGCGCGCAAAGCGGCGCTGTTTGCAGCTGTTTTAATGGCGCTAGGCGCAATTATCTGGGTGATTCCGCCGATGGCGGCGCGGCTGCTGATTGCCGATCAGGTGATGGCGGTGAATATTGCCAAGCCGGCGGAAGCGTCATTCGCGTTAATCAGCCATGCGCTGCTGCCGAACGGGATGGTCGGCTTAATGGTGGTTGCCATTTTTGCGGCGACGATGAGTTCGATGGATACGGGGCTGAATCGTAACGCCGGAATTGTGACGGAAGATATTTATCCTGCGATCTGCCGTCTTTTAAAAAAAGAGCCAATGAGCATGGTCCGGCGATTACGGCTCGGACAGTTCGCTTCCTTTTGCTTCGGTATAGCAATTATCGGGCTCGCTCTCTATTTCGCCGGTCAAGATGGCAAAGGGATCTTTGAATTCATGCTGAACATCGGCGCCATGCTCGGCATTCCGCTGACGGTTCCGATGATGCTCTGCCTGTTCTTCCGTCGCGTGCCGCGCTGGGCAGCAATTGCATCCGTGGTTGCCGCCTTGATTCCGTCGGCGCTCGGTTTTTATAAAATCAGTGTGTTCGGGCTGACCTGGAATTTTCAGCAGCAGGTTTTCGTTAATATCGCCGTTGGGAGCATTGTGTTTTTTGCAACGGCTCCGTTCTGGAAAAAAGAAACACCGGACTATCAAGCACAGGTGGATGAATTTTTTACGGTCATGCACACGCCGGTTGATTTTGAGAAAGAAGTCGGCAAAGCGAACGACGGTATGCAGCTTCGTCTGCTCGGAGGATTTGGAATGGTCATTGCCGGATTTATTGCGCTGCTGGTATTCGTGCCGAACCCGTCGGCCGGACGCCTCGCCATTCTTATTGTGGCCGCATTCATTGGAATTGTTTCCGGATTAATGCTGCGCGGCGCGCGGCGCAATGCCCGCAACGCAACAAACTCTTAACTCCAAACTCTGAACGCTTAACTATGAACCTCGAACACATCGTCTTCAGCAAGCAGTTGTACGGCGCGCCGCTCGAAGAGAGCGCCGTAAAACTCGCCGCCGCCGGTTTTACCGGTTTTGAAATCACCGTGCGCTCCGGCGAAAATATTGAACCGGAGTGCGTGGCGGATGAACTGCCGGCGCTCGCCGGAAAACTGAAAAACACCGGCATGAATATCGCTATGATTACCACGCAGATAAATTCGCCGGACGCGCCGTTTGCTGAAAAAATCCTGCGGACTGCGGCATCGCTCGGCATCCGTCAGTATCGTCTTGGCGAATGGAGATATGAGGGCTTCGGCACACTGCGCCGGCAGCGCGACACCGTTAAAGCACAGCTCAGAGACATTGCAGCGATGAACCGTGCTGTTGGAATTCAGGGCGTATTTCAGAATCACAGCCATAAGTTTTTTGGCGCAGTTCCGGCGGATCTCGATTATGCGCTCGGCGATCTCCCGCCGGCGGACATCGGCGTCTATTACGATCCGGTTCACGGTGTGGTTGAAGGCGGCAGTTCCGGCTGGCTGATGGGAGTGGATATTCTCGCTGACCGCATCGCCGCGCTCGGCGTAAAAGATTTTTACTGGTTCAACGATAAAAGCGGCTATGCCGGCGCGCGCCTGCACAGCATGCGCCTCACCAAACTCGGCACCGGCAATGTGCCGTGGGAGGACATCGTGCAAATTCTGCGCCAGATTCAGTTTGACGGACCATGCTCATTCTACGGCAGCGGCCGCGCAAAAAACGGACAGGGCGCCGCGATGTCGCTTGACGAACTGATTCAAATGCTCGCCGGCGAGCGCCGGATATTCATTGAACTTTGCAATGCAGATACAGAATAGGAACTGATGATGAAGGATCGCCGTAATGTTGTTTTACTGCTGCCGGACAATTCGCGCCGGCATGAGGTCTGGACGCCGGAAGCTGCCGCGCGCGCCGAAGAACTCGGGTTTAATGCAACCTTTGCTCCCGAGCCGTTCAGGCCGGAATCGATCCGTGGCGCCGATGCGGTGATTACCAGCTGGGGCTCGCCGAAATTCGACCAAAGCTGGCTGGATGCCGCCGATAAACTGCAAGTCGTCGGTCACGCCGCCGGTTCGGTGCAGCGGATTGTCACGCCGGAATTTTTTGCCGGCGGCATTCCGATTGTCTCAGCAAATTCGGTGATGGCGGAATGCGTTGCGCAGTGGTCGTTGATGATGACGATGATTGCGGCGCGCCGGATGATCACCTATTGCAACTTCGGCGACCACCGGCATTTAGCCTGGAATCCGCCGCTTGCGCCGCTCGGGTTGCACCGCCTTACTGTTGGCATTTGGGGTTACGGCGAAATTGCACGCTATCTCATCCGCATGCTGAAAAATACCGGCGTAAAAAAAATTCTAGTGGCCAGCCGCTATCTTTCCGTGGAAGAGGCGGAAAACGCCGGCGTGGAAAAAGCAGCGCTTGATGATGTACTGAAATGCAGCGACATGGTGCATCTGCTGACCTCGCTGACCGAAAAAACGCTTGGGCGCATTACCGGCGCGATGCTTTCAACGCTGAAAGACGGTGCTTCGTTAATCAACACCGGCCGGGCACATCTGATCGAAAAAGGTGCGCTGATGAACGAGCTTCGTTCCGGTCGCATCTTTGCGTATATGGATGTGTTTTATGATGAACCGCTGCCGGAAGATGATGAACTTCGTACGCTGCCGAATGTGGTGCTTACCCCGCATAACGCCGGTTCCGGCACGCGCGATCTGCTCGCGCTCACCGTGCTCGACGACATCGACCGCAAATTTAAAGGACTGCCGCTGCTGCACGAAATGACGCAGCAGCGCGCATCCGCGATGACCATCGAATATAAAAGCTTAATTACCGGCGTTCCGGCATAGACAGAAAAAGGAGTTATGAATGTCTGATCAGAATACAACCTTGACGAAGAAGATTGAGGATTCTAAAAAAATTATTCTCGAAGCGTATGAGAAATTTCCGCTGGAAAAAATGCGGATTGCCTATACCGGCGGCAAAGACAGTCTGCTGGTTCTCTGGCTGGTTCATGAGGCGATTAAGGGAACCGGGCTGAAAATGCCGCGCTGTTTCTGTATCGACGAAGGCGATATGTTTGATGAAGTCCGCGAATTCATTGAGGAGAGCAAGGCGCGCTACGGCATCACGGTAGACATGATTCACAATGCCGATGTTTCATCGCACGCCGAAGACGGACTCGGTTCAGAAGTCCGCGTTGCGGATTTAAATGAGCGCAATCAGCGCGAAGTAAAACGGCTCGATTACGAAGAGGAAACATTCACGTATGAGCCGGAATCCTACGTCGGCAATCATTTGATGAAAACTGTGACCTGCATGGTGTATCTGGAAGATAACGAAATCGATGCGTTTTTTGAAGGTATCCGCTGGGATGAGCAGGGCGCGCGCGCCAATGAAATCTATTTCAGCCCGCGTCCGGCAACGGAATTCAACCGCGAGCATACGCGGATTAATCCGATTCTGCATTTTACCGAACGCGATGTATGGGATGCGCTGCGTGAAAACAATGTGCCGTTCTGTAAACTGTATGCTGACGGGTACCGTTCACTCGGTGCACGCGTGACGACGAAAAAAATTACTGAAACACCGGCGTGGGAACAGGATCTGGAAAATACCACCGAGCGCGGCGGGCGCCGGCAGGATAAAGAAAACCTGATGGAAAAGCTGCGCAAGCTCGGATACATGTAAAAGGATTTTTGCAATGGATGACCGTCAAGGAATGCTGGAATTCACGTGCAGCGTGGAACGTCTGCCGAACGGAAATACGCTGATTGCCGACGCCGGCGCGGAGAGCGGCAGCGGCAGCGAAATTATTGAAGTAAATCCCGCCGGCAACGTCGTCTGGCGTTCCGCTCACGGTTACCGTTTCGCGCATACCGCGCGCCGTCTGCCAAACGGCAATACAGTGATTGCCGACACAAGCAACAACCGTATTCTTGAAGTTAATCCGGCGGATGAAATTGTTTGGTCGTCCGACGACTGGACCGGCGGCACCGGAAAAATGTCAAACGGCAGTCCGCTTCATTATCCCAACAACATTTGCATGATGGATGCCGGAAAAATGCTGGTGACAAATCGCAACTCGAACGGTTTTGTCATTGTTGATTGCGCCGGAAATATTTCATTAGAGTCACAGGGCGAATTGAATCATCCGCATAACTGCGAACCGCTGCCGGATGGAAATTTTATTGTGGCGGACAGCGATGAAGACCGCGTACGCATGATCAGCGCCGCCGGCGAAACGCTGTGGGAATATGCCGCCGGATTACGCTGGCCGCGCGATGCAAACCTGCTTGAAAACGGTAATGTTCTGATTGCTGATTCAAAAAACAGCCGCGTGCTTGAAGTGACGCGTGCCGGTGAAACCGTTTGGGAATATCAGCTGCCGTATTTCGCAAATATTTATGAAGTGCAGCGCCTGCCGAACGGCAACACGCTTTTTTCAGATCAGCAGCATCAACGTGTGGTTGAGGTGAATCCCGCCGGCGATGAAGTCTGGCAGTTCCGTAATTACCGGCGCGAAAAACCGGTGTATGAAAAAGTGACGAACGGCTTTTTTAAACAGCGTGATGAAAACGGATTTCCGGCGGACTGGACGCTGGCGACGCGCCTCTCCGAAGGCGGCGGAAAAATGATTTGGGGCGAAAGTGCTTACGGGAAACCGGTGCCGGGACTGGAATATGACCGCGCCGGTGCGCTGTGCTGTCAGCAGTCTGTGAAGGTTGACGCCGGACAGAGTTATCGTGTCGGCTGCCGGCTGAAAACCGAGGGGATCAATTCCGGCATGGGTTGCATTCAGGTTGCCTTCAAAGATGAATTCGACGGACTGCTCGGCGATGTAACGCAGGCACCGAAGGGCGAACTTTTTGCCGGCGATACCGACTGGACACAGGATTCATTTGAAATCACCGTGCCGGAAAGTGCTGCGTTTGCCGACATTCGCATCTTCATTAACGGCGCCGGGAAAATTTTCTTCAACGAAATCCGCATGACGCCGGTTGTATAAAACAAAATGGAGGGTGTTATGAAAAAGCCAAATCTCATTTTTATCATGCCCGATCAGTTCCGCGCCGATTTTTTGCCGGTATACGGCTGCCATGCAATCGCTACGCCGCATCTCAATGAGCTTGCGGCACAGTCCACCCACTGTTTATGATCGGGCGTATTCCAGTGCGCCGATCTGTGTTCCGGCGCGTGCGGCGCTGCTGACGGGATTAACGCCGCTGCGCAGCGGCGTTCTTTCCAACCATCAGTGGCTGCGTCCGGACTTGAAAATGATGGGCATGAAAACGTGGCCGGATGTTTTGCGCGATATCGGCTACCGCACCGCCGCCGTCGGCAAAATGCATTTTCATCCGTTCGCATTGATGGTCGGATTTCCGGGGTCGCAAGAATACTGCCGGAATTTTTTAGAAACACATATGCGCGCATGGCACGCGCTTGATTATACAACCTTTACTGAAGAAGAACGCAAAAATATTCGCGTACAATATGCAGGCAATGTGAAACAGCTCGACGACGAAATCGGACGCATTATTCGTGCATGCAAAGAAAAAGGAATCTGGGATAACACACTTATTATTGTCAGCAGCGATCACGGCGATCATGTCGGCGATCGGGAAATGGTCGGCAAAAGCGATTATTTCGAGGAATCCATTCGCGTGCCGCTGATTTTCAAAGCGCCGGCGCAAACAGAAGGACGACGTCTAAATTCTCTCGTTGAGCTTCAGCAGATTCCGCCGACGCTGATAAAATATGCCGGCGCTGAAATTCCGGCGTGGTGGGACTATGAGCCGCTTTACGAAGATGAGCGCGAAGACGCGTTCAGTTACGGTGTCATTTCCAACTGCTGCATGGTGCGCAAAGGCCCGTGGAAACTTGTTGATTACGACGCAGGTTTCAGCGAGCTGTATCACCTTGATTCCGACCCGCAGGAACTGAACAACCGGATTGACGATCCGGAGTGTCAGCACATCCGCATTGAATACGGCGAAGCGCTGCGCAAGTGGATTCATAAACAATCGTTCCGCGCGCACGAAGACAAATTTCTTATGGCAGATGGAGGACTCAGCGAAGATTTCTCTTTTGCCCGGCGCGGCTGGGTATGGGACTATCCGGATCCGGCATTCAAAGGCTTGTTATAATTTGAAAAATCGTTATATAAGGTAGAAAGGAGAGTTTTATGAGAGCCATTATGGTAATGTTTGATTCGCTGAACCGGCATATGCTGCCGCCGTACGGCTGCGATTGGGTTCACGCGCCGAATTTTCAACGCCTGGCGGAACGGACAGTTGCGTTTGAAACCAGTTTTGTCGGTTCCATGCCGTGCATGCCGGCGCGGCGGGAAATTCACACGGGGCGTTATAATTTTCTGCACCGGAGCTGGGGTCCGCTCGAGCCGTTCGACGATTCGATGCCGGAAATTCTGAAACGCGCCGGAATTTATTCACATCTGTGCAGCGATCATGCTCACTACTGGGAAGAAGGCGGCGCAAACTATCATACCAAATACAGCACGTGGGAAATTGCGCGCGGACAGGAGGGCGATCCATGGATTGCCGACCTTTCCGGTGCAGTAAAACCGCCGGAAAATCTCCATCCGAATCAGGGGGTTGAACTTGGCAGTCCAAAAGAACACGTCGCTCAGGATTGGATCAACCGTCAATTTATCAACAACCGTGAAGAGTATTATCCGCAGAATGTGGTATTTCATCAGGGATTGCGTTTTCTTGAAACCAACCGGGAGGCGGATAACTGGTTTTTGCAGATTGAAACATTCGATCCGCACGAGCCCTATCAGGTTCCGGAACGCTTTAAAAAACTGTACGACGACGACTACACCGGCCCGTTTTACGACTGGCCGCCGTACGCGCCGGCAACAGAAGACGAGGAGACCATCCGGCACATGCGGAAAACAAATGCTGCGCTCATCAGCATGTGCGATGAGTCCCTCGGCCGTGTTCTCGACTTTATGGACACGCACGATATGTGGAACGACACCATGCTGATTGTGAATACCGATCACGGCTTCCTGCTCGGTGAACATGACTGCTGGGCAAAATGCTGGGCGCCGTTCTATAATGAAATCGCCCGGACGCCGCTGTTTATCTGGGATCCGCGTTCCGGAATTTCCGGCGAACGGCGTACATCGCTTGTACAAACCATTGATCTTGCGCCGACGCTGCTCGACTTTTTCAATCTGCCGGTGCCGCCGGACATGCAGGGCAGGCCGCTTCGCGGCGTGATTGAAAACGATACGCCGGTACGTGAAGCCGGACTCTTCGGGATGAACGGCGGACACATTAATGTCACCGACGGCCGCTATGTTTATATGCGCGCGCCGGAAGCAGGCAAACCGAATGCACCGATTTGTCAATACACATTGATGCCGGCACACATGCGCGAACCGTTCACACTGGAAGAATTGCGTACCGCCGAAATGGCACCGCCGCTCAGTTTCAGCAAAGAGTGTCCCGTCATGAAAATATCCAGCGACCGCTGGAAATGCCGGCACAACTTCCGCACCATGCTCTTTGATATTAAAGCCGACCCGCAGCAGCAGCATGAACTCAATGATCCAGCTCTCGAGCAGCGTATGATTGATCTGCTGATTCAGTGTATGCAGTCAAGCGCCGCTCCGCCGGAACAGTATCTGCGGATGGGGCTGGAGTAGAGTGGATTATAGGGAATCGCAGTCACATTTTAGACAGGGCCGCGTAGACGGAATTGTCTGCGTCACGGTAAAAGGCCGGCTAAAAGTTAGGCCGGGACAGCTGAGTTTGATCTGACGTGCTGCCTGAAATTACAGGCCGGGCGGCCTCACGCGGCGCGCCGGTTGAGTCAACCGGCGTACTGATTCAAAATATAATCATTGAATATTTGAATGAGCCCCTGCCGCGCGAGTGCAGTGCGATAGAGTTTCGGCGAGTGATCGGGTCCGAAAAGTGTATAGGCGGTTTCGCGAATGATGCTGTTCGCCGGTTCCGCCGGAAGTGTGTTGAGCGCAGTGGAATCACCTTTAGCTAGCCGGAACGGGATGATGACGTTGAGCTCGATAGCATTTAACCGGCTTTCCCCGACGAGTTCCGCAGAAGCTTCTCTGCCGGTCCAGCCAATATGATTGGTCCAGAAATTGTTTTTAAACTGCAGAAAATGTGATGAGGGTACTGCAATCATATTTTTAAAAATTCCGCCGGCGACCCATTGTGCGAGTGCACACAGCCGCCGGACGGGATGATTGAGCGGACGGACACCGGCAAGCCGCCAGTCGGTTTTTTTCAGTGGTATCACATCTTCCCACCGGTGTTCTTCGCGCCACCATTTATCCCAGAGGCGGCGCAGCTCTTTTTTTGCTTCGTCCGTCCAGCTGGCGGCGGGCTGTTTGGGCAGCAGGCCGGAAACTCCAAGCAGAACGGCATAAATTTTTTCCCAGTCGCCGGATGTTTTTTCAATTAAGGTGTTCACCGGCAGCCGGCGCGCAAGCTGTTTGAACGGCGCTTTATTGTGTTTGTAGCCAAGTGCGCCGGCAACTTCTTCGTAGAGTGCCTGCGCCTCACCGTGTTCTGCAATCTGCCGCGCGATGTGCCGTGTTTTATTTTTCAACCGTTCAACGCCGGCGCTTTCAAGGATTTCGATAATTTCATCCGGTGTGCCGCCGAATTCGGGAAGCCGGCCCCGCAGGTTCGGTTGGAGATAAGGATACGCCGCTGTATCAATACTATTGAGATCCACCGTGCATTGTCCGGCGAGCGCAATATGAACTGTATCCGCCGGAAACAGTGTTTCGTCCGCTGCACCGGCAAACCAGGTGATGTGAAAGCGGACGTTTGAATAACGCAGATCATCTGCATGTCCGTGATGTTTCCAGCCGGACGGATGAACGTGGATTTCAACATCGCCGGAAATCCGGCGCTGTGAACGTCCAATTAAAAGCACCGCGCCGGTGAAGTCGGGGCCGGCTTCCAGATTCCACCGGCCGGCATTTTCAACAGTGACGATTTCTCCGCGCGTCGTTTTCAGTTCCGGCGGACGCAGTTGTTTATCGAACCACAGCGCCTGCAAATGACGTTCAGTATAAGGAAACCGGCGCGCCGGCGTTTCGCAAAGTTCGTTGTTTTGAAAAAGACTTTTATATTTTGCGGCGCGAAAAAAGAGATGTTCCGGAATGGAAGGCGCACTATACATTGAATTTATTCCTGGCCGGCGTTTGGGAAATCAAAATGACGCTCAAAAAGCTCTTTGAATTTTGCGGCGGTTGCAGCCTCATCCTCGCCGGAGACCTGAATGGTTACCGGTGTGCCGTGATCGAGACCAAGCATCATCAGTTCAAGTGCGGAGCCGAGATTGCACGAGCCGGACGGCGCACTGATTTTAATTTTGCCGGAATATTCAACCGCCGCCTGTGTAATCACCGCCGTCGGACGGCAGTGAATTCCGGCTTCGTTCTGAATGACTGCCTTTATCTCAACCATGCGCAAAGTATGCCCGCCGCCGGAATTTTTGCCAGCCTTCAAATTGAATAATTTGCAACCGCCGGCAAAAGTAAATATGTTAGCTCTTTGCCGCATGGCGGCCTTTTGCTAAAATTACATTCAGTTCAAGTCCGAAGGCAGAATGATGATGGAAATTTTAAAAATCTTGTTTTTAATCAGTTGCGGATTTTGTTTGCTTGCCTGCAAACCGGCGGTGGAAACGAGTCTGTTTTCCGGCGAACATGCACTGGCTGAAACAGCGGCGCTGGTGAAGATTGTGCCGCGCGAGTCGGGTACCGGCGGTGCGCGGCGTGCAGCGGTGCATCTGGAAACGCGCATGCAAGAAATCGGCGTTCCGGCGGTGATCGATACGTTTAAGGATCAGACGCCGGCCGGCGAAATGTATTTCCATAATGTGGTGGGCCGGCTGCCGGGAAAAACATCACGGCTGATTGTGATCGGCTCGCACTTTGACACAAAAAGCGGCATTGCACCGGATTTTCAGGGCGCGAACGATTCCGGATCCAGCTCCGGCGTGCTGCTTGAAATGATTCGCGTTTTAAAATCGCGCGCACCGTATGAAACGGAATTTATGTTTGCATTTTTTGACGGCGAGGAATGTCTCAAGCAGTACAACATGATGACCGACGGACTGCACGGCAGCCGGCGCCTGGCAAAAGAAGTGTATACCGCCGGCGGTGCGCAGTTTGTTGAGGCAGTCATTATTCTTGATATGATCGGCGACAAAAATCTGAATGTTACCATACCGCGCAACAGTTCGCGCAAGCTGACAAAAGAGCTGTTTGCCGCTGCCGATGAGCTCGGACACCGTGCAAAATTCGGACTCGCGCGCGGCGATATCATTGACGATCACGTTCCGTTCCTCGCGCTTGGAATGCCGGTGATTAATCTGATCGATTTTGAATACGGCTCTGCGCCCGGACTCAACGATTACTGGCATACGCCGGAAGATACGATGGATAAACTCTCTGTCGAAAGCCTGCAGATCATCGGTGACACCGTTTTGCGGATGATCGAACGGCTGCAATAGGTACCGCCGGCGCCGGCATTCAGGATGGAGTGTGCTTATGCAAAAGCTGTTCCTGATGCCGGTTTGTTTCCTGCCTCTATTAAATAACGCCGGTTATTTTCCGGCGCGGCGCATGCGAAAAAAATCCTGCAGCAGGGACCGGCATTCGCCGGCGAGCACGCCGGTTTCAATTTCAACGCGATGATTCAAATCGGCGTGATCCAGAATTTCAAATTTAGAGCGTGCCCCCCCGCGCTTCGGGTCGTCCACGCCCCACACCACTTTTTTGATGCGCGCAAGCACGATTGCGCCGGCGCACATCGGGCAGGGCTCTTTCGTTACGTATAAAACCGAATCAGTGAGCCGCCAGTTTTCAACGGCGGCGGCGGCCTGCGTAATGGCGAGAATTTCGGCGTGTGCAGTCGGGTCTTTCAACAGTTCGGTCTGGTTATGCGCTTTGCCGAGAATTTCACCGTTGCGCACAATCAGCGCGCCGCATGGCACTTCGCCGGCTTCCGCGGCACGTTCCGCTTCGCGCAGCGCCATGCGCATGTAAATGGTGTTTTCAGAGAGAGAGTCCATAATTTGGAAGCCTAAAGTCTAAGGGCTAAAGTCTAAAGCCTAAAAGACGGGATGCATGGGATTTATGTGAATTATGAACGCCGAACCCTGAACCTTGAACTTTCTGACATATTTAATTTGTGACCCGCCGGTCAGTTTTGTAGGCTCTGCCGCCATATGATACAACCGGGGCTCAGTAAAAAAGATCTGCGGCGCAAAGCAATTTTGCGCGCGGCGGCTGAGGTATCGAAAGACCGGCGTTATGACGAGGTGAAGCTGGAGGAGATTGCGGCGCAGGCCGGTGTCGGTAAAGGCACGCTCTATCTGTATTTTAAGGACAAAGAGGATTTGTTTGTTGCACTGATCGGCGAAGGAACGCGCGAAGTTGCGGCGCGGATTCGCGAAATTGCGGATTCACCCGGTGATTACCGCGCGCGGTTTTTGCAGTATGTTAAGGAAATGTCGCAGTTTGCCCGGCGCCGGTTCGGTCTGATTCGCTTAATGCAGCAGTCGTCAAAAAATTCCATTGAAAAAAAGGCGGAGCCGTATTTCCGCGAGAGCGAAGCGGCGGTGTTTTACCTGCTTAAAAAGGGTGTCGCGGAAGGCGCGCTGCGTGATGATATTCCCCTGGCGGAACTGCATTGCCTGCTGGTCGGTCCGCTGTTTTTCAGAAATCGCGTGCGGGAGCTGCGCGGGCGCAGAGTGGATCTGGATTCGCTGGTTGAAAATATCTGGTCGGTCATCACGCATAAAAAGGCGGGAAGTTATCAGCCACGAAAAACACGGAAAGGCACAAAAGGGTTAACCGCAAAAGAACGCGAAAAAAGATCAGCCGGATCAGTCTGATCTGACCGATTATTTAAAATAATGCAGTTTTGAGATGATGAAAAAGTTTGTGACTAAAAAATATTCTGCCGGCGCGGTGCTGCTTCTGCTCTGCACATCGTGCGCGCTGTTGCCAAAAAAAGAACGCGCCGCACCGGACGATCTGCCGGATGCCTGGCGTGCGGAGTCCGCCGGAATTGCCACGACCAACGAATGGTGGAAGGCGTTCGGTGATGAGCAGCTGAACCGTTTAATGGAACGTGCGCTGGGAAACAACCTGACTATTGAACAGGCGGCGGCGCGGTTGCGGCAGGCGGAAGCGGCGGCGGTTAAATCCGGTGCGGCGCGATTTCCATCGGCTGATGGATCGGCCAGGGCGGGCTCGGAGTACAGGCATACCGACCGCGCCGGAACGGTGACAACGGATGACTATCAGCTCGGTCTCTCCGCGAGTTACGAAGTGGATTTATGGGGGCGCGTGGCATCGACGCGGCGTGCGGCGCTGTACGATCTAAAAGCGAGCCGGTTTGATCTGGAAACGGCGGCGATGACAATTGCGGCGCAGACTGCCGGAACCTATTTTGAATGGCAGTATCTGCAGTGCCGGCTCGCCGTGCTGAAAGAGCAGTTGAAAACAAACCGGCAAATGCTTTCGGTGGTGGAAAAGCGGTTTGAAACATCGCAGTCGAGTTCGCTGGATATTTTTCAGCAGCGCCGGCAGGTTTTTTCGGCGGCGGCGGCGCTTCAGCCGGTCAAAGCGGCGCTGAGCGCCGCCGGAAATGCGCTCGCGGTTTTAATCGGTGAAATGCCGCAGACGGAGTTGAATTTAACGGTGCTGCCGCTGCCGGCAATTCCGGCATGGCCGGATGCCGGGATTCCGGCGGTACTGCTGGAACGCCGGCCGGACCTGCAGGCGAAATGGGCGCTGCTGGAGTCGGCGGATCATACGGTGCGCGCGGCGCGCGCAGACCGTCTGCCGGCAATTACGCTGACGGCATCGGCGTCCTATCGCGATGATTCGATGAACGGTCTGTTTGATAACTGGGTGAAAAATCTTGCCGCCGGTGTAACGGCGCCGCTGATCGACGGCGGGCGCCGGCGCGCCGAAGTCCGGCGCGTAAAAGCGGTGGTGGATGAGCGCGCGGCGGCGTATCGTGCAGCGGTTTTATCGGCCTTCGGCGAAGTGGAAAACGCATTGACAGCGGAAAAATATCAGCAGGAGTATGTCGCAAAAATCCGGCGGCAGTACGGTGCGGCGGAGTCGGCGGCGGAAGAGGCATACCGGCGCTACACGCGCGGACTGGAGAGTTATTTTGATGCGCTGACCATGGAAACAATCCGGCAGAATCTGGAGGTGACTGTGCTGGCGGCGGAATATGAACTGCTGACAGACCGCATTCAGCTGTATCGTGTGCTCGGCGGCGATTGGGGGGAAATTTTGAAAGGGATTAGGGAATAGGCATTAGGCACCAGTTTGAAAACCTAATGTCTGGTGCCTATTGCCTCGTGCCAAATAGTTTTTAAGGAGAAACGATGACAAAAAAACAACGTATGATCGGACTTTTAACCGGCGCCGGAATGCTGCTGTTCGGATCGATCAGCGGATGGCTGTTTTATAAGAGCAAACCGGTGGCGCAGCGCACGCGGATGTCGACGATGATTCCGGTGGTGGAAGTAACGGAGCTGACGCGCGTGTCGGTGCCGGTGTCAGTGGACTGTATGGGCACAGTGATTGCTGATCGCGATGTTTCAATTCAGGCGGAGGTGGCGGGACGGATTACCGGCACGCTGCCGGGGCTGGTGGAAGGGGTTTTTGTAAACGCCGGCGATGTGCTGCTGACGATCGACCGCAGCGATTATGAACTGGCGGTGCAGCAGGCGGAAGCGGCACTGCACGGCGCGCAGAGCGCGCTGCGGCAGGAGGAGGGCCGGCAGGCGGTGGCGAAACATGAGCTGGAACTGATCGGCGAAGGCCGGAGCATGGACGATGCGTATCGAGATCTCACGCTGCGTGAACCGCAGTTGAAAGCGGCCCAGGCGGATCTTGACGCGGCAAAGACAAAACTGGAGAGAGCAAATCTCGATTTGCGGCGTACAAATATTGCAGCGCCGTTCGATGCGGTGGTACAGAGCGTGGATGTGGACCCCGGCGATTATGCGTCGATGAACCGCACGCTGCTTCAGCTTGTAGCGACAGACCGGTTTTTTGTGCGCGCATCGCTGCCGTTAAATGCCCTGTCACTGTTTCCGGAGATTGAAAACAATTCATATCCGGCGGAAATTATTTTAACAGACGGCACGGTGCGCTCCGGCACGCTTTATAAACTGCTGCCGGACTTAACAGCGCAGGGACGCATGGCGCGGATTCTGATTGCAGTCGCCGATCCGTTTGCCGGCGCCCGCCCGTTGCTGCTCGGTGAAGTGGTGCGCGTGAAGCTGACGGGACAGACAGAGGAGAATGTCTGTCTGATTGAGCGCACAGCGTATCGCGACGGTTCAAACGTCTGGATGGTGGACGCGGAAAATAAAATGCACATTCTGCCGGCAGAGTTTGTGCAGGGCTATGAGCAGCAGGTGCTGGTGCGTGTTCACTTTAAAGAGGGCTGGCAGCTGGTGAGTTCAGATATTCCGGCGCCGGTGCAGGGTATGGAGCTCCGCATTCATAACGCACCGGAAGGAGCGGCGGAATGAGAATACGCGGTCCGATCGCCTGGATGGCGAATAATCCCGTCGCGGCAAACCTGCTGATGCTTACCTGTCTGGTCGGCGGACTGATCGTATTTTTTCAGGTGACGCAGGAAGTGTTTCCGTACGCGGAAGAGGACATTGTCACGGTGAGCGTGCGCTATCCCGGCGCTACGCCGGCGGAAGTGGAGCAGGGCATCTGTCTCGCGGTGGAAGAAGCGGTGCGCGGCATCGAAGGCGTCAAAGAGGTGATCGCCACGGCGAATGAAGGCTCGGCGTCGATTTCCGCCGAAATTCTGGACGGCTCCGACCGCATGAAGGTTTATCAGGACATCAAGAGCGAAATTGACCGCATCACCACCTTTCCGCTCGATGCCGAAGAGCCGCAGGTCTCCTTGCAGGTGCGCCGGCGCGGCACGATGGATCTTGTTCTTACCGGCGACATTCCGGAAGTGAGTCTGCGTATGCTGGCCGAGCAGGTGCGCGACCGCCTGCTGCAAAATCCGTATATTACACAGATCGACCTCGCCGGCACGCGCAACTTTGAAATCAGCATCGAAGTCTCGCAGGAAAATCTCCGGCGCTACGGATTAACGCACCGCAGCATCGCATCGCAGCTCTCTAACGAAGCGGTGGAGCTGTCCGGCGGCGGGATTAAAACGGACAGCGGCGAAACGCTGCTGCGGATGAAAGAGCGGAAAAATTTCGGCTATGAATTTGAACAGGTCCCGGTCGTTACCTCCGAAGACGGCACGCGCATTCTGCTCGGTGAAATTGCCACGGTGATCGACGGTTTTGAAGACAGCGACCGCTTTGCCTATTATAACGGCCGGCGCGCCGTCATGCTCGAAGTGTATCGTGTAGGTGACCAGACGCCGGCGCAGATTTCCGGCGCCGTCGCTGAAATGCTGCCGCAGATCCGCGCCGAACTGCCGGACGGAGTGGAAATTGCCGTTTTAAACGATCGTACCAAAATGTTCTTTCAGCGCGCCGCACTTTTGCTGAACAACGGCTATATGGGGCTGCTGCTTGTTGTTCTTTTTCTCGGCATCTTTCTCGAGATCCGCATTGCGTTCTGGGTGATGATGGCCATTCCGGTTTCATTTCTCGGCTCCGTCATTCTCATGCCGCTGTGCGATCTGTCCATCAATATGACCACCATGTTCGCATTTATTCTCGCGCTCGGAATGGTTGTGGATAATGCCATCGTTGTCGGCGAAAACTATTATTATTATCAGCAGAACGGTATGCCGCCGGTTGATGCGGCCGTCAAAGGCACCCGAGAAGTGGCTACGCCGGTAGCCTACAGTATTCTCACCAACATTGTGGCCTTCATGCCGCTGCTCGTGCTGCCGGGTATGATGCGCCGCAATATGGGACCGCTGCCGCTCATTGTTATTTTTGTCTTCATCTTTTCGTGGATTGAATGCATTTTCATTCTGCCGGCGCACCTGTCGCACGGCCGTCTGCGCGGCGAGAAACGCGGTCTAAATGCGTGGATCCACCGGAAGCAGCAGAAATTCAGCGGATGGTTTGAGCGGTGGGTTAAAAATAAATACGGGCCGTTCCTTAATTTCTGTTTAAAACACCGTTACCTCGTGGTCGCATTTTCGGTCATGCTGCTGCTGACCGTCTCCGGCTACTGGGCCAGCGGACGCCTCGGGTATCAGCTTTTCGCCACGATCGAAAGCGATTTCGCACAGGTTTCTCTCGTTATGCCGTACGGCACGCCGGTGGAAAAAACGGCGGCGATTGCCCAGCGGATTGTCCGCGCGGCACAGGAGCTGGTTGAAGAATCGGGACATCCCGAACTGTGCGAAGGAATTTTTTCGGATGTCGGCCGCGGCGGTTCGCATCAGGTCAATGTTCGCGCATATCTCGCGGATGCCGAAGTGCGTGATAAAATTATGAGCACCACCGAATTTGCAGCGTGCTGGCGCGCAAAAGTCGGGCCGATTCCCGGTATGCGCTCCGCCCGTTTTTCTGCCGACTCCGGCGGCGGTCCCGGCGCCGGTTATGCGCTGACGGTGGAACTCCGGCACGAAGACGTTGATACCCTTGAAACCGCCGCGCAGGAGCTCGCGGTGGAACTGGGCGAGTTTCCGCGCGTCACCGATATCGATGACGGCGTTCTGCAGGGCAAACCGCAGTTTGACTTCACGATGCGCGCCGAAGCCGCCAGTCTCGGACTCACTGCCGAAGATGTCGGACGCCAGATCCGTTCCGCGTTTGAAGGCACCGAAGTGCTGCGGCAGCAGCGCGGACGTAATGAAGTGAAAGTGAAAGTCCGTTATCCGGCGGAAGAGCGCCGGCGCATGTACAATCTCGAAAACTTTATTTTGCGCACGCCCGACGGCGGCGAGGTTCCATTGCTTGAAGTGGTCGACATCGAAAAAGGCTACTCCTACACCTCGATCCGGCGCCGCGACGGATTGCGCACGCAAACCATCCGCGCCGATGTCCGGCCGCGTTCCCGCACCGGCGAAGTCATGGCGCTGCTCGATAACACCGCTCTGCCGAAACTTATGCGTAACTATCCCGGACTTTCTTACAGCTATGAGGGATTGCAGAAAGAAAGCCGCGATAGCCTGGCCAGTTTGCGTGTGACCCTGCCGCTGGTTCTGATCGCAATTTATGCGCTGCTCGCGATTCCGTTTAAAAGCTACTCGCAGCCGCTGATCGTTATGGTCAGTATTCCGTTCGGCGCCATCGGTGCGGTGCTCGGTCATGTTATTATGGGCTATTCGATGACGATGAACGGGCTGGTCGGCATGCTCGCGCTCGCCGGTGTTGTCGTCAACGGCGCGCTGGTCCTGATTGATTTTGCCAACGCGCGCCGGAAAACTCACGACAATGCGCATGATGCTGTAGTCTCCGCCGGCATTCAGCGGTTTCGTCCGATCATGCTCACCACATTAACCACGTTCGCCGGACTCGCGCCGATGATCTTTGAAACCTCGCGGCAGGCGCGCTATCTCATCCCGATGGCCATTTCACTCGGCTTCGGCCTGCTCTTTTCAACCACCATTACGCTCGTGCTCGTACCGGCGCTCTACATGATCACCGAAGATATTAAGCACGGCATTCATAATTTCTTCCACCATCAGCATGAAAATTAAACGATTCTCATCCGCCGGCGAATTAATCGCACACGGCCTGGAGACATTCCGCAAACTGTTTCCGGCGTTGTCCGCGCCGGACGGGCTGATGCTTTCCGGCGGAGAAACACCGCTGGAACTCTACCGGCGTTTTGCCGGCGAAAAAATTTGTACGCAAGGAACTCTGTTTCTCAGCGACGAACGTTACGTTCCCGTTTCAGACCCGCAAAATAATTACGGAGTGATCGCGCCGTTTTTTGGCGCCAGCCATATTGTTCGCGTCCGGACAGAACTGCCGATTGATGCCGCGGCAAAAACATTTGAAAACAATTTGCGCCGGATTCAGCATATTCCGTTCGGCCTGCTTGGTTTGGGAACTGACGGTCACACAGCATCACTGTTTAATCTGAACGATGCAGCGCTGCGCGATGAACGGCTGGCAATTCCAGTCATTAAATTGAAAAAGCCTGACCGGATCAGTGTGACTCCGGCGCTGCTGTTCCGGATAAAAAAAATTGTTATCCTGGCCACCGGCCAGGCCAAGCAGCCGGTGATTGAAAAGTTGTTAAAAACACCGGAAACTATTCCCGCCGGTGTCGCCCTTGCCGGCCACCCGGATGTCGAAATCTGGACGGATAATATGAAATGAAGCTGATTTGTATTGATTAATTCAAACCACGATTCGCACCGCGTGGAGCAGACATTCCTGTCTGCCCCATATTTATCGGCGCGACCTTTTGCAAATTAAAACGAAACTGCTCTTAAATGTTCATCTGCGGTAAAAATTTTGCGTGCTTCGCAATTGTTTGTTGAAAAATTCTCCCTGTTTCTTCTGTATTGAAATCCGTTTATATCCGTATCATCCGCGGTTAAATAAATACCGGTTAAATTGATCTTGATATAAGTGAACTTTATTCACCGTCTTCGGGCTGGTCAGAAATTTCATCGCCGTCTGCCGGCAATGTTTCACGCTCGCCGGAAAGATCCACCTTTTCAATGCGGCTGAAACGGCTGGTAATTTTGCGGGCGGAGGTTTGAACTTGCGATACCTCTGTATTTGCGAGGTCAATGCGTTTTGCCAAACTGTCCATGCGGGTTTGAAACCGGCTGAAATCTTTGGCGAGCATATTGAGGTGCTCCTGAATAATATGCACCTGCTTCCGCGTTTTCTCGTCTTTCAGCACAGCGTTCGCAGTGGTCAGCACCGCCATCATCGTTGTCGGCGATGCCATCCAGACGCGCGCCCGCTGCGCTTCCTGCACGAGGTCGGGATGGTGCGCATGAATTTCGGCAAAGACAGCTTCAGCAGGAATAAACATCATGGCGCCGTCGGCAGTTGCGCCGGGAATAATATATTTGCCGGCGATGTCTTTAATATGTTTGCGGATGTCGGCCTTAAATTGAGTTTCCGCCGCACGGCGCTCAGATTCCGGCTGCGAGATATCGGTCATTTTTTGAAAATTTTCGAGCGGGAACTTGGAATCGATGCAAACGGTGCCGGTGGGCGGCGGAAGTATCAGCACACAGTCGGCGCGTACGCCGTTGGGAAACGTATATTGAAAGGCATAGCTGTTCGGCGGGAGAATGTTTGAGATGAGTGCGTTGAGCTGTACTTCGCCGAATGCGCCGCGCGAACGTTTGTCTGCAAGCACTTCCTGCAGACTGACGACACTGCCGGAAAGTTCGGCGATTTTTGCCTGCGCCTTATCAATCGTGATCAGCCGTTCAATCAGCTTTTCCATTTGCGTCTGAACAGCCTCTTCGCTTTTCCGTCCGCGCGCCTCGACCTGATCGGTGAGGGAGGTTAAGTTTTTGGTGAGCATGTCAATCTGGGCGTCCTGCCGCGCCGTACTGCGCAGCGCGCCGGCAAGCTGAATGAGGATCAGCATAATCAAAACCGCGAGAAACATAAGGATGATCAGTTGCATGCAGGCACTATGAATCAATCATGTTCAATATTCAATTTCCAAAATTTAACACTCAGTGAACAATCGGAGAGTGAAAATTGATAATTGAACATTCAGCATTCCCGATGCATACTGCTCCCGCTTTTTAATTATGAAACCACCAAAACCATCCGGACATTTCAGTAAACGGCACCAGGTGCCGGACAGCAGTTTTTATACGCAGCAAATCCCGGAAAAGCCGCTCGATGATTTATTGCGCGAACAGTCTATTTCTCCGGCACAGAAGTTGACGTCGCGACACAAACCGCCGCGCTTGCGAGAAAGCAGTAACCGCGTCGGCGTATATCATATCTGCCTTCTGTGGGTGCGCGCCATCATTATTGTTGCGGCAATCGGCGGCGGAGTAATCATGGTAAAAACCATTACCAGGCACCTGGAAAACCCGACCGAAGCACAGAAGCAGAGATGGGCGGAGCATGCCCAGCGGTTACGTGAGATCGGCACCGGCGGCGCAGTCGCACAGCAGTTGGAAGTGATCGATGCCGAAAGTTTAACTGCCGGAATTGAACAACAGATGATCCGGTGGGATGCGGCGAACCGTAATTTGAATGCGGCAAAAGCGGCGCTTCAGCGCAGAGGCATAGAAGGAGAAGCGGTTGAACGTTTACAACAAACTCTGCAAGCCTCGCCGGAAAACCGCGAAGCGCTGCAGCTGCTGTTCACTCAGCTGCTCCGTGAAGAAAAATATGCCGAGGCCGTTCCGCTCGCAGTAAAATTGATGCATCAAGACAGCTCGGATGTCAATATGCAGATCCGCTTTCTGCAGACGCTGCAATATGCGGATTACACCGCCGCCGCGATCACCGTCGCCCGCCGTCTGCTCGAACTGCGGCCGGACAGCATTCCGGTACTTGAAATCGCAGCACAGTTGCGTATCGAAGATGATGATCTGGACGGAGCGCTCGACGTTTATCAACACATTCTCAGTCTGGATCACCGCAACATCACCGCGCTGCGCGGTGCTTCCGCTATTCTGAGTTCGCGCGGTGACTGGACAAACGCTGCACCGCATTATGTTGATCTCGCGCGCAACGCACCGGACGAAGAATCGTTCAAGTGGCTTGCGATCAGCTATGCACAGCTCGTTAACGCCGAGCGCGCCGTTAGCTATCTCGGTCAGGCCGCCAGCCTTTACGGCAGCCCGGTTGTCGCCGGCTGGATTCAAAGCCCCGGCTTCGACCCCATCCGCGAAACCGATGAATTTCGTGTTTATGTCGACTTCCTCGCCGATGCCGAAACCCGCCGCGCGATTGAAACTCTCCGCCGGCATGAAATTGAGCGTCGCCGGACAGATCGTATTTTCCAAATCGAGATGCCGAAACGCCCGAGCCTGCTCGATTCGATGAAAAACTGACCGGCGAAAGGAGCCTGAATGCAACCGGTACGGCGCCCGCTCATGGGAATTGCTTTATCTATTGCCGCCGGACTCTGGCTTGAACAGGTTTTTCAAATTCATCCGCTGTTATTGCTCGCCGCCGGTTTTTTTCTGCTCATGGGTTGCTTCTGGGAAACAGACGCGACGTCCTCGTCGCGTCTACGTTCAGCTCCATCGGTTTTTATCTACCTCACATTTTCCATTCTTGCCGCCGCAGTGATCGGCATTCGCACCGAGTTTAAACCGGCCGCATTACTGCACGCCGAAACAGCCGCAAGCCGGCAGCACATTCGTGGAATTATCATGGACGATCCGGCGGACATGGATGGCCAAACCGTGTTTCGTCTGCGCGTCAGCGCGGTAAATTTTACCGGCGAATGGCTTAAAGAAAACAGTGCCGTTCAGATTTATCTGAGCCGTCCGGCGCAAGCGCCGGCGTACGGTGAAGAATGGGAGTTTGCCGGCAGCTACACCGCATATCCAAAAACATTCAGCGGGCTCTCCGGTTATTTCTCTGCGAGTGACGCGATGTGTCTTGCCGCCGCAAAAAACAGATTTCTTGCGCGCTGTTATTCCGCGCGCCGCGCCGCTGCAAAAATTATTGCGGCGGAAATGGAGGGTGCACAGGAAAATCTGCGTCTGCTCGAAGCACTGCTGCTCGGACTCCGCCGCTCACTGCCGGATTCATTGTACCGCGCATTTTCATACACCGGCATGTTTCACATTTTTGCCATCTCCGGGCTGCACGTCGGCGTTATGGCGGCGATCCTGGCCGGCGCGCTGAAAACCGCCGGAATTTCGCGCCGGTGGTGGGGAGTTTTTTTAATTCCGGCACTGTTCATTTATGTCGCTTCCACCGGCATGAAGGCCAGCGCACTGCGTGCTTTCACCATGGCATCCATCTATTTCCTGGCGCTGCTGTTCGGTCGCCGTCCCGATGTGCCGTCGGCGCTCGCCGCCGCGGCCATTATTCTGCTCGTCATCGGTCCCGAACAGATTTCTGATCCCGGCTTCCTGCTCTCATTTATTGTAGTTTGCGGTCTCGTCATGGTGCACAGCTTTGTCATGCGGCGTATCCGCCCGCACTGGACTGCGGCCTTCAAAACATCCGGTGCGCGAATGTTCAAAGCCGCCGGGCTGCTGCTCCTCACGTCCATCGCCGCGTGGATTTTTTCCATGCCGCTCTCCGCACGTTATTTCAACACCGTCTCGCCTGCCGCCATCGCCGGCAATCTCGGCGTCATACCGCTCACGTTTGTGATCGTGCTCACCGGTTGTTTTTCGCTGCTCACCGGGATCATTTTTCCACCGGCGGCACTGATGTTCAATCACGCCAACCGCATCTTCACCTCCGTTCTCATCGCCGGAACCCAATGGCTTGCCGCTGTTCCCGGCGAGCGGTTTTTTGTACAAACGCCGCCGGCGCTCAGCGTGATCTTATGGTACGCCGGATTTTCATCTCTTTTTACCGGACCGGTGCGGCTGCGCAAAATTTCCATCGCGCTGATTGGTTGTTCCGTACTGCTTTGGCCGGCGATCAATTATGCACCGGCGAAACAGATCGAACTCCATCGTCCGGTGGATTCCGCTATTGCCATACGTACGCCGGATCGCGGCTGGATTCTTGCCACTGCCGGCAGCCGCTTTCAAACTGCGCGCACCGTTCGTTTTTTGCAGCAGCACGGGGTCAATCATCTCGACGAGCTGATCATCACTCACCGCAATGCGGCGCCGGAAGCGGCTGAACAGCTGCAGGAAATATTTCGTCCGCGTTCTGTAACACGCGGAACAGGCATTAAACTTGTCCGAGAATAATCTGCAGCGCCAGATTCGCCTGCATATGAGCAGCGATGCCGACGCGCGGCGCCATCAGCCCGTGTTCCGGAGACAAACCGGTTTTTAAATCGCCGACAATGTACACATTTGCAGACAGCTTTTTCACACCGATTGTTTCGCCGGCGCCGCACCCCGCCATGCCGGATGCGCCGATAAACGGAATTCCGGCGCACTGCGCAGTAAATTCCTGCAGCAGCATCGCTTTCTGATCGGCGCGGTCAAACGCCTCAATCATTACATCCACGCCGGAAAAAATCGGCGATACATTTTCCGGCATAATTTTTTCAGCGTACAGTTCTAAAGTAAGATACGGATTAATCCGGCGCAGATTTGCGGCCAGCGCATCGGTCTTCAGTTCGCCGAGCTGATCCATAAAATAATGCTGACGGTTTAAATTGCTCGGTTCAACGCGGTCAAAATCGCCGAGAATCAGTTTTCCGATTCCGGAACGCGTCAGCGCGACCGCAACCGCTGAACCCAGTCCGCCGAGTCCCGCGATCCCCGCCGTTGCCGCTTTCAGTTTTTCATGCACCGCCGCGCCGTGCCGTTCAATCAGAACCGCATCCCACTCCGTTTTCGTCAGTTTTGTTTTCATTTCATCGCAACCTTATTTAGAGTGGTGGGGCAGACTTTCCAGTCTGCCCTGCACAGACAGGAATGTCTGCGCCATATGCAGTTTTGTTTTCATTTCATTGCAACCTTATTTAGAGTCGTGAGGCGGACTTCCCAGTCTGCCTTGCACAGACAGGAATGTCTGCGCCACATTCAGTTTTGTTTTCATTTCGGCGCAAATCTGTTTATGGTTTGCAACATGAAAGCAAAAATCGGCTGGATTGTCATTCTGTTTGCCGCATGGAGTCATTTCGTTTTTGCCGCAGAAACAAAAATGACTCAAACGGCTCTGCCGCCGGCGGCAGAGGGGAAACAGCTCGTTTATGAGATTCCGATCAAAGAGCAGATCAGTCCGTCGCTGCTGTACATCATCCGGCGCGGGGTTACCGCCGCCGAAAAAAATCACGCCGATGCAATTGTATTTGTGATGGATACGCCCGGCGGACGCGTCGACGTCACGCGCGAAATCATCGCCATCATCCGCGACATTAAAACGCCGGTGTATACATTCATTGAGCGCGACGCCTATTCCGCCGGTGCCATTATCGCGCTCGCTACACCGAATATTTATATGGCGCCCGGCAGCGTTATCGGCGCCGCCACGCCGATGATGATGAGCCCGGCCGGCGGCGCGCAGGATTTAAATGAAGAGGTCAGCGAAAAAATGAAATCCGCCGTCGCCGCCATGGTGCGCGCCGCTGCAGAGCAGGGCGGACACGATCCGGCGCTCGCTGAAGCGATGGTGCGGCGTGAAATGGAATACAGCATCGGCACCAATGTTGTCAGCAAAGCCGGTGAACTGCTCACACTCACCGCCAGTGAAGCCGCCGGAATTTTATCCAAAGGCACCGTTGCGGACGTTCCGGCACTGCTCACCGCCGCCGGAATGACCGGCGCCGAAATTGTTACGCTTGAAGTCACCGGTGCCGAAAAACTTGCGCGCATCATTTCGGTTGCGGCGCCGATTCTTTTAATGATCGGACTGGGCGGAATTTACCTTGAGATTAAAACACCGGGGTTTGGAATCTTCGGTATCGGCGGAATTCTTGCGCTCGCGCTTTTCTTTTTTGGACACCATATCGCCGGACTGTCCGGCATGGAAGATATCGTCATATTTGCCGTCGGCGTTATGCTGCTGCTGATTGAAATTTTTGTCACACCGGGGTTTGGCATACTCGGCATCAGTGGCATTGCGCTGATCATTCTTTCACTCGTCACCGCCATGAGCTGGAAAATGCCCGGCGAACTTCTGCCGGCAATTTCCGGCGGCGGAGCCACACTGCAGACTGCACTCATCAACCTCGCCATCGCCTTCGCCGGGTTAATCATATTTGCCATTGCCGCCGCCAAATGGCTGCCGGAAGCGCGTGTTATCCGGCCGCTCATGCTCGGCACCGACTCAGAAATTTCCGGCGGTGCTGTGCGCGAACGCACAGATCTGATCGGAAAGGAAGGCATCGCGCTCACGAACTTGATTCCATCCGGGCGCATCCGGATTTCAGGTAACGATGTCAACGTCATTTCACGCGGCGAATTCATCGCAAAAGACACCGCCGTAAAAATCACCGCAGTGCATGGCAGCCGGATTATTGTCGAAAAAATTTAATAAATTGTTATCTTTTTTGAAAAAGGATTTTTATTATGCCGTATAGAAATAAAACATTTGTATCTTTCGATGCCGATTCTGACATGCATTATTATCGGTTGATGACGGCATGGAAACAGAATGATGGTTTTTCGTTTAACTTTTATGATGCGCATGATTTATGCCAAGCGCGAGATTCTAGTAAAGAAGAATCCATTAAAGCGCAATTAGCTGAACGATTGAGAAACTCTAAAATGTTCCTTTTATTAATCGGTGAAAAAACTAGATATTTACACAAATTTGTACATTGGGAAATAGAACAAGCAATAAAACGCGAATTACCAATAATAGCGATAAATTTAAATGGCAAACGATCTTTTGATGCAACACGGTGTCCCCCAGTTCTTTCCGAAAAACTTGCAATTCATATTAGTTTTGGGTGTAAAATCGTTCAACACGCCTTGGATAATTGGACTAGGGCGTGTTAACACTATTGCATTTATTTGCGGATGGTTGTAAAAATGCCGCATGAAACTTACGCAGAAACAATATGACCGGATAGCCGATGCGTTTCCGACGCAGCGCGGCAATGTCTCTTTGGATCATCTAACCGTGATGAATGCCATTCTCTATGCGCTCGAAAACGGCTGTAAATGGCGGGCGCTGCCGGCGGAATTCGGCAACTGGCATACCATTTACACCCGCATGAGCCGCTGGGCAAAAGCCGGCGTACTGAACCGGATTTTTGTTCAACTGCAGGAAGAGGCTATGCTTTATGTCCGGATCGACGCCATGTCACTGGACAGCACCAGCGTCCGGGTTCACCCGGATGCCTGCGGGCCTGCAGGGCGTTGAAAAAAACGGCCCGCAAGCCATCGGGCGGTCACGGGGCGGACAAACCGCAAAGATACATCTGGTTGCCGCAACTGCTCGTCAGGCAGTAATTTTCTGCTTGTCTGCCGGCAACGAGGGTGACGCGCCGTGGGGCAGAGAACTGCTGATGCGTATGGGCAGAATCCCGGAACCATGCCGGCTGCTTATGGATCGTGCGTATGAAGGGGATGAAACCCGGGAACCGGCTCAGGCGCCGGGGTTTATACCCGTTGTTCCGCCCAGCCCGAACCGGAAAAACCCATGGGATTACGATACAATAATCTATAAAAGACGGAATGAGGTTGAGCGACTCATCCGGCGGGTGAAATCCTATCGCCGGGTATTCACCCGGTATGACAAACTGGATATTATGTTTTTAGGATTCATTGTCTTCGCGTTCATCGTGGAATTCTTACGTTTGTGTTAACACGCCCTAAACAAAAAACGCTGCAAATTAATCGCGCTCCTGACAGGGCTGACTGTCAGATCAAATTGAGACTAATATGCTTTATATAAGAACCAGAGTCCGGTGAAGATTAAAAATCCGGCCAGAACTCTGGTTAATGCCGTTTCAGACATCCGTCGTAATAAACAGAGGCCGAACAACGCGCCGCTGATCATGCCGCACATGCCGGGCAGTAACAGGTTCAGATCGTTCATTTCCAGATTGCCCCGGTGCAGAAACTGAACCGCCCTGATTGCATTTCCCAGTGTAAACAGCAATTGAGTTGCTGCGACAAAGGTAAACCGGTCCAGATTCCGGTTCAGCAGAAAACTGACGACCGGCGGTCCGCCGGTTCCGAATGCGCCGGTCAGCAGTCCGCCCGCAATGCCGCATGGAACGCCGCCCGCAACCGGATGCCAGGTTTTCTGTATCTCTTTTTTGCGACATCCGGCCATGATGCGCTGAATGGCGGCGAATATCATTAAGCCGCCCAGCAATGCGCTCAGAAATTTTTCGTTAACGGAAAACAATAGAATTCCTCCGAACGGCACACAAATGAGATAGGTGATTAACAGCGGAATCAGACCGTTCAGGCGTACGTGATGCCGCAGCTTATACAGGAGATACAGATTTAATAAAAAACTCAGCGGCGCCAGCAGAATAGAGGCTTCTTTAATGTCCATCACCAGGCCGAGCAGCGCAATGGAGACAATCCCAAACCCGAAGCCGGTGACGGAGTGCGATAATCCAGAAATAAAAAGAGCCATGGTGAAAAGCACAATGGAGAAAATACTGTATGAATCCATGAGAGACCTGTTTATTTTTTAAGTAACGGAGATCGATTTCTTCGGCGCTGTGCCGTGTTATGGAAGAAAAAGGCGCTGGAATTCTTTCAGCGGCAGTTGACGGCCATAAGGGGTTTGTTCGTAAATTTCTGCATAAACGCAATTGCGGCCGGCTTTGCCGTAAAGTTCAATCAGTACATCGCGGGCATTGTCTGCCGCCTGCCGGTTTCTGGCACCCCAGATTTCATCCAGATAGCGCCGTTTTTCCATCCATGACCACTTATTGATGTTATTGAAATCCGGATGCCGTTGAATCCATGGCAGCCACTCGTAAAACTGAGATGTATGGCAATCGAGCAGTTTAAATTTATCATTGATGACCGGATCAATATTAACCGCAACATCAGGCCGGACCGGGCGCGGATCGGTAAACGGGTCACCGCAGTGTGCGTAGACCGGATTGACGGCCGGCGGCGGCGTATCAGGACAGTAATTCGGCACCTGCACCAGAAATGATGTGTCCAGCACCAGCTGAGCTGTGGTGCGATGATCCGCATGGTAATCACACAACCGGTGGGTAATCACCGCATCCGGAGAAAAATTACGGATAATCCGGGTAATTTCAGCCCGGTTGTTTAAGGTGTTTTCCAGTTCTGCGTCACGGTTGTTCATTACCTGATATTCGGTCAACCCCGCCAGTTTTGCAGCGGCCTGTGTTTCAGCATAGCGCCGGGAGATCAGTTCCATGCCGCGCTGGATATGGTGCCCGGCGCTGCCGTCCGTTAACGAAACAAATTTTACTTGATGCCCGGCGCTCGCGAGCTGGATCGCCAGTCCGCCGGTATATACATCCGGATCATCCGGATGTGCGCCGAAAATTAAAAACCGTCTGGCGGTGCTCATACAAATATTCTCCTTCAAATTTAAATCCGTTTTGTACTCATACAGATTGTTTTGCGCATACTATATTCATTTTGCAGATTCAGATTTTTTCATTTCAACTGCCCCGGCTGGTTGCGCGGCTGGCCGGTACTGCCGCGCACAACGAGTTCTCCGCGCATCCATGATTCCTGAATCCGGATATCATTTCCGGCGGTACCGGTGATCATCCGGTGAACCCATCGGGCGGCGGAGTAGCCGAGTTTTTTATTTGGAACGCGCATGACCGTGAGCGGCGGATTCAAATAGGCTGCTTCCGGCGCATCGTCGAATGCAATCAGCGATACCTGCTGTGGAATTGAAATTCCGAGGTGATAAAATGCATGCATTGCGCCGATCGCTGCGCGTGAGCCCATCACCAGCAGGGCGGTAATTTCCGGTTTCCGGCGGAATAAATCTGTCACGCAGCTATGTCCAAATACCAGACCGTCAATTTCATAATCAGCCTGAATAATATAATCAGGATTTGGCTGGAGTCCGGCGCGTTCCAGTGCTTTTCGGTAACCATTAACGCGCTTTGTGCCGATCGGCGTTGACAGTACGGCGATATTCCGGTGTCCGAGCTGCAGCAGATAGTCAATTGCCTGTTCGGCAGCCTGAGAGTTGTCGATTGACAGTTGCCGCTGCGGGTTACAATGGTCAGTCAGCAGGCTGCAATATGGAAATTCATGGCGGTCAAGTTCCCGCCAAAAAAAACAGTCTTTATTGATGTTAATTAAAACCGCCCCGTTGACGTTCCGCTTACCAAGCTGTCGTTGCAGCGTTCCGTTATTCAACTGTTCAGCGCTGTCGTTAAGGATTGAAAATTCCAGTTCATGCTCCTGCAGATACTCCATCATTCCCTGCATTACAGCGATCGTGTAGGGGGTAAAGCAGTTATCCTGTATGCCGGTCGTCTGTAATACCGCGCAGATATTCGTACTGCGCGAGACGAACGGGCGCAGGGTAAAGTCCTGTTCGGCAGCTTTCCGGCGGACGAGTGCGGCGGTTTCAGCGTTAATATTCGGAGAATTATTCAGCGCTTTACTGATGGTTGACGGGCTGAGATTTAATTCTTTGGCTAGCGTATAAATAGTTGTTTTTTTCATTTCTTCCCGAAAATACACTGTATTCCTATTCAATTCAATAGCAGTTAAAACTTTTCAGAAACATTCGTCAACAAACTAAAATAAAAAATCAATATTATCATAAAAATTTTTGCACCATTGTATTGACATGATGATAAATAATTAATACCTTTCTTGAAATTGGATGATATTTTATTTATGAAAATGCAATTTACATAAAACGAAACATTATTAAATAAAGCATACAGCTATCAAGAATGGCACCCGTACTCTGGCGAGGAGAAAGGAAAAGATGAGATCGAATTATATGCTGCCGATTAAGAAGAATCTTCTTTTGCCCTTGTGTGTATTGTTTTATACAGCTTTATTCGGATTTTCGTTCGAATTTTCTTCAGTGCAAAAACCATTGCAACTGCTTCTGCACCTCTCATTTGAGAATGATAATTATATTGAATATTCTTTTACCGGTGCGGCTGCGTATGCGGATTATCCAGAGTTTGCAGAGGGATACCAAGGCCGGGGGCTTTCCGTTTTCCGAAAGGGCGAAAACGTAATGATTGCGGATGTGGATAATCTGGACAAAGAGCAGGGGACACTCTCGTTCTGGTATCGCCCGGAATCGCTGGATCTTACAGATATTGATCTGGGGCTTTTTCTGTGCGGAACAGAAGAGTTTAAAAATCCCAATGTAATGAAAGTTTTAATCACGCGGACAGGTCAATTGCGATTTGAGATTGATCATGAGCAGGCGTGTCTGACCAGTGTCCGGAGCTGGATTCCCGGTGAATGGGTGCATATTGCCTGTTTGTGGAATTATAAAGAGGGGTTACAGATTTATGTAAACGGTGAAAAAGTCCGGGAAAATCCAAAAACCTGGACACCGCGCAAGAACGGTCAGATCCATATTGGACGATCTGTGACCTGGCGCGGTGAGCATTATGCGCGCGGCGTGATTGATGATGTGAAAGTGTACAATCGTCCGCTGACCGCCCAGGAAGTAAAAACAGAGTTTGCGGGACAATTAAAAACGGCGCGCGCTCCGTTGCAGGAAAAAACAGTTCAGGATGAGGTTCCTAAGCGCCTGTTCAAGCTGTCATTTTTAACCGGTAACGAGGCGGATGAATCAGCCGGCGCCTCCCGGCCGCTTACTATACAGAATATAAAAGCAGCGCCCGGTCTTATAGGAAACGGCGCACAGCTTGATAAAAATTCACAGCTCGATTTTTCCGGAAAAGATAATATTTCCAGCAGAAAAGGTTCGGTTGCAATGTGGATTAAGCTGAACTGGGAGCCGGAAGGAAACGGCTGGCATATCAGCCGCGCCGGCGCCGATGCGGAAGGTGAGCGTCATACAGTATTCACTGCCGAAGCGGGCAGCCAGCGTCTCCGGTTCCTCCTGTCGAACTTTATCCGGCTTAAATGGTCGTCGGGTAATGACATTTATGCCAGCGGAAACCGGCAGATTATGAAGGATACCTGGCACCATTATGTGATCACCTGGGACAGCGATTCCGGTTTGGCTCGAGTGTATCTTGACGGAAAGTTTTTATGTGTCTCTTCTATTTTCGAACCGCTCAGGAAACCCATTACGAAATTCAGTTTTGCTGAAATCGACGGTGTTCTGGATGAAGTGTCAATTTACAATTATGCGCTGAGTCATGCGGATGTAATGAAGATTTATTACCAGGAGGCGGGGCTTAATATTGATCTGCTGGATTATGCAGCATTCGCCGGGAAAGATAATTCTATACGTCTGAAATTTATTAATGGCGGGGATCAACAGGTGGATACTTCTTTCCAGATGATGATTCATCCTGCCGGAAGCAGCGCCATTCAGACTGAAGAAATTCCGGTGACGCTGGATGCGGGGAAGGAATGCGTCATTCCCGTTAACGTTGCGCCTCCTGTTGCCGGGCTTTACCGGTTGAATCTATTGAATTCCAGCGGCCGGCAGATCCGGTCGTATGAAATTGTTGCAATCGATCAATCGCCGGCTCAGCTAGCAAGACCGCCACTGGCTCCCGGAGAAGCCGCTGCAATGACGCTGATTGAACAGATTGACTGCACAGCCGATATTGGGCCGGAAAAATACCGGGACGACGGACATGTTTCAGTTCAGTACAAAACGGTTGGGGCTTATCGCGAAGCGCTCAATGAAGCATTCAGTGGATTTGCCTACCGGATGGAGCCATTAAAAAATCCCGGCAGACCGCACTGGCTGGAAATTTATTATCCGGATGATGCCGCCCGGACATTCATGGTGGCAGTGTTTCAGGAAAAGGATGGTCATGTCAGTGCGCAAGGACTGGATACGGTGGGAATCATCAGCGGAGGTGATCACCTGTTAAGCGGAACAATGCAGATGAAGCGGCTTCTGTTCTGGCCGGATTCAACCAATATTATGGTCGGCTGTTATAACTACCATAAATATGAAGGACAAAACGGACCGGCATTGGCTGAAATCCGTTTATATGAAAATGCCGGCCCGCTGCCGGAACGGCAGGTTGAACTGGCTGGAGGTTTGCCGCGCCGGACGATCGGGCTGTGGGACGAGGATCCGTCGATGGGAGGGACAGAATGGTTTAACCTTGTTTCTCAATATGATCAGGTTCGCTTGAACAATTTCTGGGAAACAAAATGGAACCGGACCATTGATTATCTGAATTACAGCGGACAGAATTTGTGGCACATGCTCGTAACCAGTTACGAGGGGGATACAGCGCTTAACAGCAACCAGATTTCAGCATCCTGGCGGATGTCATCCCGCGGCTGGATTCCCGGCTGGGCGGATCTCGGCGCGTTAATGCTGAACCGCAACGGGACTGTATTTTACGCCGCCTTAAACAGCCAAACCACGTATAAAGGCGGGAAAATGCCGGGAGCGATCGCCAAGCTGATTCCGGAAGAGTATTTGCGCACGAAAAACACGATGGAAGAGATTATTTCCGGAGACAATCCTCTAATCGTGGATTGCATCGCTGCGGATGATTATTTCGCAGACAATTACGACCCATTGAATCCGGTCGTGCAGAAAGCGTTTGAAACGCAGGTGCGCTTGTATGCTGAAAAATTCGGGCAGTATTCCAATTTTGGCGGAGTTAATTTTCTTCCCAGTAACCATGACAACAGAGGGCGACCGTATTTTGCTGATTTGCAGCAAGGATACAGCGATTATAATATACAGCGTTTTGAAGCGGACACCGGAATCAACGTAGATGTGGATGCATCTCTTCGGCGCCGGTTCAGCGCGCGGTATGACTGGCTGATGCAGAATGCGCGGGAAGAGTGGATTAACTGGCGCTGTAAAAAATTCCGCGAATTTTATAAACATCTCGCCGGAATTATCCGCAGCTATAATCCGGACGCAAAACTGCTTATCTCGCTGGCGGGATATAACGGTGCGTTTGCGATGGAGAATCGCGACTGGCCGCTTTCGGACGATGGATTGAACCGTTACTGGAAAGAATGCGGCATAGACTTTGCGCTTTACAAAGATGATTCAGATATTGCTCTGCTTCCTGTAATTACGCCGGAAAGCGGCCGTATCCGGCCGCACAGATTTGAAGCGACGTACCGGTATGACTGTTTTAATCCGGCCGTGGATGCGCTGGTGTCGTCACACAAGGAACGCGGTAAATTTATCTCCTATTTTTCAAATCTCGAATTCCTGCCGTGGCACGAGATCGGAATCCCATCCTACTGGTGGTCTTTCGGTGCGTGGGAGGGCCGGGTGAACGGTCCGATTCACGCATTTGCAAATGTAGTTCCTTCTCAGGAGTACATGCGCGAATACATGGCAGACACCTTGGCCAATCAGGATGCGCACCGGATTATTCACGGCTGGTGGGGCTGTCCGGATAACGGCGGCATTGATGAATTTTCAAAATTTTATGCCAGCTACCGTTCGATTCCGGCGTTTGATTTTATGGATCTGCCCGGAGCTGAAGATCCGGTGAGAGTCCGTTATTACAATGCCGGAAATCAAAGCTGGATCTATTTTGTCAACCGCCTGCCGAATGCAATGCCGTGTGTGTTGCGCCTCACGGATAACGCGCCGCTGAGAGCGACGATCAGCAATCGCGAATTTACAGTAAACAGTTCCGGTGAATTCGAAATTACACTCGCGCCGTTCGAAGTACTCTGTTTAACGCGAACTCAACCCATCATGCCGGAAAATTTCGCCTGCCGTGTTCCGGCGGAAATGGGTGAGATGCTTAGAACTGTGATAGAAAAAATGCAGACGGCATATAGCGCAATGCGCGTTGAACCGGAAGAGGCCGCCATTTTGGAAGCGCTTCTTCGCAAATTAAATCTGGCGTATATCGCGGGACGTTATGCAGAAGTTGGGCATCTGCTGCAAAGCATTCCGGCGCAGAAAATCAAAGCGGCTGAAAATATCACCAGAAGCACCGTTGATTTCAGCGCCTTCACTGCCGGCGCGGTTTCAGCCGTGGCAGGCTGGGATATCACTGTAAAGGGCGGCGGGAGCGCAGTCATTGCAAAGAACGGCGCAGGTGTCAACGTACTGCGGCTGAATTCAATCGCGACTTCAGACGTGGCGATGCTCAGTTCACAGCAGACATTTAAACTGTCCGACGCCTGGTCGGTTTCAGTTGACTTCGCTATGACGACCAACGGCGCCACCGGTCCTGTTTTCTTTGGCGTATATAATGCGGCTGTGGTGGACGCGGATGGTCTTACTGGAGGGGAAGCCGGGAATACCGGCGGCACCGACGTGCGGGGCGCGACTGCAATGATGACCCGTCCTACCGGTAATGTCTCACTAATTTACACAGACAATAATGAGAGAAAAAATCCGGCGCAATTGACACTTAACGGCGGCTTAGATGTGACGGGCGCTACGCGCTACACATATACGGTTGAGTGCGATGGCGTCAACGTAACCGCGACGCTGAAAAACGGCGCTGAGACGATGGTGTCGACCACGCGCACGATTGGATCGTTCGGTTCAAATATTTCCGCCGATGCCCTGAAATTTGCACTCGGAGATGTGACAAACAACGATACAAAAGGATGGAACGCTGATGTATACAGTATTGAAACAGCAACATTTTAAAAAGAGGACTGCAGGGTTCAGCTTATAAAAGAAACACTGCATTAAATTGATGAATTTTGAAAAACCAATCGCGCCTGCAGCATTTATATTTCCGGTACATCCGAGGGACGGATGCCGGCAGATAAATGGCGCAGGCATAACTACAACCAACCCAAAAGGAGGCAGGAATGAATAAAAGTATTCGTTTACTTGCAACAGTAATCGCGGCAACGGTTGCCGCACATCACGGATCAGCCGGAATGGTTGATTTCAGCACCTTCACTACCGGCGCGGTTTCGACCGTAGCGGGGTGGGATATCACTGTAACAGGCGACGGGACCGCCGTCATTGCGACGGACGGCTTGGGTGTCAACGTACTGCGGCTGAATTCGGTCGAGAATACAGACGTGGCGATGCTCAGTTCACAGCAGACATTTAAACTGTCCGACGCCTGGTCGGTTTCAGTTGACTTCGCTCTGACGTCCACCCCCGCCACCAGTCCTGTTTTTATGGGCATATATAACGCGACCGTGGTGGACGCGGATGGTCTTACTGGAGCGGAGGCCGGGAATACCGCCAGCACCGACGTGCGGGGTGCGACCGCACTGCTGGCCCGTCCTAACGGTAATGTCTCTTTAATGTACGCAGAAAATAATGAGAGAAAACTTCCGGGATGGGCGACGCTTGCCGGCGCTTTAGATCTGACAGGTGCTACGAAGTATACGTATACGCTTGAGTGCGACGGCATCAACGTGATTACGACGCTGAAAAATGGCGTCACGACAATGCTGTCGACCACGAATGCGATTGGATCTTTCGGTTCAAATATTACCGGCGATGCTCTGAAATTTGCGCTCGGAGATGTGATAAACCACGAAACAAAAGGATGGAACGTTGATGTATACAGTATTGAAACAATCCCGGAAGCGGGAACGGTCAGTTTATTAATTATTTCAGCAATTACCGGACTTGCCGGCCGTAAATTGATTGGCCGGTAGAAGGGAAAAGTCCACCGGTGTTTTTAAATTTCAGGAGAAAGTCATGAGGAAGCTGAAACAGATACAGACAGTTTCTTGCCTGCTATTTGCCGGAGTTTCAATCTTCGGGGCACCGGTGGATTTTAATAATTATACGATCGGGAAAATTGCATCGACCGGTACGTTCTCAACCAATCTGCTGGATTCGGCAGGAAGCAACTCCGGATTTGTGCTTAATGGAACCGGGAGTTACGAATTGTCGGTGGAAAGTGCCGGCGGAGGAAAAAATCTGCAACTGATTTCACGGACGGCACCTTCCACCGCGTGGATTGCCTCGGAGAAGCCGTTGGCGCTGGACGAAAACTGGAAAATTTCAATTGAGTTTTCGCTGAGCGGCTCACCAAGCGGACCGGTATTGTTCGGCTTGTATGCCGCCGGTTCAACCGATAAAAAAGGCGCGTATGCCGAAAAAAGTCTGTTTTCTTTCGGCAGCAGTGATAATCGCGGAATTGCGACCGTTGTGCAGGCAGTGATCCGTCCGGCCGGTAACTTTACATTTAATTTCATAGATTCGGGCGGTGTCCCCCGTTCTCCGGGGGATGCCCCGAACGTTGATTTGCAAGGCCGGACAGCATATCGGATTGAATTCGAATGCGATGCTAAAATCATCGTCGCCACATTGCGGCAGGCGGACGGAAAATCGCTGTATCAGCGCCGGATTAATATTTCTGATGCCGCCGGGCGCGCAATTCGTGCAGTAGATTTTGCCGCTGGAGATATTATCAACAACGGCACCCTGGGCTGGAATATTAGTATTTCAGGCATCGAGTTCACTGCGAACTGATTGCGGCAAAACAGAGGCAAAAAATAAGCAATGCTGTTAAGGGCATACGGAAGGATTTTGTCTGAATGAAAGCAAATGAGCTGCTGGCATGCCTGGCGCTGCCGCTGTTGCCGGCGGTTGCGTATGAACGTCCGAATATTCTTTTAATCGTTGCAGATGATCAGGGCAGCGGTGATATCGGATATAATAATCCCCTGGTGCATACGCCGAACATTGACCGTCTCGCCGGCGAATCCGCGGTATTCACCGATTTTATTTCCGCTCCGGCCTGTGCGCCGGCACGCACCGCACTGCTGACAGGGCGCAATCATTTTCATGCCGGTGTATGGGGCGTGCGTTCGCGTGCATACATTAATCGCGACGAAGTCTTACTGCCGGAATATTTCCGGCGGGCAGGATACCGCACCGCACACTTTGGAAAATGGGATACACGTGCGCCGGAATTCCGCACATATAATACCGGATACACGGAAAGCGGAGTTCTTGTTACAGAATACGCACATCAAAATCCGGTGTTAGATTTTGACGGAATAATGCAGGAGTTTTCCGGTTGGACCAGCGACATCCTTGCAGATTTAACCATCCGGTTTATTGAACGGAATGCTGCCGCCGGAGAACCGTGGCTGGCTGTAACGGCATTTATTGCACCGCATTCACCCTGGGTTTCTGCGCCGGAATTTTCCGCGCCGCTGCGGCAAAAAGGCTATTCAAAACCGCTGGCGGAACTGTACGGAATGATTGAACAGATGGATGCCGCCGCCGGAAAAATTTTTACAGCGCTTGACCGGCTTGGACAAACGGATAACACACTGGTTATTTATATGAGTGATAACGGCGCCACGCCGGTTTGTCCGCGTACCGGCGGCACGCCGATGGATGGCGCTGATTGGGAAAACCGCAATCCGTTCAATCTGCGCGGGCGTAAATCTGAGCTTTGGGAAAACGGAATCCGCGTGCCGTTTTTTGTACACTGGCCGGCAAAAATTCCGGCCGGCGAGCGGGCACAGCTCGGAGCGGTAGAGGATATTCTGCCAACCATCCTCGACCTTGCCGGCATTTCAGATGAAATTGTGCCGGGACATCTGCCGTTTCAAGGGCTGAGCTTAAAGCCGGTGTTAATGAATCCGCAGCTGCCGGATCAGGAGCGGGCATATTTTCGTCTGCCGATTGCACCGCCGGGTATGCCGCTGCCGATGGAACGTGACAGGATCGGTATAATTAACGATCTTTCCGAAACGGATTATACAAAAGATGTTCATGCTGTACTTTATACGCCGGAATATAAATTCCATCATCTGCCGGGCGGTGCAGTCGAGTTGTATGATGCCAAAACCGATGCGCCGGAATCGAATAACCTTTCCGGTAAATTGCCGCAGCTCACCGCAGCATTCGCGGAGGACTGCCGGCAGCAGTGGAATCGTCTGGTGAACAGTTCACGCCGTACATTAACCATGCCGTACTTTTTGATCGGTGATCCACGCTATAAAAACACCGCCAGCGGCAACCTGACAGATTTTATTCTGCCGGATACCATCCCGGGGGATGCACCATTAAAAGTATTCGGCAATGCCCGCTCACCGTATTCTTATCACGGCAAATCCGGCGGATTTGCGGCACCGGAAGACTCTGTTGTGTTCGGAGCAGAAGTGATTACTGCCGGAAAATACCGCGTGATCGTAACGGGTAAAAATTTCTCTAAAAGCCTGCCGATTGTGTTGAATGTTGTCGGAAATAAAAGTGGAAGCGGCTGCCAGCCTCTGGCCAGCGGCAGGGATGCCGCTTCCACATTTACAACTGGAAAAAATTGTGGTGCAGGCATTCCTGCCTGCGAAAAGGGCAGGCAGGAATGCCTGCCCCACATTTCCACCGATACCGAACTGGATTTCGGCGAATTGTTTTTTGACGCGGGGAAACACGAACTGCATTTTTCTGGAACCGGTGAAAAAGCTGATGCAGAAGAAGCTCTTATTACACTGATAGAATTCCGTTCCTCAGAAAAAATATTGTCTGATACGGAGTGTTTTCTAAAAGGGATGACGGATGAGCAAAAGAATTTTTAATTGCACTGCCGTTGCTGCCATGGGAGCACTTTTTGCCGGTTGTTGTAAAAAAGAGTATACTGAACAACCGAACTTCATTGTTTTATTGGCGGATGACATGGGGTACGCCGATTTAAGCTGCTTTGAGTCAGAGAAAAATGTAACGCCTCAACTTGACCGGATGGCGGCGGAAGGAATGAAGTTTACTTCATTTTATGCGGCGGCGTCCGTCTCTTCTCCGTCGCGTGCGGCTTTGATGACTGGACGATATCCTAAACGCGAGGGGCTGCATATCGGAGTGTTTTTCCCGGATTCAGCAAGCGGAATCGGACCGGCGGAAACGACGATTGCATCATTGCTCCGTTCGGCAGGATATACAACCGCCTGTATCGGGAAGTGGCACCTTGGACATCGCCCTGAACATCTGCCGACCTCAAACGGATTTGATCTGTTTTTCGGTGTTCCTTACAGTACGGATATGGACTCCCATGACAGTCCTGAGGCAATGGCGGCAAAAGTCTCTGTAACAAATCTTGATGAGACCTGGCGGAGCAGCCGTAATGAAAGCTGGCGGCAATGGGATATCCCGCTCATCCGGAACACAACTGTTATTGAGCAGCCGGTTGATCTTACCGGATTAACACAGCGGTTTACCACCGAGGCAATTTCATTTATCCGCAAAAGCCGGAAGCATCCATTTTTTCTTATGCTTGCGTATACGACGCCTCACGTCCCGTTATTCGTCTCAGAATCATTTTATGAGCCGGATGTTGACAGTGCCTACCGTCAGACGATTGCAGAAATTGATGACTCTGTCGGACAGGTTTTAGAGGAATTGAGAAAAACAGGATTAGATAAAAACACATACGTTATCTTTACTTCCGACAACGGCCCCTGGCTTGAAAAAAAACATCATGGCGGCAGTGCGCATCCATTTCGTGCCGGAAAACGTACAAGCTATGAAGGCGGACACCGCGTGCCTTGTATTGCCTGGTCGCCGCACTATATTCCGGCAAATACGGTTTGCGACCAACTGGCGACCCTGATGGATTTTGTGCCCACATTCACAGCACTTGCTGCTGCTCCGCTGCCGGAAGATAGAGTATTTGACGGGAAAAACATCGTCGCACTGCTGTCCGGGGCAAACGATGCTCAATTACCGCACGATACATTTTTTTATTACGCATCCCGTGGCGCAATATCCGGTGTCCGGCATGAGAATTGGAAGCTGAAATTCGAAAACAACCAGCCGGAACTTTATAACCTTAGTACAGATATTGGCGAACAGAATAACCTGGCTGCGGTGTATCCGGAAAAAGTTAATGAATTAAAAAATGCGATGCTGCTGTTTGACCGGCAGCTGGAAGAAAACTGTAAAAAAGAAAGGTATTTGCAATGAGTATATTTACCCGCAATGAAAATAATCCGGTGATTGCTCCGCAGGATATGCCGCCGGATGTAATGTATGTGCTGAATCCCGGCGCGATTAAACACAACGGCGAATATATTGTGATGATGGATGCCGCTGTAGCGTCCGGACCGATTGTGTTCTGGCTGGCGCGCAGCAAAGATGGTGTAAAATTTACAGTGGATCCGGAACCGGTGGACTGGCCGGGCTTTGAGCCGGGTTATACTGAGAAGTGCGTGTATGATCCGCGCATTACAAAAATCGGGGATGACTATTTCATTATGTATGCCAGTACTTCTATTGAATACGGCATCAGTCTCGGATTAGTGAAGACAAGAGATTTCGTAAGTTATGAACGTATTGAGCAGGAACGCACGCCCGCACCGATCCGCAACGGCGTTTTGTTCCCGGAAAAAATTAACGGACGCCACGTGCGTCTCGACCGTCCGATGGGCGACCCGCGCGGGCCGTCAATGATGTATCTCAGTTATTCAGACGATCTGGTTCATTGGCGTGATTCAGTTCCGTTGATGGATGTACGCCCGTCGCTATGGGACCGGCATAAAATCGGCGGCGGTGCGGTTCCGCTTAAAACGGAAAAAGGCTGGCTGGAAATTTATCACGGCGTCGGCGACACCTGTAACGGGCTGATTTACTGCCTTGGTGTCTGCATGCTGGATTTGAACGATCCATCGAAAGTGATTGCTCGCGGTGAAGATGCGGTGCTGTGGCCGGCGGAACTGTATGAGCAGGTCGGCCGCGTGCCGAATGTGGTGTTCACCTGCAATGCAATTCCGGAGGATGACGGCAGCGTGAAAATTTATTACGGTGCGGCGGATACCTGCATCGGTCTTGCCGAAGCGCAGCTCGGCGATCTGATTGACGCCTGTTACCGTAAAAACCGGCACATCACAAAAGTGTTTGGAGCACAATAATGATGAAACCGGCGAATGATTTCCGTCGAAACTTCTCCAGCGGTCTATGAAATACCGAATCAGATCCTGAAAGCAGCTTTATTGGGAGAGTGAAAATAAAAAAAATAATTCAGCGCCGGATTTTTTCAGGTCAGACCGCGGATAACGCGGATATAAACGGATGGAAAAATTTAACAGAAGGACGCAACGGAACGCGAAGGAATCTTTTTTTTGATGGAGGGTCGCAGGCCTCTGCGACCGCGGATGCCGAGGCCGGCATCCCTCCAGTCATTCATCGTTCACCTTCATTTCCTTCTGTAAAAAGCCTCCTTCTTCTCCGCGCCTTTGCGCGCAGATTTTTTCCGCGCAAAGCTGCTGAGCTCATTTCATCTATTGCCTCGTGCCTCTTCCCGATTTCATTTTTTGGGAAAACGCCGGCATTAGCGTCGATTCGTGTTAATTCGTGGTTTGAATTTTATCCGTTTATATCCGCGTTATCCGCGGTTCAATCTCTGCGAAACCGCAAAACAATCGCCGCAGAATTTTTTTTGGCGACGGCGGCCTCGTCGTTCGCGATGTCCGGCACAAAAACAGAAATGCCGGAACGCCCGAATATTCTGTTAATCGTAACGGATGATTCCGGCTACACCGATCTCGGCTGTTACGGCGGTGAAATTGATACGCCGAATATTGATGCGCTGGGTCGCGCCGGAATGCGCTTCCGCAATTTTTATACGAACGGACGGTGCAGCCCGACGCGTGCGTCGATTATGACCGGCCGTGACTGCTCGGCAGTCGGTTTTGCTGCCGGAACACTCGGCGGATGGGATCGTGAACTGCAGCGTCCGGCATATCGGGGGCGTCTGTCCGGCGAATTCCCGACAATTGCCGAAGTCATGAAATCCTCAGGATATCACACCATGATGGCGGGCAAGTGGCATCTCGGCGGCAGTCTGATGAAAGACAATCCGGCGCTGCAGGAACAGTGGAAAGCGGCGCATCCGGGCTGGGAATTAACGCCGGCGGAAATTGATGCGGAATATAACACGCTGCCGCTGCAGCGCGGATTCAACAAATTTTTCGGCATGATTGAGGGCGAAACGCATTTCTTTTTTACGCCGGAGGATCCGCAGGATTATGTAGAAGGCAATTGGCCGGCAACGATTCCGTACGACAAAATCTATTCCATGTTCTGTTACATCGAAAAACAGAATCCAAGGCGCTATAAAAGTACATTCACGCCGAACCACGGGAGAACCGCTAAAGCGTTTTATGATACGGACGGTTTAACAGATAGAGCTCTTGAAATGATTCGCGGCGCAACCGCAGAAAAAAATGCTCCGCCGTTCTTTATGTATTTGGCGTATCGTGCGCCGCATAAACCGCTGCAGGCGCCGCAGGAGATCGTTGAGAAATATTTAAAGCGTTATGATAATCTCGCCGGGGTTGAAAAGAGACGCGCAGAAGGGTTGGTGCGTGAAAATCTTCTTCCAACGGACGCGCACTATCACGAATTTGCAACCGCTGCCGGATTTGCCACCAACGGAATCGTTGCGCTGAAAACGCCGGAAAAGATTGAAGACTATAAACTCACGCTGGCGGTTCATGCTGCGATGCTGGATGTGGTGGATCAGAATATCGGCCGCATCGTGGATGAACTGAAAGCGCGCGGCGAATTTGACAATACGCTGATTATTTATCTCTCCGATAACGGCGCGGCGTCGCATGTCGCGGATATTTTAAACAAACCGTATTATGGCTGCAAATCGCTGCTGTGGGAGGGCGGATTAAAAACGCATCTGATTGCGCACTGGCCGGAACAGATTAAAGCCGGCAGCATCACTGACTCTATCGGCTGGGTCGGCGATTTTCTGCCGACATTCCTTGATATTGCCGGTGGAACCTATCCGAAAATTTTTAATGGAAAAGAGATTCCTGCACCGGATGGCCGCAGTCTTTTTCCGGTGTTTAAAGGCATAGAGATTTCGCCGCCGGAAATTCAATTTTTTAACGACAAAGGTCAGCAGGTGATCATTCAAAACGGGCGGTGGAAGCTGATTGTCGAGCCGAACAATTACAACATCTCGTCTAAAATTCCAGGGATACAATATGAGCTGTATGACCTGCAGAATGATCCGGCGGAATTTGTAAATCTCGAACAGCAGTTGCCGGAAAAAGTACAAGAGCTCGCATTACTGGGCATTACGTGGCAAAAAAAACATAATATTGTGGACTACGGAATTATTAAAAAAGAACTCGGAGAATAGATATATGTTAACAGGCGTATGATCGACCCTTGAGACATTCGTCATCACTGCACACAAGCGATAAGACAATAGAAAAAATATGAATTATAGCAAAATAGACAATATAACAAAAAATGCGGGTACCTTATCGTTCTGGAGGAAAACCGCCTTTGGCGTCGGTGGCACCGCGAATAATCTAATGCAGAACAGCATTAACAATATGGCCAGCCAGGTGTTTAATATTTTTCTCGGTGTAAATCCGGCGCTGGTCAGCCTCGGGATTTTTGCCGCGCGCCTCTGGGACGCATTCACCGATCCGGCGATGGGCGGAATTTCGGATAATACGCGCAGCCGTTTTGGACGCCGCCGCCCGTACATTTTCATCGGCGGGATTTTATCCGCACTGACGTATGTGCTGCTTTGGCGTGTGCCCGGCGGCTGGGACGAAACGGGCTATTTTTTATGGTTTATGATCGGCTCGATCCTGTTTTATACCTGTTATACAATTTTTTCAGTACCGTTTAGTGCTCTCAGCTATGAACTGAGTCCGGATTATAATGAGCGTACGCGCGTGATGGCGTTTACAGCCTTTTTTGCGGCACTGGCAGGGATTTCTATTCAATGGACATTCCGGTTGACACAGATGGACTGTTTCGAAAATACGCTGGACGGGATGCAGACGATTTCCCTGTTCTTTGCAGGAATTATGATTTTCGCTACTGCGATTCCGGCACTGACTTCAAAAGAACGGTTTGTGCGTAATCAGCGGAAAGAGCGAATCCCGCTGATTTCAAGTCTGCTGACGACATTAAAAAACCGGGTATTTCTTCTGCTGATCGGTGCTGTCATCTGTGCGTGTCTCGGACTGTTCATGATCGGTCAGCTCGGAATATACATTAATCTGTATTATGTATTTCCTGACAATGCAAAAGCCGCTGCAACGTATATGGGACTTGGCGGCATGATTTACCATTTAAGCGGCGGTATCACCGCAGCGCCGATTATCAGCTGGATATCATCAAAAATCGGCAAAAAGAAAACACTGATCGGCGGGCTGATTCTGGCGATGGCCGGTTCGGCGCTCAAGTATGTGATGTATGTTCCGGAATATCCGTGGCTGCAGTTTGTTGCTGCCATAATGATGTCGCCGGGACTTTCATGCCTGTGGATTCTCACGCCGTCGATGGTCGCCGATATTTGCGATGAAGATGAATTGCATACCGGAGTCCGGCGCGAAGGCATGTACAGTGCGATGTACAGCAACGTGATGAAAATCGGTGTATCGGTTGGGTTGCTGTTTGTCGGCGTGATTCTTAACGCCAGTGGATTCGACGCCAAACTCGGCGCGGCACAATCGCCGGAAGCCATTCAGTCAATGCGTATTTGCTTTTCTGCCATTCCGGTGGCAGGGCTGTTGTTAGCTATTTTATTTGTCAGCCGCTATCCAATCTCGAGTGAACGCGCCGCTGAAACACGCCGGAAACTGGAAGCGCGGCGTGCAGTCTAAATCTGGAGTGTAGTATAATGAAAAAACCGAATATCCTGTTTCTGTTCACCGACCAGCAGCGTTTTGACATGATTGCGGCGCTGGGCAATCCCGTTATAAAAACGCCAGCACTGGACCGGCTGGTACGCGAAGGCACCGCCTTTACGCGCGCCTATTCGCCATCGCCGGTTTGTATTTCCGGCCGTTGCAGCCTCATCACCGGACTGCCGGCACACGTTACGGACTGCACCGATAACGTTCCAATGCCGCAAAACCTCTCCAGCTTTATGGAGCTACTGAACGGCGGCGGCTATCAGACACACGGCATTGGCAAAATGCACTTTTCGCCGGACCCGCTGCGCATGTGGGGTTTTGAAAGCCGCGACCGGCATGAAGAGGTGTGGGGTGCAAGCGACAACGACTATGCCGCCTGGCTGCGCGAACACGGGTATTCATATGTGATCGAAGACGGCGGAATGCGCAGCGAATATTATTATATTCCCCAGCCGTCACAGTTTCCGGCAGAGGCGCACCAGTCAAGCTGGGTTGCCGACCGCTCGATTGATTTTTTA